>NZ_JAUSLW010000198.1 GCF_030645195.1 Phenylobacterium sp. | reverse complement strand
AGTGGATGAGCGAGTGCCAGCGCGTCCTGAAGGACGACGGCGCCATGTGGGTGATCGGCAGCTATCACAACATCTTCCGGGTCGGCGCCATCCTGCAGACCCTCGGGTTCTGGATCCTGAACGACATCGTCTGGCGCAAGTCCAACCCGATGCCGAACTTCAAGGGCACCCGCTTCACCAACGCCCACGAGACCCTGATTTGGGCCGCCAAGGGCCGAGGCTCGCGCCGCTACACCTTCAACTACGACGCCATGAAGATGGCCAATGACGACCTGCAGATGCGGTCGGACTGGACCTTCCCGCTGTGCACCGGCGAGGAGCGGCTGAAGGACGAGAACGGGGTCAAGGCCCACCCGACCCAGAAGCCCGAGGCCCTGCTGCGCCGGGTGATCCTGGCGTCCACCAAGCCGGGCGACATCATCCTGGACCCCTTCTTCGGCACCGGCACCACGGGCGCGGCGGCCAAGCAGCTGGGCCGCAAGTACATCGGCCTGGAGCGCGAGGAACAGTACGCGACCCTGGCCCGCGAGCGGATCGCCAAGGTGATCCCCCTGACCGAGGCCGACCTGGAGACCATGGGCTCCAAGCGCCAGGAACCGCGCATCCCCGTCGGCCAGATCGTGGAGTCGGGCATGCTGCGCCCCGGCGACACTCTCTATTGCTCCAAGGGCGAGCGCTCGGCCCGGGTGCGGGCCGACGGCAGCCTGGTGATCGGCGACATGGCCGGCTCCATCCACAAGGTGGGCGCCATGATCCAGTCGGCGCCGGCCTGCAACGGCTGGACCTACTGGCACTTCAAGACCGACAAGGGCCTGGCCCCGATCGATGTGCTGCGGATGAAGATGCGTTCGTCCATGGCGCAGCTGGCCGCCTGACTCCAATTCACCCGGCCGCCGTCCATTTTGTCTGGCGGTCGGTACGTCGGCGGTTAAGCTCGGGTCCATGAACCCGCGTATCTACGTCCTGACCCTGGTGACCTTCGCCTTCGGGTCGGGAGCCTTCATCTTCGCCGGCTTGCTGGAGAGTCTCGCCGCCGACCTGGGGGTGACGACCGCCGTGGCCGGCCAGTTGCAGACGGTCTTCGTCCTGACCTCGGCCGTGCTGGGGCCAGTGGCGGCCTGGCTGTTCGCGCGGGTGGACCGCAAGATCATGGTGATGACGGCCCTGGCCCTGGGCGCCGCCCTGCATATCGCCTGCGCGCTGACGCCGAATTTCGAGGTGCTGATGGTGCTGCGCGCCCTGGCGGGCCTTGCCGGCGCCATGTCGGGACCGGCCGCCAGCGTGGCCGCCGCGGCCCTGGTTCCGCCCGAGCGCCGGGGCTCGGCCCTGGCCATGGTCTCGGGCGGCATGACCCTGGCCTTCGTGGTGGGCATTCCGCTGGGCAGCATCATCGGCTCGGTCTTCGACTGGCGAGCCACCTTCCTGTTCGCCGCCGGCCTGTCGCTGTTCGCCCTGGCCGCCGTGGTGTTCTTCCTGCCCAAGGTGCCGGCGCCGCCGAAGCGCGAGGGCGGCGGCGACACGGTGAAAGTGCTGCTGCCGATCATCTGGCCCTTCTACCTGACCACCTTCCTGACCTTCGCCGCCAACATGACGCTGAACCTCTACATCGCCCCCATCGTGCGGGTCGGGGCCGGCGTCACGGGCGCCGGCGTCGGCGCCTTCCAGGCGATGATCGGGGTGGGCTCCATCGCGGGCCTGTGGCTGGGGGCGCGGGCCGCCGACCGGGCCGCCGGCCGGTCCTGGATCCTGCAGGGCTTCATGATCCAGGCCGCCGCCATGAGCGTGCACTTCGCCGCCACCCACCATGTCCTGCCCGACGGCTGGCCGAGCGCGACCCTGGTGGCGCTGGGGATCTTCCTGGCGGCCACGGCCCTGTTCTCGATCACCCCGGTGATCCAATCCAGCCTGATCCAGGCTACCGGCGGCGCCCCCGTGGCCCTGGCCTTGAACGGCTCGGTGATCTCGGTGGGTCAGGCCCTGGGCTCGACCGTGGGCGGGGCGGCCCTGGCCACCTACGGGGTGCCGGCCATCCCGGCCGCGGCGCTGGCCATGTCGCTGACGGCGCTGATCACGCTGACCTTCCTGTTCCCCCGGGCCGCGACGGTGGCGGAGGCCAAGGCGGAGGCCGGCAAGGTCTGACCACATCGATAGCCTTCCCCCTCGATGGGGAAGGGCGTCTAGAGCAGGTTGTTCAGCGCCGCCCTGGCCGCCTTCAGGAACACGCTGGGCAAGCCATCCAGATCGCGCCGCGGCGACCAGATCACGCCCTCGGCGTCGCCCTCGGCGCGGAGCAGTTTCAGGGTCAGTGTGAAGTGGGTGAAGCCGTGCTCCACCTCGCCGACATGGCGCCACGCCGCGTCGGCGGGGGCTGAGGCGCTAGCCTCGTCATCGCCAAACGGGTCGGCGCGCCAGTCGCTGGTGGGCAGGGCCAGCATGCCGCCCAGCAGGCCTTTCGGCGGCCGACGGACCAACGCCACCAAGTCGCCACGCGTGAGCACATAAGCCACGCCGTTGCGGTGGGGCCGCACCGCCTTGGCGGTCTTGCGCGGATAGGTCTCAGGTGACCCGGTGGCGAGCGCCGCGCAGTCGAGAGCCACCGGGCAGCGACCACAGAGCGGCGACTTCGGCTTGCAGATCGTCGCGCCCAGATCCATCAGGGCCTGGGCCCAGTCACCGGGCCGCTCATCACGCACCAGGGTCTCCGCCAGCCGCTTCAGCTCCGGCTTGGCGTCCGGCAGCGGGGCCTCGACCGCAAACAGCCGCGAGATGACCCGCTCGACATTGCCATCCACGACATTGGTGGGCCGGTCGAAGGCGATGGCGGCCACGGCGGCGGCGGTATAGGGGCCAAGCCCCGGCAGGCCCCGCAGCCCCTCCTCGGTGTCGGGGAAAACGCCACCGTGGTCGTTGGCCCCGGCCCGGGCGCAGGCCAGCAGGTTGCGGGCGCGGGCGTAGTAGCCGAGCCCCGCCCAGGCGGCCATGACCTCGCCGTCCTGCTCGGCGGCCAGGGCCGTCACGGTGGGCCAGCGGGCGGTGAACTTGAGGAAATAGGGCGTGGCGTGCGGCACGGTGGTCTGCTGCAGCATCACCTCCGACAGCCAGACCCGGTAGGGGTCCTGGCGCACACCCACCCGACCGCCCGCAGGCCCCACCCGCCAGGCGAGGTCGCGCGCCTGGTCGTCGTACCAGGCCAGCAGCCTGGCGCGGAGGACCTCGGGGTTCATTCCGCCTGGCGCTTGAGGAGGAACAGCGCCGTCAGGCTGATGAGGGCCGCGCCGCTGAGATAGTAGCCGACGGGGACGAGACCGCCCCGGTCGGCCAGGGCCTGGGCGATCATCGGGGCTAGGCCGCCGCCCAGGATGCCGCCGACATTGAAGGCCACCGACGCGCCGGTGTAGCGGACGCGCGCCGGGAACAGGCCGGGCAGGAAGGCGCCGAGGGGTCCATAGACCAGTCCCATCATGACCAGGGCCAGGGACAGGAAGCCCCAGATCAGCCAGAGCGAGCCGGAGCCCATCATCGGAGCCAGCAGGAAGCCCCCCGCCACCGTGGCGATGCAGCCGGCCATCAGGACCCGGCGGGGGCTGGTGGCGTCGGCCCAGTAGCCGGCGGCGATGATCCCCGCGGCCATGAAGCCGATGGCGCCAAGCTGCACCCCCAGGAAGGTCTCTCGGCTGTAGCCCAGCTTGGTCGTGCCATAGCCCAGGGCGAAGGCGGTGGTCAGGTAGAAGATGGCGAAGCAGCAGACCACGGCGAAGGTGCCGGCCAGGGTCTGCAGCGGATAGTTCTTGAGCAGCTCGCCCAGGGGCGCCTTGGCGGGCGGGGCCTCCTTCATGGCTTCGGCGAAGGCCGGGGTCTCGGTAAGCTTCAGCCGGACCCAGAGGCCGACGCCCACCAGGACGATGCTGAGCAGGAAGGGAATGCGCCAGCCCCAGGCCAGGAACTGCTCCGGCGTCAGCAGCACCCCCAGCAGCAGGAAGAGGCCGTTGGCCGCGACGAAGCCGACTGGTGCGCCGAGCTGGGGGAACATGCCGAAGCGGGCGCGCCAGCCAGGCGGCGCGTTCTCCACGGCCAGCAGGGCCGCCCCGCCCCACTCGCCCCCCAATCCGAAGCCCTGGCCAAAGCGCAGCACGCACAGCAGGAAGGGCGCGACCCAGCCGGCCTGGGCGTAGGTGGGCAGGAAGGCGATGGCGAGCGTGGATCCTCCCATCAGCATCAGCGAGGCGACGAGTGTCGACTTGCGCCCCAGCCGGTCGCCGAAGTGGCCGAACACGGCGGCGCCCAGGGGCCGGGCGAAGAAGGCGAGCGCGAAGGTGGCGTAGGCGCTCATCAACTGGGCCGAGGGCGAGGCCACCGGGAAGAACAGCTTGCCGAACACCAGGGAGGCGGCGGTGGCGTAGATGTAGAAGTCGTAGAATTCGACCGCCGTCCCCACCAGGCTGGCGGCCAGGATGCGGCGGTGCGAGGCCGCTGGCTTGGTGTCGGACATGGTTTCGGCCCCCCGGTTGTTGGGGCCGGTGATTGCGACCTGGGGACGGGGGCGTCAAGGCGGGCGGGAAGAGGAGAACCACGAACCTCTTCGGACTGGTGACCGACGGGGCTCCGACGCTGTAAGCTGCGCCCATGCCCAAGCGTCCCCTGCCCACCGCCGCGGAGGCGGCCTTCATCCTGTCGCGGAAGCGGACGCGGCCGCAGCGGCGGCCGCCGCCGGCGGCGGGGCGTGGCCTGTCCAAGCTGCTCAAGGATCTGGACGCACGGTTCGGCCAGGGGCCTGGCGCCCTGCAGGCGCGCTGGAAGGAGATCGTCGGCGAGCAGATCGCCAAGCGCACCGAGCCGGTGAAGCTGTCGAAGGTGAAGGCCGGCGAGCCCGCCGCCCTGGAGATCCGGGTGGCCGGGGCCGCCGCGGCTCTGATCCAGCACCAGGCGCCGGAAATCGTGGCCCGCGTGAACCTGTTCCTGGGGGCGGGCGCAGTGAACAAGCTGCGGATCGTCCAGGGGCCGCTGCGCAATGTGAACCCGGAGAGCGTGCGGCCTGTGCGCCGCCCCCTGCCCCCGCTGGACGCTGGAAAAGAGGCCGAGTTGGCCGCCAGCCTGGCCGCCGAGCCCGACGGCCCTCTGAAAGCCGCATTGCTGAGCTTGGGTCGGGGCGTGCTGCGCGATCGACGCACCCGTTGACTTTGCCCCCGGCCTGGGGGGAATCGCGCTTTAATCTTTCATTCGGAATTCCGTAGAGGGCTCAAATGCCGAACTTCAGCCGTCGCCTCCTCGTCGTCGCCGCCCTGGGCGCCCTCGCCCTCGCCGGCTGTTCCCAGGGCGGGGCCAAGACCGACGCCGCCGACATGACCCTGGGCGACCCCAAGGCGGCGGTGAAGATCACCGAATATGCCTCGGCCTCCTGCACCCATTGCGCCACCTTCCACAACGAGGTCTTCCCGGCTCTGAAGGCGAAATATATCGACACCGGCAAGGTGCACTACACCTTCAAGGAGTTTCTGACCCCGCCGGTGGAGGTGGCCGCCGCCGCCTTCCTGACCGCCCGCTGCGCTGGCAAGGACAAGTATTTCAGCGTGTTGGACGCCGTGTTCAAGGCCCAGAACGAGATGTTCACCACCGGGGACATGCGCGGCGTCCTGCTGCGGGTGGCCCAGTCGGCGGGTATGACCGAACCGCAGTTCAACGCCTGCATCACCGACGAGACGGCGCTCAAGGCCCTGAATGACCGCGTCGAGAAGGCCTCCCGCGACGAGAAAATCAGCTCGACCCCGACCTTCCTGATCAATGGCGAGAAGCTCAAGGAAGGCGAGGCCACCCTGGCCGAGTTCGACGCCGCCATCGCCGCCGCCCAAGCCAAGAAGTAGGAAGGGCCCCGCACCTCAGTGCACTTCCAGCGGCTTCGCCTTTCGGGCTTCAAGTCCTTCGTCGATGCGACCGAGTTCCGCATCGAACCCGGAGTCACGGGCATTGTCGGACCCAATGGCTGCGGCAAGTCGAACCTGCTGGAAGCCCTGCGCTGGGTGATGGGCGCCAATTCCGCCAAGGCCATGCGGGCCGGCGGGATGGACGACGTGATCTTCGCCGGCTCCGGCGGGCGCGCCTCGCGCAACCATGCCGAGGTGATGCTCACCATCGACAACGCCGATCGCAAGGCGCCGGCGGCCTTCAACGACCACCCGATCCTGGAGGTGGTGCGCCGCATCGACAAGGGCGAGGGCTCCACCTACCGCATCAACGGCCGCGAGGTCCGCGCCCGCGACGTGCAGCTGCTGTTTGCGGATGCGTCGACCGGCTCGAACTCGCCGGCCCTGGTGCGCCAGGGGCAGATCTCCGAGCTGATCGCCGCCAAGCCGCAGAACCGGCGGATGATCCTGGAGGAGGCCGCCGGCGTCTCGGGCCTGCACACCCGCCGGCATGAGGCCGAGCTGCGGCTGCGGGCGGCGGAGACCAACCTCACCCGGTTGGAGGACGTCGCCAAGGAGCTGGAGAGCGCGCTGAACCGCCTCAAGCGCGAGGCCCGCCAGGCCGACCGCTACAAGAAGATGTCGGCGGAGATTCGCGCCCTGCAGGGCGCGGTGCTCTACGCCCGCTGGAACGAGGCCCGCAGCGCGGCCGAACGGCTGCAGGCCGAGGCCGCCGCCGCCATCGCCGCCGTCGAGGCCACCGCCCGCGAAGCCGCCGTGGCCACCACCATCGCCGCCGCCGCCGAGGAGCAGATCAAGCCCCTGCGCGAGGCCGAGACCATCGCCGCGGCCGTGCTGCACCGCCTGGCCATCGATCGCGACCGCCTGGAGCGGGAGGGCGAGGCCCTGGCCGCCGAGGTGGAGCGCCTGACCGGGGACGTGGCCCGCATCGACGCCGACCGGGCCCGCGAGACCCAGATGGTGGAGGACTCACAGCTCGCCCTGTCACGCATGGCCGGCGACTTGGAGGCCCTGGAGATCGCCATCGCCGCGGCTCCCGAGCGCGCGCCGGAACTGGAGGCCGCCGCCCGCGCCGCCGAGGCCGCCCGGGTCGAGGCCGATGCCGCCGTGGAGGCCCTGGCCGCCCAGGCCGCCGCCGAGGAGGCCCGCCGCCGGGCCGGCGCCGCCCGGGTCGAGGAGGCCCAGGGCCGCGTCAACCGCACCCGCCGCGCCCTGGAACAGGCCCGCCACGAACGCGAACAGATCGGCCCGGCCATCAATCCCCAGGCCGCCGAGGCCAGGACCGAACTGGAGCGCGCCGAGGCGACGCTCGCGGCCCTGCGCGCGGCCCTGGAGACCGCCGAGGACGAACGCAGCAAGGCTCAGGAGGCCGAACTCACCGCCCGCGAGGCCGCCCGCAAGACCGACGAACAGCTCGGCCGCCTGACCGCCGAGGCCCGGGCCCTGGCCGGCATCGTGGCCCAGCAGAAGCGCGGCGGCTTCACCCCGGCCCTGGACGCGGTCTCCCCAGACCGCGGCTATGAACAGGCCCTGGCCGCCGCCCTCGGCGACGACCTGGACGCGGCCCTGGATCCCAAGGCGCCGGCCTTCTGGGGCGGCCATCACGCCGAGGCGCCGGCCTGGCCGCAGGGCGCCACGCCGCTCGCCCCCCTGGTCAAGGCCCCCCGCGAGTTGGCCGCCCGCCTGGCCTATGTCGCTCTAGTCTCCCGCGCCGACGGCGACCGGCTGCAGGCCGGCCTGCAGCCTGGCATGCGGCTGGTCTCCAAGGAGGGCGACCTCTGGCGCTGGGACGGCTTCACCGCCCGCGCCGACGCCCCCAAGCCCGCAGCCGTGCGGATGGAGCAGAAGACCCGCCTCACCGAGGTGGAGACCGAGATCGAGGCCCTGGAGCCCCGGGCCAAGGCCGCCCGCGACGCGCAGGCCGCCGCCAACGCCCGGGTCCGCGCCGCCGAGGACGCCCTGCGAGAGGCCCGCCGCCAGCCCCAGGCCGCCGAGCAGAAGGTGGCTGCGGCGCGGCTGGTGCTGGAGAAGCTCGACCGCGAGGCCACCCGCCGCGAGGCCCACGCCCAGTCCCTGGACGACGTCATCCGCCGCTTCGAGGCCGAGCTGGCCGACGCCGAGTCGATCCTGCGGGTCGCCCAGTCGGACTCGGCCGAGGACACCGCCGTCGGCGACCTCGCCGCCAAGCTGGCCGCCGCCCGCGCCGCCGCCGGTCCCGCCCGCGAGGCCGCCGCCGAGGCCCGCAGCGCCATGGACGTCGAGGCCCGCGAGCGCGAGGGCCGGGCGCGGCGTCTGGAGAACCTGACCCGCGACCGCGACGACTGGACCCGCCGCGCCCAGGCCGCCGCCAAGCGCCTGGAGCATCTGGAGGAGGCCCGCGCCAAGGCCAAGGCCCTGCTGGACCAGGCCCACGAGGCCCCGGCCACCCATCAGCAGCGCTTCGAGAAGTTGCTGGACGAACTGGGGGCCGCCGAGGCTCGCCGCGCCAAGAGCAGCGACGCCCTGGCCCAGGCCGAGGGCGCGCGGGCCGAGGCCGACCGCGCCGTGCGCGCCAGCGACGCCGCCGCCAGCGAGGCCCGCGAACTGCGCGCCAGCCTTTCGGCGAAGCTGGAGGCCGCCGCCGAGCGCCTGGCCGAGATCACCGCCCAGATCCGCGAGACCGCGCGGGTCGAGCCCGAGCAGCTGGCCCAGAGCCTGGCCGACGCGGCCATCGCCATTCCCGGCGACGCCGGCGGCATGGAGGCTCACCTCTACAACCTGGAGCGCCAGCGCGACGCCATCGGGCCGGTGAACCTGCGGGCCGAGGAGGAGGCGACCGAGCACGCCGCCCGCCTGGAGACCATGCAGGCCGAGAAGGCCGACCTCACCGGCGCCATCGCCAAGCTGCGCCAGGGGATCGACGAGCTGAACGGCGAGGGCCGCGAGCGCCTGGTGGCCGCCTTCGACGTCATCAACGAACACTTCAAGGCCCTGTTCGAGAGCCTGTTCGAAGGCGGCCAGGCCGAACTGCGCCTGGTGGAGAGCGACGATCCCCTTGAGGCGGGCCTGGAGATCTACGCCTGCCCTCCCGGCAAGCGCATGGCCACCATGAGCCTGATGAGCGGCGGCGAGCAGGCCCTGACGGCCGCGGCCCTGATCTTCGCGGTCTTCCTGGCCAACCCGGCGCCCATCTGCGTGCTGGACGAGGTGGACGCGCCCCTGGACGACGCCAATGTCGACCGCTTCTGCAACCTGCTGGACGAGATGCGCCGGCGGACCCAGACCCGCTTCATCGCCATCACCCACAACCCGGTGACCATGGCTCGCATGGACCGCCTGTTCGGCGTGACCATGGCCGAACGCGGCGTCAGCCAACTGGTCTCGGTGGACCTGCGCCAGGCCGAGGCCATGGCGGCGCAGTAGTCGTCTCTCCTCTCCCGCTTGCGGGAGAGGGTAGGGTGAGGGCTCTTTCTGAGGCTCAGTTGTTGCTCCAGCGCCGGAACGCGTAGCCTTGCTGCGCGCCCCCTCACCCTACCCTCTCCCCCTGAACGGGGAGAGGAGGCGCTTCGCGATACCCCGCCTTCAGGAGTCGCGGGCGAGACCGTTTGACGCGGGTCGAAAAACTGTTAGAAATCAGTCTCTTAAATATCAGTTTCCCAGCCTTGACGCACTGCACCCGGCTCTATAGGTTCCGCCGCGACCTGGCCGGGCCGCGGACAGTTGTCGCGGTCCCTTTAAAGACCTTACGCAAATGCCGCAGCCGGACGATCCGAACGAAGAGGCCATCAAGCGCCTCGACGAACGGCTCGACGCCTTCGAGACCGCGACCAAGCGTGGGCCACACAAGGCCTCAGCCGAGCGCGCGATGGGCGAAGGCTATCGCCTCCTGGGGGGGGTGATCGGCGGGGTCTTGGGGGGTTTGGGGTTCGGGTGGCTGTTCGACCACTTTCTCCACACCACGCCCTGGGGACTGGTCGCCGGCCTGATGCTGGGAACCGCCCTGTCGGCCTATAACGCCTACACGTCCGCGAACCGGACGGCGGCGAAACTGAACACCCCGGCGTCGCCGGACGTGCGTAACGAGGATGAGGACTTGAACCGCTAATGGCCGCCATCGAGCCCATGCACCAGTTCATGATCCAGAAGATCGTGGACCTGCCGCCCGTGATGGTCCCGGGCCTTGGCGCGATCGACCTGTCGATCACCAACTCTGTTTTCACGATGATGATGGCTGCGACCATCATCACCGTCTTCTTCCTGTTCTCGTCGCGGGGCGCCGTCGTCCCCGGCCGCATGCAGGCCCTGGCCGAGACCGTCTATGACCTCGTCGACAAGGGCCTCACCGGCTCGATGATCGGCGACCGCGGCCGGCCTTTCCTGCCCTTCATCTTCACCCTCTTCTCCTTCGTCGCGGTGCTCGACCTGATCGGGATGTTCCCCGAGCAGTTCGCGGTGACGGCCCAGCTCGCGGTGACCGCGACGCTCGCCCTGCTCACCTTCTTCATCGTGCTGGTGGTGGGCTTCGCCAAGAACGGCCTGGGCTTCTTCAAGCTCTTCGTGCCCTCCGGCGTCGCTTGGCCGATGCTGTTCATCCTGGTGCCGATCGAGTTCATCTCCTTCCTGGTGCGCCCGGTGACCCTGGCCATGCGACTGTTCGGCAACATCATCGGCGGCCACGTCGTGATGTATATGTTCGGCAGCTTCGTCGTCGGCCTGGGCGGTTTCGCCATCGCCAACGGCGGCCTAGCCTATCTGGGCCTGGTCGGCTCGGCCCTCAGCCTTTCCATGGTCATCGCCCTGATGGCCCTGGAATTCATCGTCGCCTTCCTGCAGGCCTTCGTCTTCGCGGCCCTGACCTGCACCTATCTCAGCGATGTCGTGAACCTCGATCACGGCCACTAACCCCACCTCTACAAAGGGATTTATCCAAATGGACGTTACTGCCGCCAAGTACATCGGTGCGGGCCTCGCCATGACCGGCCTCATCGGCGCCGGCGCCGGCCTCGGCATCCTGTTCGGCAACTACCTGCAAGCCGCCATGCGCAACCCGTCGGCCGCGGCCGCCGAACGCGGCATGCTGTTCCTCGGCTTCGCCGTGACGGAAGCCATGGGCATCTTCGCCCTCGTGATGGCCTTCATCATCCTCTTCGTTCAGGTCTAAGCCCCGTGGCCGAGCCCGTGACCGAAGCGGCTCACGCCGCAGCGGGCGCCGCCGCCGAGCATGGCTCGGGCGGTCTGCCTCAGTTCGACCTGGCCCAATGGCCGGGCCAGATGGTGTGGATGCTGATCATTTTCGGCATCCTCTACTTCCTGTTCTCCAAGGTGTTCGTCCCCAAGCTGGGCAACACCATCTCGGCGCGCGAGGATCGGATCTCCGGTGACATCGCCGCCGCGCGGAAGATGAAGGAAGAGTCCGAGGCTCAGGCCGCCGCGGTCGCCCAGGAAGTCGCTCAGGCGCGCGCCCAGGCTCAGAAGCTTGCCGGCGACGCCAAGGCGAAGGCCAAGGCTGAAAGCGCCGTCCGCCAGGCCGAGGAGGAAGCCAAGCTCGCCAAGAGCCTGGCCGCCGCCGAGGTTCGGATCTTCGAAGCCCGCGACAAGGCCCTCAGCCAAGTCTCCGGCATCGCCTCCGACACCGCCGAAGCCATCGTGGCCAAGCTGACCGGCAAGGCCGCCACCGCGGCCGAGCTCAAAGCCGCCGTGACGGCCTAGCTTAGAAAGACTCTGACCGTGGAACTCCTGCAAGACGCGCACACCTGGGTCACCGTCGGGCTCCTGGTGTTCATCGGCGCCCTGGTCTACGCCAAGGTGCCGGGCATGGCCGTGGGGGCGCTGGACGCCCGCGCCAAGGCCATCCAGGCGCAACTGGACGAAGCCCAGGCCCTGCGCGACGAAGCGACCCGCCTGCTGGCCGATGTGAAGAAGCAACGCGCCGACGCCGAGAAGCTGTCGGCCGAACTGCTGGCCAACGCTCAGGAGGACGCCAAGCGCATGGCGGCCGAAGCCAAGGTCCAGCTGGAAGACCAGATCAAGCGTCGCGGCGAACTCGCCGAGCGCAAGATCGCCACCGCCGAAGCCCAGGCCTCGGCCGAGGTCAAGGCCGCGGCCGCCGACCTCGCCGCCCAGATCGCCGAGACCGTGCTCACCACGCGTCTAGCGGGTCTGAAGTCCGACCCGCTGATCGACGGCGCGATCGGCCAGATGGGCGCCAAGCTCCAATAGGAGCCTACCTCATCGACGAAAGATCAGAACCCCTCCCTCACGGGAGGGGTTTTCTTTGGGAGCTACCGGCGGCGGAAGCGGCGGCGGGTCTTGACGGCGAAGCGCAGCTTCCTCGGCACGACGAGGCGCTCGATGCGCAGGGCCTGTTGCCAGGCCACCAGGATGATCTCCGGTTCCCGCCGCAGCAGGCGGCGGATGGGGAAGACCATCTTGGGGTGGGCGTGCTGGAACTTCACGAAGGTCCGGCGGGCCTTGAAGGAATTGCGCAGCACCAGCATCAGGCCGACGACGATCACCGGAATCCCGCCGGGGCCCGGCAGGGGCGACACCGCGATCCCGGCCAGCACGATCAGCACGCCGAGCAGGGCCAGACCCACGCGAAGGGTCCGCGCCACCAACTCGCGGGCGAAATCGTCTGAGGCGCGCAGGGCGCGCATGCTGGGCATGGCGTAGGACACGTTTTTTATTCGAACCAGGATTTGGGACGCGCGCCCGCTTGGGGAGGTCGGGCGGTCGTCCTGAAGCGCATATGCGAACGCAGAAGAGAGTCGTAAAGGCGACAGGCCCGTTAAATTTTAAGGTTTACGCCCATTTCGGGAACGCCGCGGCGCCGGCGCCACACCTCAAACGCGCTTAACGGGCGAAAATCGATCCGCGCCGCCGGGGATGCAGGAAGCGTCGCAGCCGGCGGGCGAAGCGGTAGCGGCCCGGCAGGACCACCTTCTCCATCCGCAGCATCTGTTGCCAGAACACCGCGGCGATCTCCGGCTCCCGGCGCATCAGGCGACGCAGGGGGAAGACCATCTTGGGGTGGGCCCGCTGGATGCCCACGAACCGCCGGCGCGCCTTGAAGGAGTTGCGCAGCACGATCATCAGCCCGACCACCAGGATCGGCAGCCCCAGGTGTCCCGGCAGCACGGCCGTCACCAGGCCCACGGCCATGATGGTCAGGCCAAGCATGACGAGCAGGAATCGACCGACCTTCGCCGCCAGATCGCGGGCAGACTCGTCGGAGGCGCGCAGGGCGCGCACGCTGGGGATGGCGTAGGACACGTTGTTCAACCTGGAGCGCGCGGCCCGCCCAATCGGGGAGGTCGGTCGGTCACCGCGCCCATCAGGTATGGGAACGCCCGAAGGAGTCGTAAAGACGCCGGCGGGTTAAATTTCGTCCAGACTGTAGCTATTCAGCCGCCATGGGCGCCGGCGCCACAGTTGTGGGCTCTGGGCGCCACGTCAACCGAGGCTTGCGGGCCGCCTGGGTCTCATCCAGGCGTCGCAGCGGCGCCAGATAGGGGGCGCCCTTGAACCGCTCGACATCGCCCGCCTTGGCGGCCTTGGCCAGCAGGATCAGGGCGTGGCAGAAGCGGTCCAGCTCCTGCTTGGACTCCGTCTCGGTGGGCTCGATCAGCATCGCCCCGTGCACCACCAGGGGGAAGTACATGGTCATGGGGTGGAAGCCCTCGTCGATCATCGCCTTGGCGAAGTCCAGCGTGGTGACGTCGGTGCCCTCCAGCCAGCTGTCATCGAACAGGGCCTCGTGCATGCAAGGGCCGTCCGGGAAGGCCGGGGTCATCACCGCCGAGAGCTTGGCCTTGATGTAGTTGGCGTTGAGCACCGCGTCCTCGGCCACCTGCCGAAGGCCGTCGGCCCCGTGGCTGAGCATGTAGGCGTAGGCGCGGACGAACATCCCCATCTGGCCGTGGAAGGCCACCATGCGGCCGAAGGCCTGGGCGGCCTCCCCTTCGGTCTCCTCCAGCAGCTTGAAGCCCTGCCCGTCGCTCACAACCCAGGGGGCGGGGGCGAAGGGGGCCAGGGCGGCCGACAGCACCACCGGACCCGCGCCGGGCCCGCCGCCGCCGTGGGGCGTGGAAAAGGTCTTGTGCAGGTTGATGTGCATGGCGTCGACGCCCAGGTCGCCCGGGCGCACCCGGCCGACGATGGCGTTGAAGTTGGCGCCGTCGCAGTAGAAATAGGCTCCGGCCGCATGGGTCAGGCGGGCGATCTCGATGATGTCGCGCTCGAACAGGCCGCAGGTGTTGGGGTTGGTGACCATGATCGCCGCGACGTCCGGCGAGAGCTTGGCCGCCAGGTCGGAAAGGTCCACGCGGCCGTCGGCGGTCTGGGCGATCTCGGTGACGTCAGAACCCACGAAGGCCGCGGTGGCGGGATTGGTGCCGTGGGCGGAGGTGGGCACCAGGACGGTGCGGCGATGGCCCTGGCCCTTGGCCTCGTGGGCCGCCTTGATGGACAGCAGGCCGCACAGCTCGCCGTGCGCCCCGGCCTTGGGCGACAGGGCCACGGCCGGCATGCCGGTCATGGTCTTCAGCCAGTGGGCCAGACGGTCCATCAGCTCCAGGGCGCCCTGGGCTGTGGACTGCGGCGCCATGGGGTGCAGGTCGGCGAAGCCGGCCAGGCGAGCCATCTTCTCGTTGAGCCGCGGGTTGTGCTTCATGGTGCACGAGCCCAGCGGATAGAGGGCCAGGTCGATGGCGTGGTTCTTCTGGGACAGGCGCACATAGTGGCGCATGGCCTCGGGTTCGGAGAGGCCTGGCAGGCCGATGGGGGCGCTGCGCACCAGGTCGCCGAGGTCCGAGGCGTCCTGGTTCGGCACGTCGAAATCGACGCCGGTCTTGTCCCAGCCGTCCATCTCGAAGATCAGGGCCTCGTCCTGCAGCAGGCCGCGGGCCCCGGTCAGCGAGGTATGGGCGACAGCGGCGACGCCGGTTTCAGGCCGCGTCGGGCGACCGATATTGGACATGCTCATCGGGCGGTCCTCGTGTGCAGGGCCTTGGCGAAGGCGGCGATATCATCGCGGGTGGTGGTCTCGGTGGCGGCCACCAGCAGCACGTCGTCCATCCCGGCCTTGGGGTCGAGGCGGCTGAAGGGCACGCCGGCGACGACGCCGTCGGCCAGCAGGTCCTCGACTATCTGGGTCGCGCGTCCGGGGACTCGGATGGCGAACTCGTTGAAGAATCGCGGCGACAGGATCTCCACCCCGTGGACGGCGGCGAGCGCGTCGCGCAGTTCGCGGGCCCGGCTGTGGTTGAGCGCCGCCAGCTCCCGCAGGCCGCGTTCCCCCAGCAGGGTCATGTGGATGCTGAAGGCGAGCGCGCAGAGGCCCGAGTTGGTGCAGATGTTCGACGTCGCCTTCTCGCGGCGGATGTGCTGCTCGCGGGTCGAGAGCGTCAGGACGAAGCCCCGCGCGCCCTCGGCGTCCACGGTCTCGCCGCACAGCCGGCCGGGCATCTGGCGGACGAACTTCTCCCGGGCGGCGAAGAGGCCGACATAGGGGCCGCCATAGTTGAGGCCGACGCCGATGGACTGGCCCTCGCCGACGGCGATGTCCGCGCCCATCTCGCCGGGCGGCTTCAGCAGGCCGTAGGAGACGGCCTCGGTGGTCACCACGATCAGCAGGGCGCCGGCGGCGTGGGCGGCCTCGGCGATCCTGGTCACATCGGTGACCACCCCGAAGACGTTGGGGGTCT
Source organism: Phenylobacterium sp. (assembly GCF_030645195.1). Classification (GTDB taxonomy): domain Bacteria; phylum Pseudomonadota; class Alphaproteobacteria; order Caulobacterales; family Caulobacteraceae; genus Phenylobacterium. The sequence goes on along the minus strand of NZ_JAUSLW010000198.1, from coordinate 195,292 downwards.
GGACCACCACGCAGGCGGTCTCGGCGTCGATGGCCGACAGCACAGCGGCCTCGGCGTCGATGGCGACGGCTTGGCGGGCGATGTCCATGCCCTCGGCGTGGGCGATGGTCTGGGTGACCGCCGCATAGTGCGGGTGCAGGCCGCCCGACAGCACCGCCTTCTTCCGGCGGGTGACCCGCTGGGCCATCATCACGGCCTCGGCGCAGGCGGTGGAGCCGTCGTACATCGAGGCGTTGGCGACCTCCAGGCCGGTCAAGGCCGCCACCTGGGTCTGGAACTCGAACAGGACCTGCAGGGTGCCCTGGGCGATTTCCGGCTGGTAGGGGGTGTAGCTGGTCAGGAACTCCGACCGCTGGATGATGTGGTCCACCGTGGCCGGCACGTGGTGCTTGTAGGCCCCGGCGCCGCAGAAGAAGGGCCCCGCCCCCGCCGGACGGTTCTTGGCCGCGAGGCCCGAGAGCTCGCGCTCCACCTCCATCTCACCGGCGTGCAGCGGCAGGTCGAAGAGGTCGGCCTTGCGGGCGGCGGCTGGCACGTCGGCGAACAGGTCGTCGATGGTGTCGACGCCGATGACGCCGAGCATCTCGGCCCGGTCGAGCGGCGTGAGGGGCAGGTAGCGCATGGGTGCTTACAGGGTCCCGAGATAGTCTTCGTAGGCGGCGCGGTCCATCAGGGCCTCGAACTCCGCCTTGTCGGCGATCTTCAGCTTGGCGAACCAGCCGCCGGATTCCGGCACGGCGTTGACCGTCTCGGGGGCGTCGCCCAGTTCGGCGTTGGCCTCGACGACCTGGCCGGAAATGGGAGCGTAGACGTCGGAGGCGGCCTTGACGCTTTCGACCACCGCCAGGCCGTCCCCGGCCTTCACGGTCTTGCCGACCTCGGGGGTCTCGACGAACACCACGTCGCCCAGTTGCTCGGCGGCGTAGGCAGTGATGCCGACGGTGGCCACGTCGCCCTCGAGGGCGACCCACTCGTGATCCTTGGTGAAACGCATCGGGGTGATCTCCTCAGACCTTGCGGACGTAGCGATTGGGAACGAAGGGCATGGCCACGACCTGCGCGGCCTGCGGCTTGCCCCGGACAATGACCTTCAGGTTCGTGCCGAGCGCGGAAAGCGCCGGCGGCACGAAGCCCATGGCGATGGGATAGCCCAGGCTCGGCGAGAAGCCGCCGGAGGTGACGACGCCGACGACGGCGCCGCTCTCGTCGGCGATCTCGGCGCCCTCACGGGCCGGGGCGCCTTCCAGAATGCGCAGGCCGACGCGCTTGCGCGACGGACCTTGCGCCAACTCCTTGGCGATGCGGGCGGCGCCGGGGAAGTCGCGGGCGTCGCGGCGCTTGACCGAGACGGCGAAGGCCAGGTCGGCCTCGATGGGGCTGACGGTCTCGTCCACGTCGTGGCCATAGAGCGGCAGGCCGGCCTCCAGGCGCAGGGAGTCCCGAGCGCCCAGGCCGATGGGTCGGACGCGCTCGTCCTCCAGCAGCAGGTTCCAGATCTGCTCGGCCAGATGGGCCGGCACGGAGATCTCGTAGCCGTCCTCGCCGGTGTAGCCCGAGCGGGAGATCAGGATATTGGTCCCGAAGCCGGGCATGGCGCGTGAGTCCATGAACACCATGCGCAGGGCGGCGGGCAGGTGGCGGCCGACCACGGCGGCGGCCTCCGGGCCCTGGATCGCCAGCAGGGCGCGATCCTCCAGGCGCTCTATGGTCACCTGGCCGGCCAGCTCGTTGTCGATGACCTTGAAGTCGTTGTCCTTGCAGGCGCCGTTCACCACCACGAACAGGCCGTCGTCGTCGGGACGGGCGGCCATCAGGTCGTCGATCACCCCGCCCGTCTTGTTGAGCAGGACGGAGTAGCGCTGCTTGCCGGGCTTCAGGCCGATGAAGTCGCCCGGCGTGATCTCCTCGAAGGCCGAGAGCGGCGAGACACCGCGCAGCCGGGCCTGGCCCATGTGGGAGACGTCGAACAGGCCGGCGTGCTCGCGGGTCCAGAGGTGCTCCTTCAGCACCCCGTCCTTGTACTGGACGGGCATGGAATAGCCCGCGAAGGGCACCATGCGTGCGCCAGCGGCCACGTGCGCGGCGGCCAGCGGGGTGGTCTTCAGGGCTTCATCGGACACGTATGAGACTCCGGCTGACGATTGCAGACGCCCGCGGAAAATCCGCCGTCGCCCTGCCCCCGCTGTCCTTGGGCCTGAGAGATTTCGGATCGCGCCCGTCGGGCCAGGTCCTTGCTCCTTCGGCGAGCGACCCGAACGGGGGCCGCTACTTTCCAGCGTTCATCAGCCTTCGCGGTCCGTTTGCCTGAGCGTTTCCGGGGCGGTTGCGCCTTCGGCTCCGGGCTCAAGGCCCGGTCTCTCCCGCGAGAGTCGAGGCGGAACCTGTTCGAAGGGTGGGCCTGAGTCAACGCGCAAAGTCGCGCGGTTGGCCTCCCGCCCCTTCATGGGCAGGGTGGATGGCGCGAAGCGCCAGACGGGTGGGGCATTCAGGCGGGGTCTGCGGAAATTTCAGGCTTCCCCACCCGGGCGGCGGAGCCGCCTGTCCCTCCCCAAGAAGGGGAGGGAGGACGGCGCTACATCCGTGCCGGCGCGTTGACGCCCAGCAGGTCCAGGGCCTGCTCCAGCTGGCGCAGGGTGGTGTCGGCGAGCGCCAGGCGCGACGACCGCAGCACGGGCTCGGCCGAAAGGATCGGGCAGGCGGCGTAGAAGCGGCTGAAGGCCTGGGCCAGCTTGAAGGCGTGCTCGGCCACGAAGTGCGGCGCGCGCTTGTCGTAGGCGTCGTTGAGCGCCTGGTCGAAGGCGTCCAGCAGCAGGACCAGGTCCCGCTCCGCCGGATCGGACACGGTGATGGGGCCGGTCTTGACCCCCTCGTCGGCGGCCTTGCGCAGCAGGGATTTCACCCGCACCGCCTGGTACAGCAGATAGGGGCCGGTCTTGCCCTCGAAGCTGGAGAAGCGGTCGAGGTCGAAGACGTAGGATGTGCCGCGGAAGTTCTGCAGGTCGGCGAACTTCAGGGCCGCGACGGCCACCTTGTGGGCGGTGTCGTCGAAGGCGTCGGGGTCGAGCTCTGCGCCCAGGTCGGCCTCCCGCAGGCGCTCGCGCGCCTTGGTGCGGGTCATCTCGATCAGGTCGTTGAGCTTAAGCACCCCGCCCTCGCGGGTCTTGAAGGGCTTGCCGTCGGTCCCGTTCATGGTGCCGAAGCCGATGTGCTCCAGGCTGCCCTCCGGGGCGTATCCGGCCAGGTAGGCGGCGCGGAACACCACCTCGAAGTGGTCGGCCTGACGCTGGTCCACAACATAGAGGACGTGGTCGGGATCGAAGCTCTTCTCGCGGTCGAGCACGGTGGCCAGGTCGGTCGTGCCGTACATGGCCGAACCTTCCGAGGAGACCACTAGCAGGGGCGGCAGGTCGCGCTTGTCCCCCTGGCGGGCCACACGGATGATCCGCGCGCCCTGGTCGTCCACCAACAGGCCCTTGGCGTCCAGTTCCTTGACCATGGGCGCGATCAGGTCGTCGACGTCGCTCTCGCCCTTCCAGAGGTCGAAATCGACCCCCAGGGCATGGAAGTCCCGCTCCAGGGCGACCTTGGTCACCCGGGCGAAGTGGCGCCACAGCAGGTGATAGCCTGGGGTCTTGGCCTGCAGTTCGGCGGTGAGCTTGCGGGCCCGGTCGCGGTACTCCGGCTCTTCCTTGCCCCGGGCGGCGGCGGCCGGATAGAGGCGGTCCAGATCCTCCAGGCTGACGCGGCCCTCAAGCGCGGCGAAGGCGGTCTTCTCCTCCTCTGGGGTCACCGGCCGGCCGCGGCCGTTCAGCTGCTCCATCAGGGCCTTGATGAAGGGGTCCTCGTCCATGACGGCGCCGATGAGCAGGCCCATCTGGTAGCCCCAGTCGCCGAAGTGGGCGTCGCCCACCACCAGGTCGCCGCGGAACCGGAAGATCCGCTTGATGGCCTCGCCGATGATGGAGGACCGCAGGTGTCCCACGTGCATCGGCTTGGCGACGTTGGGGCCGGCATAGTCCACCAGGATGCGGCGTGCGGTCTCCACCTCTCCGGCGCCAAGGCGCGGATCGGCGGCGATCTCGTTGGCGCGCTCCGACAGGGCGGTGTCGGAGACCCGCATGTTGATGAAGCCCAGGCCGGCGATCTCCACCAGCGAGAGGCGCGGATCGGCGGCCAGGGTCGCGGTGACCCCGGCGGCGATCTCGCGGGGATCGCGGCGCGCGGTCTTGGCGGCCGCCAGAGCGCCATTGCACTGGAAGTCCGCGAGATCGGGCCGGTCGGACGGCGTCACCCGGCCCAGCTCGGCCGGCAGGCCCGCGGCGGCGAAGGCGGCGGCGACCGCTTCGCTCAGGCCCCTTTTCAGATCACTCATTGACGGTCGGGTGTCCCCGTCGCGGCGGCCGTGCCGGCGTTCACCCGGAAGCGCTTGCCGTCACGGTTGAAGGCCGCCATCTGCGGCGTCACGTCGAAGCCGACCAGGACCTCGAAATTGGCGCCGCTGGTGGTGTCCTTGGCGCGCGGAATGACGATCTGGGCCATCTTCTCGGTGACATAGACCCGGTCCTGGCCGGGGGCGAAGGTCACCGGCAGATCGAAGTACTGCTTGGCGATCACCGCCTCGTTGCGCTTGGTCACCGCCACCCAGTAGCGATAGGTCTTGGAGGAGCCCTGGGCTTGCGGGCCGCGGCCCAGCTCGAACAGCACTTCCATCTGGACCTGGATCGGATCGGACTCCTTGTACTGGCAGCCCGCCGAGATCCCCTGGATCTCGCCGGAATAGCCGACATTGGCCGAGGCTTCCTTGTTGTCCTTGAACTCGACGTAGCGGCCGGCGTCGTAGAGCACCTTCACGAAGGGGCACGGTCCGGCGTTGCGCAGGGCCTGCAGCGGCGCCTGGACGTCGTTCCATTCTTCCTTCTGCTTCTTCTTCTTGGCCGCCTCCTGCTCCTGGCGCTGCTGGTCGCCGCCGCGGCGGGCCTGGGCCATGGCGAGGTCGGGAAGGGTGGTGGCGGCCGCGAGGAACGCGCAGGCGGCCAGCAGGAGGGAACGGCGCATGGGGTCGTCCAGAACAGAGAGAGTTGTCGCGCGGGGGTCCGCACGGTCGGACCTCTACTACTGACTATCGATTGAGGCCGCAACGCGGCTGGCGGCGGAAGCCTCGGACGCCTAGTTTGGGAGCATGTCCGAACCTGCCCGCCCCCGCCCCCCGCTGACGGTCCTGCTCGCCACGCCGCGCGGCTTCTGCGCCGGGGTCGACCGCGCCATCCAGATCGTCGAGCGCACGATCCAGAAGTACGGCGCGCCGGTCTATGTCCGCCACGAGATCGTCCACAACCGCCACGTGGTGGACCGGCTGAGGTCGCTGGGCGCCGTCTTCGTGGAGGAACTGGACGAGTGCCCGGTCGACCGCCCGGTGGTGTTCTCCGCCCACGGCGTGCCAAAATCGGTGCCCGCCGACGCCAAGGCGCGCAAGATGCTCTATCTCGACGCCACCTGCCCCCTGGTCTCCAAGGTCCATGTCGAGGCCCAGCGCCACTATGACGCCGGGATGGAGATCGTGCTGATCGGTCACGCCGGCCACCCGGAGGTCGTCGGCACCATGGGCCAGCTGCCAGAGGGGGCCGTGACCCTGATCGAGACGGTGCAGGACGCGCGCGCCTTCACGCCGAAGGACGCCACGAACGTAGCCTTCGCCACCCAGACCACGCTCTCGGTGGACGACACCGCGGCCATCGTCGCGGCCCTGCGCGAGCGATTCCCGGAGATCGCCGCTCCGCACAAGGAAGACATCTGCTACGCCACCACCAACCGCCAGGAGGCGGTGAAAAGCGTGGCCGCCCGCAGCGATGTCCTGCTGGTCCTGGGCTCGGCCAATTCGTCCAACTCGGTGCGCCTGGTGGAGGTGGCCAGGCGCGAGGGCGTGGCCCAGGCCCACCTGATCGACGACGCCTCCTTCCTGGACCTCGCCTGGCTGGAGGGCGCGGCCACCGTCGGCGTCACCGCCGGCGCCTCGGCCCCCGAGGTCCTGGTCCAGGGCCTGATCGACAAGCTCGGCGAGACCTTCGACGTGACAGTGGAGGAGGTCGACGCCGCCCGCGAGACCGTCAGCTTCAAGCTGCCCCGGGTGCTGGTGGAGGGCTGATGTCCACGATCCGCGCCCTCGCCAGCTACGCCCCGCCGCCCCTGCGCCGCGCGCTCTCGGGCCTGTGGCTCGACATCAAGAGCCTGCCGACCCGTCGGCCCGGCGATCCGTGGAGCGTGATCCACAATGTCGGCAATGGCGACCACCACGCCATCGGCCTGCAGGCCGTGGGCTGGCTGCGGACCTATGGCGGCCTGCGCCCCGGCGACGCCCTGCTGGACATCGGCTGCGGCACCGGCCGGATGGCCGCCCACCTGAACGACCATCCCTATACGGGATTCGATCTCTCCAAGGCCGCCATCGGCATGTGCCAACGGCGCTATCCGCAGCTGAACTTCGTCCATCTCGACATCTGGAACGGCGACTACAACCGGTCGGGGACGCTGGCCGAGGACGCGGTGGTGTTTCCGGTGGCCGACGGGTCCATCGATGTCGCCTTCGCCATGTCGGTCTTCACCCACATGCGGTTCGGTCCGGTGGGGCGCTATCTGGAGGAGGCCCGTCGGGTGCTGAAGCCGGGGGGCCGCTTCGCTTTCACCGCCTTCTCGCCCCGGCCCGCCGAGGCGCCGCAGTTCGACTTCCAGCCCTATGACGCCACCTCCAGCGTCGTGGATCCGCGCAGCCCGGAGCGAGCCATCGCCCATGACGCCGAGGCCCTGACCCAGGCCATCGCCGCGGCCGGCCTGGAGGTGGTCTCCTTCCATCGCGGGAACTGGGCGGCGCCGAGCGACTATGACGGCGGTCAGGACCTCTGGGTGGTCTCCAAGGCTTGACGCCTGGGCCGGCCTCCCGCATCCCGGCGCCAGCATGGCCGTTTACACTGACATCACCGACGAGGAGCTCGCCCTCCTGCTCGCCGACTACGACCTCGGGACGCCGGTGGCGTTCAAGGGCATCGCCGAGGGCGTCGAGAACTCCAACTTCATGCTGGAGACCACGGTCGGGCGCTATTTCCTGACCATCTACGAGAAGCGCATGAAGGAGGAGGAACTGCCCTTCTTCCTGGACCTGATGCGCTGGCTGGCGCAGCATGACTACCCTTGCGCCTCTCCGGTCGCCGACCGCGCGGGAGAGACCATCAAGCGGGTGCGCGGCAAGCTCGCCGCCATCATCGAGTTCCTGCCCGGCCTGTCGGTCCGTCGCCCCACCGCCGCCCACTGCCGCGAGGCCGGCGAAGGCCTGGCGCGGCTGCATCTGGCCGCCCAGGGATTCCCGGGCACGCGAAAGCCCGCCCTGGGCCAGGCCGCCTGGGCGCCACTGTTCGCCACCCTCAAAGACGACGCCGAGGCCCTGAAGCCCGGCCTCGCCGCCACCATCGGCGCGGACCTGGACCGGCTGGCCCGGACCTGGCCGCAGGGCCTGCCCCAGGGGATCATCCACGAGGACTACTTCCCCGATAACGTCTTCTTCTCGGGCGGGAAGTTCGCCGGGGCCATCGACTTCTATTTCGCCTGCGTCGACGCGCTCGCCTACGACATCGCCGTGGCGCTGAACGCCTGGTGCTTCGAGGCCGACGGCAGCTTCAACATCACCAGCGCCCGGGCCCTGGTGGCCGGCTACGAGCGCCACCGCCCCCTGAGCGGCGGCGAGCGCGCCGCCCTGCCGGTCCTGGCCCATGGGGCGGCCATGCGGTTCTTCCTGACGCGGCTGGAGGCCTGGGGGGCGACGCCGCCCGGCGCCCTGGTCCGCCCCAAGGACCCGCTGGAATACGAGCGAAAGCTGGCCGTCCACCGCGAGGCGCCGGACCTGGTGCTGTTCGGGGACCCCGCGTGACCCCCAAGGTGGTGATCTATACCGACGGCGCCTGCTCGGGGAATCCGGGGCCGGGCGGCTGGGGCGCCCTGCTGATCTCCGGCGGCCATCGCCGCGACATCTGCGGCGGCGAGCCCGACACCACCAACAACCGCATGGAGCTGATGGCCGCCATCCAGGCCTTGGAGGCCCTCAACAAGCCCTGCGAGGTCGAGCTCCACACCGACTCCACCTACGTGATGAAGGGCATTTCGGAGTGGATCCACGGCTGGAAGAAGCGCGGCTGGAAGACCGCCGACAAGAAGCCGGTGAAGAACGAGGACCTCTGGCGGCGGCTGGACACCGCCCGCGAGCGTCACACGGTCGACTGGCGCTGGGTCAAGGGCCACGCCGGCCATGAGCTGAACGAACACGCCGACGCCCTGGCCGGGCGTGGCCTGAAGGAAGCCCTGGCCGCCAACCGGCGTTAGGCGAATCTGCGCGCGGCCCTTGCGGCGCCCCGCGACACAACCCATATCGTTCAAGATTGAACGATATGGAGGCGCGCATGACGACACCCAACCCGCTGCGCAACGCGCCGCTTGCCCACGACCACCCCTATGTGGAGGTGTTCGGCGAGATCGGGATGATTGAACACTATCTGCGCATGGCGGTCTGCCGCCACCTGCCCGAGGGCATGACCCACGCCCATTTCGAGCTGCTGCGCTGGTTCATGCGCCACGGCGACGGCCAGACCCCGGCGGAGCTGGCGCGCATCATGCTGATGACCAAGGGCGCGCTCACCAACATCCTGCAACGGATGGAGGCCATGGACCTGGTGGCCGTGCTGGCCGACACCGCCGACCGCCGCAAGAAGCGGGTGAAGATCACCCGCACCGGGATCGAGACCGCCACCACCGTCATGAAGGCGATGAAGGCCAAGACCGAGGCCCTGCGGGATGGTTTCACCGACAATGAGTTCCGCGCGGTGACGCCCTTCCTCAAGGCCCTGCGCAGCTTCCTGGCCGAGGTCAGCGAGCCGGACGCACCCGCAGCCGCGCCCCGCTGACGCCGGTCACCTCCACCGCCGCGCCGCGAGCCAGCGGGGTGTCGTCGTCAAGGTCGGCGGCCCACTCCTTGCCGTCGATGAACACCCGGCCCGCGCGGTCGTGGAAATTGGCGATCGCCTTGCCGTGATGGCCCACCAGCCGGGCCACATTGTCGTTGATGTCGTCGGCCTCGCCGGCCTGCCGCGCCGGCCAGAAGCGCTGGGCCAGCAAGGTCGTGACGATGGTCAGACCCGCATAGAGGCCCACCGCCCCCACCCAGGGCAGGCCAAACAGCGCCACAGCCACGGCGGTCGCTGCCGCGCTCGCCGCCGGCCATAGCAGCCAGCCGGAGCCGGTGGCCACCTCGGCGGCCAGCACCAGGGCGCCGATCGCCGCCCACACCCAGAACGGATTGACGACCGCCAGTTGGATCAGGCCCTCCACCCGATCAGCTCCCCGCCTTGGGGACCGCCGTCGCGCGCGGCGGCTGGGGTGGGCGCGGCGGCGGCGGGCGGTCCGACTGGATGGTCTTCACCAGTTCGCCGATCCCGGCGATGGAGCCGACGATGGAGCTCATGTCGGCGGGCACGATGACGGTCTTCTGCTGCGGGCTCTCCGCCAACTTGGCGAAGGCCTCGACATATTTGAGCGCGACGAAATAGTTGATGGCGTTGACGTCGCCGCTGGCGATGGCGTCGGAGACCAGCTTGGTGGCGGTTGCCTCGGCGCCGGCCGCCCGCTCGCGGGCCTCGGCGTCGCGGAAGGCGGCCTCCCGGCGGCCCTCGGCCTGCAGGATGGCCGACTGCTTGGCGCCCTCAGCCACGGTGATGGCCGCCTGCTTCTCCCCGTCGGCCTCGGTGATCACCGCGCGGCGCTCCCGCTCGGCCTTCATCTGCCTCGCCATCGCGTTGGTGATGTCCGGCGGCGGCTGCAGGTCCTTGATCTCGATGCGGGCCACCTTCACCCCCCAGGGGCTGGTGGCCTGGTCGATGACGTCCAGCAGGCGGGTGTTGATCTGGTCCCGCTGGCTCAGCACCTCGTCCAGCTCCATGTTGCCCACCACCGTGCGAAGGTTGGTCATGGTCAGCTGGGTGATGGCGTAGTCGAGATTGGTGACGCGGTAGGCCGCCGCCGCTGCGTCCATCACCTGGATGAAGACGATGGCGTCCACCTGCACCGAGACGTTGTCCTTGGTGATCACGTCCTGGCGCGGCACGTCCAGAACCTGCTCCATCATGTTTATGCGCCGGCCCACCCCCTCGACGAAGGGGGTCAGGAAGGAGATGCCGGGCTTGAGGGTGCGGGTGTAGCGGCCGAACCGCTCTACGGTGTACTCGCGCCCCTGGGGCACGATCTTGATGGCCCCCAGCACGATCACCAGGGCCAGGATCAGGAAGGCGATCGACGCGATTGTCGCAGCGGCCATGACAACGTCTCCGAGTGTTCGGAGACGACCTTAGCGCGGGCCCGGGCCCGCCGTCTCGCCTGGCGCGTTCAATTCGAAGATGGTGGGCGGCGCCTCGCGCTCGGTTCTGACCATCACCTTGGCCAGGCGGTTGGAGATGTCCAGGCCGTGGCTGGCGGCGGCCATCTCGGCCCGCCGGCTGGCGGACGTGCAGGCCTGGAACTCGCTCTGGCGGGAGGCGAAGCCGGTGTTGAAGCTCTCCTTCAGCCGGCGGTCCAGGGACTCGTCGGGCTTCTCGGCCTCCACCATGTTGATCATGCGGGTGCGCCAGTACTGGTCCTCGACGCCGACGCAGGCCTGCCGCAGGGCATGGCTCTCCCCCAGCACATAGGCGAGATCCACCAGGCTCTGGCGCAGGGCCGGGCTGCGGTCCTGGGCGAGGGCCGGTAAGGCCAGGGCGGCGAGCGCGAGCGGGAGCATCAAACGGCGCATGGCCCTACCTTAGGAGAGGCGGCGCGCCCTTGTCATCCCGGCGCGCGCGGCGGGCGAGCGCCATTCTCCTGCCGCCGGATACGGGGAATTGAGCTATGCCCACGCTTCGCATCGCCCAAGGAAGACCCATGCGCACCGTTCCCCTCGCCGCCGCCGTCGCCGCCCTGGCGGTCGCCGCCCACGCGGCCACCCCCGCCAAGCCGCTGTTCGACGTGCGCGATCCCGCGGCCCTGGTCACCCTGCTGAAGTCGATGAACGCCAAGGCGCAGATCGCCAAGACGGCAGGGACCGAGGTGTTCGTCAATGTGGAGACCCCCGGCGGGGATTTCGGCGCCCAGTACGTGGACTGCGACGCCAAGGGTAAGGCCTGCCACGCCCTGATCTTCACCACCGCCTTCTCGGCCAAAGGGGTGAGCTTTGCGGAGATGAACAGCTTCAACAAGGGCCAGGTGGCCTGCCGCGGCTTCATCGCCGACGACGGCAAGCCCAACGTCGCCTACGCCACCCTGGTCAATCTGCGGATGACCGCCGACGAGGTGAAGCAGCACATCGGCGTCTGGCAGGGCTGCCTGGGATCCTTCGCGGAGTTCACCAAGGGCGCGGAATAGCGGCGGGCTTCAAGGCGCCTCCTCCGCCACCGCCCAGGGCGCCGTCGCCAGGCGCTGCGCCAGGAAGTCGTGCAGCACCCGCACGCGGGCCGGCCGCTGTCGCCCGGGCGGCGAGACCAGGTGCAGGGCGATGGGCGGGGTGCGCCAATCGCACATCACCGGTTCCAGGGTCCCGTCGGTCAGTTCCTGCCAGATCAGGAACTCCGGCTGCAGGGCCAGGCCTAGGCCTTCGCGCAGGGCCGGCCCGAGCGCGTCGGAATTGTTGACCTTCAGCGGCCCGCTCACGGTGACCGCCTGCTCCCCCTGGGTGGGGTGCGAGAACCGCCAGACCTCCGGGGTCAGGACATAGGCGTAGGTCAAGGCCTTGTGCAGCATCAGGTCACGGGGATGGGCGGGGCGACCGTGGGCCTGGAGATAGGCCGGCGAGGCCACCAGCACGATCCGCACCGCGCACAGCCGGCGCGCCAGCAGGGAGGAGTCCGGCAGGGCGCCGATCCGCAGGCCCAGATCGAACCCCTCCCCCACCAGGTCCACCTTCTGATCCGACAGGCTGAGGTCGATGGAGACATCCGGGTAGAGCTTCAGGAACTCCGGGATCAGGGGCGCCACGTGCCGCACCCCGAAGGACATCGGCGCGGCCAGCCGCACCAGGCCCTGGGGCGTCGCCGACTGGGCGGCGGCCTCGGCCTCCACCGCCTCCCCCTCGGCCAGCAGGCGCTGCGCCCGCTCCAGGGCCGTCCGCCCGCTCTCGGTGAGGGACAGCTTGCGGGAGGTGCGGTGGAAGAGGGTGGTCCCAAGCCGGCCCTCCAGCCGCGCCACGGCCTTGGAAACCGTGGCCTTGGAGAGCTCCAGCTCGGCGGCGGCGCGGGCGAAGGCGCCGGTTTCGGCCACCTTGGCGAAGATGGCCCAGGCCTCGAAGTCGGGAAGACGTGGCATGACGATTTCCGAAACGATCTGTTTCCATCGTTTCTATTTCGGATTGGGCTGCAATGGCTACCTTGATCTCAACAAGCGACGCGACGGCTTGCCGCGCGTTCCTTCAAGATCAGGAGACCACGAGATGATCGAACGCAGATCCTTTGACTCCCTCGGCGGCGCCAACCACGGCTGGCTCGACGCCAAGCATCACTTCTCCTTCGCCGAATATTACGACCCCAAGCGCATGGGCTGGGGCCCTCTCCGGGTGTGGAACGACGACAGGATCGAGCCCAATTCCGGCTTCCCGCCGCATCCCCACGCGAACATGGAGATCATCACCTATGTCCGCACCGGGGCCATCACCCACCAGGACAGCCTGGGCAACACCGGCCGCACGCAGGCCGGCGACGTCCAGGTGATGAGCGCGGGCTCGGGCATCCGCCACGCCGAGTTCAACCTGGAGAGCGAACCCACCACCCTGTTCCAAATCTGGATCCAGCCCAACAAGACGGGCGGCGAACCGAGCTGGGGCGCCAAGCCCTTCCCCAAGGGCGACCGCGCCGGGAAGTTCGTGACCCTGGCCAGCGGCGTCGAGGGCGACACCGACGTCCTGCCGATCCGCACCAATGGCCGGGTCGTGGCCGCCACCCTCAAGGCCGGCGAGACCGCCGAATACGAGCTGGGCGCCGACCGCTACGGCTACCTGGTGCCCGCCACCGGCTCAGTGGAGGTCAACGGCGTGACCCTGAAGGCCCGCGACGGCGCCGCCATCCGCGACGAGGCCACAGTGCGGGTCACCGCCCTGGAAGACGCCGAACTCGTCCTCGTCGACGCAGCCTAACTCTCTCCCCCCGCCCCGGTGAAAGCCGGGGCGCCCTCTCCTCCCCGGAATCCTCCCATGACCAAGGTCCTCGTCCTCTATCACTCCGCCTACGGGCACATCGAAACCATGGCCAAGGCCGTGGCCGAAGGCGCCCGCACCACCGGCGCCACGGTGGACATCAAGCGCGTCCCCGAGACCGTCCCCGACGAGATCGCCAAGGCGGCCCACTTCAAGCTCGACCAGGAAGCTCCGATCGCCAGGATCGAGGACCTGGCCGACTACGACGCCATCATCATCGGCGTCGGCACGCGGTTTGGCCGCATGAACTCGCAGATGGCGGCCTTCCTCGACCAGGCCGGCGGCCTCTGGGCCAAGGGCGCCCTGAACGGCAAGGTCGGCGGAGCCTTCACCTCCACCGCCACCCAGCACGGCGGCCAGGAAATGACCCTGTTCTCGGTGATCACCAACCTGCTGCACTTCGGCATGGTGGTGGTGGGCCTGGACTACGGCTTCGCGGGCCAGATGACCCTGTCGGAAGTCACCGGCGGCAGCCCCTATGGCGCGTCGACCATCGCCGGCGGCGACGGCTCGCGTCAGCCTAGTGAGAACGAGCTGGAAGGCGCCCGCTACCAGGGCCGCAAGATCGCGCAGACCGCCGCCAAGCTGGCGGCCTAGCGAACGCGCCGTCGTTCGACCTCCCCCGGAGGACGACGGCCGACGCCGCCAAGGCTGACCCCCAGCCCGGCGGCACGCGAGGGGTGGAGGCGCGCCGCGCCTCCACCCCGATCGTTTGATGAGAAAGTCTCCCCTGCGACCCGGGGAGGGAGAAAACTAGGCCGTCACCTTCACCAGCTTGCTCGCCCGGGCCAGGGCGGCTTCCGCCTCCGAGATCAGGTTGGCCACGATCTGGGCCGCTGGCAGCACGGTGTGGATGCCGCCCGCCGACTGGCCCATGGCGAAGCAGGACTTGTCGGGGTCCAGACCCTCGATCTGGCCGCCGATGCCGCCCATGACGCCGGCCTGGGTGGAGATCATCGCCTGCATGGGGAAGGGCTGGATGTCCTGGGGACGGGTTTCCCAATCCTCCACATAGGGGTTCTTGCGCACCCGCATCGGCTTGCCGGAATAGGACCGTGTCCGGACGGTGTCCTCGTCGGCGGCCTCGACGATGGTCTGGCGGTAGAGCTCGCCGGCATGGGCCTCATGGCTGGCGATGAAGCGGGTGCCCATCCAGACGCCGACGGCGCCCAGGGTCAGCGCCGCGGCCAGGCCGCGCCCGTCATAGAGGCCGCCGGCCGCCACCACCGGGATCTTCACGGCCTCCACCGCCTGGGCCACCAGGGGCATGGTGCCGACAAGTCCGGTATGACCGCCGCCCTCGCCGCCCTGGCAGATGACGGCGTCGCAGCCGGCCTGCTCGGCCTTCACCGCGTGCTTCACAGCCCCGCAGACCACCATCACCTTGAGGCCGGCCTTCTTCAGCTTCTCCATGATCGGCATGGGCACGCCCAGGCCCGCCACGAAGCTGGAGGCGCCCTCATCGATGATGATCTCCACGGAAGCCGTCAGGCTCTCGGGCGAAGCCGCCAGCAGGTCGACGCCGAAGGGCTTGTCGGTCAGGCTTTTGACCTTGCGCATCTCGTCGCGGATGAAGTCGGGCGTGCGGCCGGCCATGCCCAGCACGCCATAGCCGCCGGCGTTGGAGACCGCGGCCACCAGCTCGGCATAGGAGACGCCCCCCATGCCGGCCAGCATGATCGGATGCTTGACCCCCAGGAGGTCGCAGAGCGGTGTGTGCAGGGTCATGGCGTCTTCTCCCGAAATCTCGTTGGGCGCAGGATGGCGCCACGGGTGGCCTAAGGAAACCATGACCCAAGGTCACTGTGGGTGGCACAACCGCGAGCCGGCACACCGTGTGTTGCGACCACACCTCAACAATGGGTAGATTGTGGTCCTTCGGCATGGAGTAATGATGCGGTGAGCACGCAGAAGCCCGATGACGCGCCCGTGACATTCGGCGAGCTAAGGCGCGCGATGAAGCTTGCCGTCGATTACGCTTCTGAGATGACCCTCTACACGACGGGCGGCCTTGCAGAGGCAATCTCCGGAAAGAAGGACCATCCGGAGGGAACCGAGGCGAGCAAGCGCCTGCTTGAGCTCGCGACGAAGATCGAGCAGGAGTTTCACCTCGACGAGCTAAGCGACGATGACAGTCGATAGTCGGATTCGAAAGGTGCTCGCAGACGCGCAGAGAGCTCGCGACGAACTCCGAAATGCTCACGGCGAACTTGAAAAGTTGCGCGGAGGCGGAGGAGGAGGCACCTCTGACGGCATGGATCACTGGCAGCAATCCGTTGAAACCCGCCTCGGGGAACTACGAGGCGATATCCGCCAAGTGTTGCAGGTCTCAATCGGCGGCGTTGTGCTGCTTCTCTGCGCCTTCGCTACTGGATATCTGATCCTCAGCGCCAGGATGGACACGGCAACCGAGAAGGTGTCCTCCAAGATCGACGCCCTGACCGCTCAGATTTCTCAGCAATCTGAGCGGTTGGCGCGTCTTGAGGTCAAGCCAGCGTCACCGCCAGATGTGAAGTAGTCTTCGACCTAGAAGATCCCGTAGCCGCCGTCGATGAGGAAGCTGTCGCCGGTGTGGAAGGCCGAGGCGCCGGAGGCCAGATAGACCGCCATGCCGCCGAAGTCCGCCGGCTGGCCCCAGCGGCGCATGGGCACCCGCTTGATCACCGCGTCGTTGAACTTGTCGTTGCCCTGGGCGCCGGCGGTCATGTCGGTGGCGATCCAGCCGGGCAGGATGGCGTTGGCCCGCACGCCGTAGCGGGCATGCTCCACGGCGATGGCGCGGATCATGGAGATCACCGCCCCCTTGGTGGCGGCGTAGGCCTCGTTGCGCGCCGCGCCATCGAGGGCCGACAGCGAGGAGATGACCACCAGGGAGCCCCCGGCCTTGTCGCCCGACCCGGCCCGCTCGACCATGTGCTTGCAGGCCTCGCGGAAGGTGAAGAACACCCCGTCCAGGTTCACCGACAACACCTTGCGGTACGTCTCGGTGGAGAATTCGGAGAAGGAGGGCGCCCCGCCGCCGATGCCCGCATTGGCGATCACCGTGTCGATGCGGCCCATCTTGGCCACGGCTTCCGCCATCCCCGCCTTGACCGCCTGCTCGTCGGCCACGTCCACCACCTGGGTCAGGACCCGGACGCCCGCGCCCTTGAGCCTGGCCTCGGCGTCGGCGTTCTTCTTCCCGTTGGAGCCCCAGATCACCACGTCGGCGCCGGCCTGGGCCATGGCCTCCACCATGCCAAAGCCGATGCCGCCATTGCCACCGGTGACAAGGGCCACCTTGCCGGTCAGGTCGAAGGGTTTGTAGGCCATGACGTCTGCTCCCAGTCTCTTATCTGACGATTGTTGGGACGACAGAGGCGGTGTTGACGCCCGGTCCGTCAAGCCGCGGCCGCGCCATTTGACTTACCCGGCGGCGGGGGCTCCGGATGGGCGAAAGACGTCCCGGGAGGACCGCCATGCTCACCCTCTATGACCACCCGCTGTCGCCCTACGCCCAGAAGGTCAAGATCGCCCTGCGCGAGAAGGGCCAGGCCTTCCAGGCCGTGGCCCCGGGCGGGCTGGGCGCGGGGGGCGCCCAGGGCGACTTCCTGGCGGCCAATCCCCGCGCCGAGGTCCCGGCCCTGGTGGACGGCGAGGTGGCCATCTTCGATTCCACCATCATCCTGGAATATATCGAGGACCGCTGGCCGACCCCGCCCCTGCTGCCGGCCAGCCCCGCCGAGCGCGCCCGGGTGCGGATGCTGGAGGAGGTGATGGACACCCACTTCGAGGCCATCAACTGGGGCCTGTCGGAGATCTACTGGTTCCACCGCGCCGAGGGGGACCTGGCCCAGGCTCTGATCGCCACGGCCGCCGAGCAGACCGCAGGATTCTTCGCCTGGCTGGAAAGCCAACTGGCCAACCGCCCCTGGTTCAACGGCGAGAGCTTCGGCTGGGGCGACCTGGCCGTCGTTGCCTATCTCAACGGCTCGGTGGGCCACGGCAATCCGCCGGCCGAGGGGAGCCGGCTGTCAGATTGGCTCACCCGCGCCAACGCCCGGCCCTCCGTCGCCGAGACCACCAAGGAAGCCGGCGCCGCGGCGGCGGCCTCGGCCATGCCCAATGTCGCCGAGCTGGTGAAACAGGGCCTGTTCAAGCGCGAGTACCGCGACCACCGCCTGGAATGGATGATCAAGAGCGGCGGCGCCCAGGTGGTCATTGACGGCCTGGCCCGCGACAACATCCGCTTCAGCCCGACCTTCGGCTAGAGCGTTTCCCGCCTGACTTGGATCAAGTCAGGCGATCAGGAAGAGCGACCAAGTAGGACTCTAAAGCCCCGTTTCGATTCATTCGAAATGGGGCTCTAGGCCGTCTTCAGCGGCGGCTGCGGACGGGAGAAGACCCACTCGGTCTCGCTGGAGGCCTGGGGCTGGAAGCGGTAGCCCTCGCTGTCGAAGGCCTTCAGGTCGGCGGCCGCCTCGATGCGGTGGTCGACGGCGTAGCGGGCCATCAGGCCGCGGGCCTTCTTGGCGTAGAAACTGATCACCTTGGCCTGCCCGTCCTTCTCCTCGACGAAGCGGGGGGAGACCACCGGCAGCTTCAGCGCCTTCAGGTCCACGACGCCGAAATATTCCTGGCTGGCGCAGTTCACCAGAGTCGGGTCCTTGTGGCGGGCGGCCTGCTCATTGAGCGCCGTGGCGACCTTGTCGCCCCAGAAGGCGTAGAGGCTCGGGCCGCGCTTGGTCTTCAGCCGCGTCCCCATCTCCAGGCGGTAGGGCTGGATGCCGTCCAGGGGCCGTAGCAGGCCGTAGAGGCCCGACAGGATGCGGACGTGGTCCTGGGCGAAGGCCAGCGCCTTCCTGTCCAGCTCGCGGGCCTTGAAGCCCATATAGACGTCGCCGTTGAAGGCGAAGGCGGCCTGCAGCCCCTCCTCCATGGCAGCGTCGAAGGCCTGGAAGCGTTCCCGGTTTAGCTTGGCCAGATTGTCCGACAGGCTCATCAGCCGCTTCACCTGGGCCACCGTCAGCTTGCGGGTGGTCTCCGACAGCAGGGCGATGTCCTCCCCCATCTCCGGCGTCGTCATCGGCAGGGATTGGTCCGGCGCGGCGAAGTTCATCGCCTTGGCGGGGGACAGGACAATCAGCATGGCGGCTCAGAAGAAGACGCGGGGATTCATGATCCGCTTGGGGTCCAGGCTTTGCCGGATCGCGCTGAGCGCCGCAACCTCCACCGGGCTTTTGTAGCGCCGAGCCTCCTCGGTCTTCATGGAGCCCAGGCCGTGCTCGGCGGAGATCGATCCGCCCATGGCCGCGGCGATATCATGCACGATCCGCGAGCCCTCATTGCGCCTGGCCGAGTGGGCGGCGTCTTCGCCGCCGTCGGGGCGAATGACGTCATAGTGGATGTTGCCGTCGCCGACGTGGCCGAAGGCGGTGATCCGGCAACCCGGCGCAAAGGCCTCCATGGCCGCCGTCGCCTGCGCGATGAACTTCGCCACCTGGCTGACGGGGACGGAGATGTCGTGTTTCCAGGTCGCGCCCTCGGGCTTCTGGCCCGGCGACTGGTTCTCCCGCACCGCCCAGAAGGCCTTGGCCTGGGCCTCGCTCTGGGCGATAGCGGCGTCGAGGATCAGGGCGTCCTCCAGGGCCTTGCCCAGCAGGCGCTCCATGGCCGATTCCGCCGCGCCCGGCTCCCCCGAGGCGATCTCGATCAGCACATACCAGGGATAGGCCTGGTGCAGCGGGTCGCGTTGGCCCGCGATGTTCTTCAGGACGAACTCGACGCCGCGCCGGCCCATCAGCTCGAAGGCCTCGACGGCGCCTCCGGCCTCCTCCTTGGCGCGGACCAGCAGCTGGATAGCCACCTCCGGCGACTCCACCGCCGCCACCGCCGTGGCGCGGCTGGCCAGGATGGGGAACAGCTTCAGGCTGGCGGCGGTCACGACCCCCAGGGTCCCCTCCCCGCCGATGAAGAGCTGCTTCAGATCATAGCCGGTGTTGTCCTTGCGAAGGCGCTTCAGGCCATTCCAGATCTCCCCGTTGGGGAGGACGGCCTCCAGGCCCAGCACCAGGTCCCGGGTGTTGCCATAGCGCAGCACCGCGGTGCCGCCGGCGTTGGTGGAGACGATCCCGCCGACAGTGGCGCTGCCCTCCGAGGCCAGGCCCATGGGGAAGCGCCTGCGCACCTTCAGGGCCGCCTCGTGAACGGCGGCGAGCGTCACGCCCGCCTCGGCGACGATGACGTCGTCGAAGGCGTCGACGTCGCGGACCTGCGACATCCGCTCGGTGGAGAGCAGGATCTCCCCCTGCGGAATCTGACCGCCGACGAGCCCGGTATTGCCGCCCTGGGTGGTGATCGGCACGCCGGCCTCGTGGCAAATCCCCACCACGGCGGAGACGTCGGCGGTGGTCCTGGGCAGGGCCAGCAGGGGCGTCGTCCCCTTCCAGCGGTCACGCCATTCCAGCAGCTTGGGCGCCAGCCGCTCGAGCTCCTGGCTCCAGCCCCCCTCGCCGAGCACGGCCTTCAGGCGGGACAGGACATCGGCGGGAACGGAGATCGTCATGGGACTGCAGCCTACGCTTCCGTAGTCGCTCAGACCAGTATATACTGCGTTATATAAGGGAGATCGGCATGGCCATCCTGATCAAGAATGTCGATGTGGAGAAGAGGGCTCGGGAGCTTGCGGCCCTGACCGGTGAGAGCCTGACCGGCGCCATCGATAAGGCGATCAAGCTGCGGCTGGAGCAGGAGAACGCCAAGCCCCGGAAGAAGGCGACCTTGGCCGAAATGATCGAAGCCACCGATCAATTCCGCAAACAGATCGGCCTGGATGATGGCCGGCAGATAGACACCTCGAAGGCGGCCATGGACGCGTTGAACGAGATTCCCGGACTTGAGGATAACCTTTGATCATCGTCGACAGTTCGTCGCTGGTGGCCATCGCCGTGCGCGAACCGGACTGGATGGAGCATCTCGCGATCATCCAGGCCAGCGCATCGGTCACCATCAGTCCGATCAACTATGTCGAGGTGGGGATCGTGCTTCGCCGCCATGGCTTCGTCGAAGATCAGGCCAGCCTCGACTCCTGGCTGAACACCTTGGATGTGAAAGTGTGCAACGACTTCGCCTTGGCCGACGCCGCGCTCGCCGCCTATTTCATGTACGGCAAGGGCTTCCACCCAGCGGCTTTGAACCTAGCCGACACCTTCGCCTATGCTCTGGCAAAGGCAGCTGATCTTCCCCTGCTCTACAAGGGCGACGACTTCACCCGCACCGACATCCGCTCGGCGCTTCAGCCGACATAGCCCGCGGCGCGGCTCAGCCGGTCGTTGATGGCCTCGCCCAGACCCTCGGCCGGGATCGGCGCGACGGCGATGGCGGTGGGTTTGGTGCGATCGGCGGCCCGCAGGAAAGCGAAGAGGTTGGCGGCGGCCTCGCGCAGATCGCCGGCCGGGCTGAGGTTCAGGACATTTCCCGTCGCGCCGGTGGATCCGAAGGCGAGATAGGCCTCGCCCGCTTGCGGCGCCTCGGCGTTCAGCCGCACCGGCGCTTCCGGCGAATAGTGCCGCGCCAGCCGGCCCGGCGAGCGCTTGGCGTCGTCATCGGCTTCGGCCAGCGGCCCGATCACCGCCTCGATCTGGTCGCGCGTCACCGACCCCGGCCGCAGCAGACGCGGCTGGTCCAGCAGGGCGACGACGGTGGACTCCAGCCCCACCGCGCAAGGTCCGCCATCCAGGGACGCGGCCGCCTTGTCGCCCGTCTCCTCCATCGCGTCGGCGAAGGTGGTCGGGCTGGGCCGCCCCGAGCGGTTGGCCGACGGCGCCACCACCGGGCCGCCGAACCGGGCCAGCAGTTCGCGGGCGAACGGGTGGGCGGGGACCCGGATCGCCACGGTCTCCAGTCCCGCGCGCGCCAGGTCGCAGACCACGGTGTCGGGCGCGATGGGCAGGACCAGGGTGAGCGGCCCGGGCCAGAAGGCGGCCGCCAGGGCCCGCGCCCGGTCGTCGAACACCGCCAGGCGCTCGGCGGTGGCGAGGTCGGCCACGTGGCTGATGAGGGGATTGAAGCGCGGCCGACCCTTGGCCTCGTAGATGGCGGCCACGGCGGCGGGATTGGCGGCGTCGGCGCCCAGGCCGTAGACAGTCTCGGTGGGCAGGATCACCAGCGACCCCGCGCGCAGGGCCGCGACCGCCGCGTCTAGCGCGTCGCCGTGAGCTGGACACTCACCTTCACCTGTGCGGGAATCTGATCGGTCGCCTGCCACTCGCCCTGCCCCACGCCGAAGGCGGTCCGGTCGAGGCTGGTTACACCGCTCATGCGCGCCTTGTCGCCGTCGATCTTCAGGGTGAAGGCCAGGCGCACCGGCCGGGTGACACCCCGCAGGCTGAGCTTGCCCCGGGCGACATAGCGGTCCCCGCCGACCGCCTCGAACCGGTCGGCCGTGAAGATCGCCTTGGGACAGGCCGCCACATCGAAGAAGTCCGCACCCGGCAGGGCCGCGTCGCGTTGGGGATCGCCCGTGGCGACGGAGGCGAGGTCGATGGTCACCTTGGCGTGGCTGCGGTCCAGGGCGTCGGGGGAGAAGGCGATATCCGCCGTCCACTGGTCGAACCGCCCCTCCAGCGCCTGGCCGCCCCAGGAACTGGAGAAGCCGATGGCCGAGCCCTTGGACACGGTCCACTTCGAGGGCTCCGCGGGGGTCTCGGCGACCTCCGCGACCGGCGACGGCGCCGCCCTCGGCGCGGCGGCCACGGGCTCGGCCACCTGGGGAACCGGAGGCGGCAGGGGCGCCGAGGCCGGGGGCCGGGGATGGATCAGCCAGGCGCCGCCGATGGCCGTGGCGACGCCGAGCGCGATCAGCAGCAGACGCGGCTCCAGCCAGCGGCCGGCCTGGGCGCCGGGCGCCATGCGATGCAGGACCGGCTCGTCGCGGCTGAACAGCTGGTGCTTCAGAGCGCCGGCCACGTGCAGGCCGATCAGGACATAGAACCCCCACCCCAGGGTCTCGTGGGTCTCATGGGCCGCGCCGTTCCAGACCGCCTTGCCGGCGGCGGGCAGCTCGGCCAGGCCCGGGACGTGGGGCCAGGGGATCAGGCCCCAGAGCACCGTCGGGATGCCGGTCTTGCTGGTGGAGACCATGATCCAGCCGGTGATCGGCATGCCGATCATCAGGGCGTAGAGCCCCCAGTGCACGGCCTTGGACAGCCACAGCTCCCAGACCGCCAGGGTGGCGGGCTCCGGCGGCGGCGGGTTGGCGATCCGCCAGCCGAGCCTCGCCAGGCTGAGCGCCAGGATGGTGATCCCCACCGACTTGTGCAGCTGGATCAGCGCGAAGGCTTCCGGTGTCTTCAGGTCGTGGAAGCGCCAGGGCAGCTGCATCTGGAACAGGATCGCCGCGGCGATCAGCCAGTGCAGGACGATGGCGGGCGTGGCGTAGCGGTCGCGCCTCATGGCCTACTTCTTCACGAACTCGACCTCGAACAGCAGGTCGAGGTCATCGCCGGCGAACTGGCTCATGGTGGTGACGCCGAAGTCCGAGCGCTTGAGATGGGTGGTTCCGGAGAAGCCGATCCGCGTGCCTGCCCCCAGCACGCCGGGGCCCACGCCATTGAAGGTCATGTCCAGCACCACAGGCCTGGTCACGCCGTGGAAGGTGAGGTCGCCGCTGACCGTGCCCCTGCCGTCCGTCCCCTCGGCCTTGTTGGAGACGAAGGTGATGGCCGGATACTTGGCGCTGTTGAAGTAGCTGGGGCCGACGATGGTCTTGTCGAAGTCGGGCAGGCCGGTGTTGATGGAGGTGGGATCGACGGTGATGGTCACCTTGGTGGCGCCCCAGGTCGCCGGATCGTAGGTGAAGCCGCCGTCGATGCGGTCGAAGCGCATGGTGAACTTCGAAAAGCCCCCCATGTGCGGGACCTTCACCAGCAGGCTCGCGTGGCGCTTGTCCAGGGCGTAATCGCCGGCTGGAACCTTGGCCGGGTCCTGGCTGGCGGGATTGGCCAGGGCGGCGGAGGCCAGGGCGCCACCGAGCGCCACGGCGAGCAGGGGACTACGGACCACGGCGATTTCCTCGGCGGCGCCGGCGCAGGCGCACGGGCAAGCGGATATTCGAAGCCTAAAGTGTGGCGCGCGCAAGACGTCCTAGGGGACCATGAAGCAGCGGCTGACCAAGGCTACCAGGGCGTCCTCGTAGCGGGTCGGCGGATCGTCCGTCAGGCCGGTGAGCCAGGAGCGGGCGATCCACTGGCTGGGGCCGAAGACCAGGGCCGCGAACACCTCCGGCGGGGCCAGGGGCAGCTTGCCGGCCACCAGCCAGGGGGTGGCCCAGGCGACGAAGCGGGCCTCGAACTCGGCGTTCAGCGCCCGCACCGGCTCGCTGTGGCGCGACATCCAGTCGGAGCTGGCGCACTCGATCATGAAGGTGTGCCGCTGGGGGTGGGCCTCCTGGTAGCGCAGGGTGGCGCGAATGGCGGCGCCGATGGCCCCGACCGGATCGGGGTGGTCGCCCTCCAGGGCGGTGACCGCCGCCTCCCAGTAGGTGCGGCGCTCCAGCAGATAGACCTCGATGCCGACGCCGTCCTTGGAGCCGAAGTGGTGGAAGATGCTGCCGTGCGAGACGCCCGAAAGGCGGCCGACCTGCGCCAGGGAGGTCTGGTCGTAGCCCTGCTCGGTGAACAGGGTCAGGGCGGCGTCGACGACCTTCTGGCGGGTGGTGGTCTGGAACATCGATACACTCAGGGTGGCGGACTAGATTGACAGTCTAGACCTATAGTCTAATAGGCTTCGCTCGGCGGGACCACCGATCCGAAGGTCCAGGTGACAGGAGATGTCGCTTGTCGCGTGATCTGATGAAGGCCCAGGTCGAGCTGATCGACGCCGCCTACGCCACCGCCACCGACGCTGGCCGATGGGCCGACATGGTGGCCTGCGCCCAAGCGTGGTTCGGGGGACTGGGCGCCGTCTACGCCCGCTCGGCGGACCGGCCCGCCGCCAACCGCCTGCTGGCCACCAGCTATGACGGGGCCTTCAAGGCCAGCTACAACGCCCGCTACGCCGGCATCAATCCGCTGATCGCCAACCCGCGCAAGGTCGCCAAGCCCCTCCTCCACAGCGAGGAGGTGATCGCCTATGACGCCCTGACCCGGACCGAGTTCTACGCCGACTGGATGGCGCCCCAGGA
The DNA here is from genome assembly GCF_030645195.1 of Phenylobacterium sp. Classification (GTDB taxonomy): domain Bacteria; phylum Pseudomonadota; class Alphaproteobacteria; order Caulobacterales; family Caulobacteraceae; genus Phenylobacterium. The sequence goes on along the minus strand of NZ_JAUSLW010000198.1, from coordinate 170,885 downwards.
CATGGACTACGGGATCAGCCTGGAGATCTCTGGCGGCGGCGACTCCACCCTGAACTTCGCCATCCTGCGCTCCCGCACGCTCGGCCGGTTCAGCAACGACGAGCAGCGGCTCTGCGAGAGCCTGATGCCCCACCTGCGCCGGGCCCTGAAGATATCCGATCGCCTGGGCCTGCTGGAGACCAGCCTCACCGCGTGTCTGGACAGTTTCGAGACCCTGGCGGCGGGCGTCCTGGTGGTGGACGGTCGCGGCCGCCTGCAGTTCGCCAACGGCGAAGGCGAGCGGCTGCTGCGGGCGGGCGACGGCCTGTTCCTCTCGGGCGACCGACCCACCGGACGCGCCAGCCGGGCCGAGAGCGCCCTGCGCGCGGCGGTCCAGGCCGCGACGCGCCGCGATGGCGGTCCCCGCACGGCCGCCACCTTCGGTGTCTCCCGCCATGAGAGCCACGCCCCCCTGTCGGTCACCGTGACCCCGGCCCGCGGCGAGGGCGGCCTGGCCCTGGTGCTGCTGCACGATCCCGACCGCCGGCCCCGGCCCGACCCGGAGGCCCTGCGGAGAGTCCACGGCCTGACGCCGGCCGAGGCCCGGCTGGCGGCCGCGCTCTGCGACGGCCTGACCCTGGCCGACCATGCCCTCATCGAAGGGGTCAGCCAGACGACCCTCAAGAGCCACCTCAAGGCCGTGTTCGCCAAGCTGGACGTGAACCGGCAGACCGACCTCGTGGGCCGCCTCACCGGCGATCCCAGCCTGCGCTTTTCCCCGGACTGACGGCGCGATTGTCGCCGCGCCTCCCTCGAACGGAGGAGGCGGGCCTCGCGCCCCGCCCCTAAGCCGTCTCCAAGCCGCCCGCTGATGGGCGAGGCCAAGACGGAGAAACCCATGTCGATTCGAAACCGCGTCCTGCTTCTGGCCGCCGCCTGCGCCCTGTCGGGTCCGGCCAGCGCCGCCGGCTATCTCAAGCTGGGCGACATCAAGGGCGAAGCCGCCGTCGCACCCCAAACCCGCCCCCAGGCCGCCGGCGGCGCCAAGGCTGACATCCTGATCGAGGCCCAGGCCGCCAGGCGCAAGGCCGCCCGGGACGCCGCCGGCCGCAGCGCCGCCTCCCAGGCCAACCAGACCCCCGACATCATCACCGGCGCCGGCGCGGGCGGACATCCCGCCCTGCTGGTGCCCGCCGTCCAGAAAGCCCGTGTGGCGCCCGGCGACGGCGAATAGCCTCCGCGACGCGACGACCAGGCCGGGCGACCGGCTTGGTCCGACGCCCGCCAGCAGCTACACAGCGGCCCTGAGCCTCAGGAGCCGCCCATGACCTTCCGCGCCCCGGTCCGCGACCTCGCCTTCGCCCTCAAGACCGTCGGCCACTCGGCCCTGATGGCCCAGGCCTTCCCGGACCTGGACGAGGACACCGTGGTCGCGGTGCTGGAGGCCGCCGGCGCCTTCGTGGAAAGCGAGCTCGCCCCCCTGAACCGCACGGGGGACACGCAGGGCGCCAAGTACGCCAACGGCAAGGTAACCGCCGCGCCGGGCTTCGCGGACGCCTATCAGGCCTTCGTGGCTGGCGGCTGGAACGCCCTGTCGTCGGACCCCGAATATGGCGGCCAAGGCCTGACCGGAGCGCTGGGCCTGGCGGTGTTCGAGATGGTGCACGCCGCCAACATGGCCTTCGGTCTCTGCCCCATGCTGACCCAGGGCGCCATCGAGGCCCTGGCCCTGCACGGCACGGAGCGCCAGAAGCGGCTGGTCCTGCCCAAACTGGTGAGCGGCGAATGGACCGGCACCATGAACCTCACCGAGCCGCAGGCGGGCTCGGATCTCGCCGCCGTCGCCACCCGCGCCGAGCCCGATGGCCAGGGCGGCTACCGTCTGCACGGCCAGAAGATCTTCATCACCTGGGGCGACCACGACGCCGCCGACAACATCTGCCACCTGGTCCTGGCCCGCCTGCCCGACGCGCCTCCGGGGGTGAAGGGCATCAGCCTGTTCCTGGCCACCAAGCGGCTGGTGGACGACGAGGGAAACCTCGACGCCCCCAACGACCTGCGGGCCGGCTCCATCGAGCACAAGCTGGGCATCCACGGCTCGCCGACCTGCGTCATGCTGTTCGAAGGCGCCCAGGCCGAGCTGGTGGGGGAGGTCAACAACGGCATCGCCCACATGTTCGTCATGATGAACGCCGCCCGCCTGCAGGTCGGCGTCCAGGGCGTGGCCATCGCCGAGCGGGCCTTCCAGCAGGCGCTCGCCTTCGCCCAGGAGCGCAGGCAGGGCCGCGCGGTCTGGAGCGCCGAGGGCGTCATCTACGGCCACCCGGACGTGCGCCGCTCGCTCATGTTGATGAAGGCCAAGATCGAGGCCGCCCGGGCCATCTGCCTGTCCACCGGCGTCCTCAACGACGTGGCCCGGCTGGCGACCGACGAGGCCGCCCGCGCCGTGGCCAAGGCCCGCGCCGAACTCTTCACCCCCATCGCCAAGGCCTGGTCCACCGATGTGGGGGTGGAGGTCGCCTCCCTGGGGGTGCAGATCCATGGCGGCATGGGCTTCATCGAGGAGACCGGGGCGGCCCAGCACTATCGCGACGCCCGCATCGCCCCGATCTATGAGGGCACCAACGGCATCCAGGCCATCGACCTGGTGGGCCGCAAGGCGCCGATGGAGAACGGCGGCGTCATGGACGCCCTCGCCGCCGAGATGCACGCCACCGCCCAGGTGCTGAAGGGTTCGCCCGGCCTGGAGGGCGTCGGCGCGCGCCTGGACGCCGGTGTCGCGGCCCTGGAGCGCGCCACCGACTGGATCCTGGCCAACCGCGGCCCCGCGGCCCTGTCGGGCGCCACCCCCTATCTGAAGCTGGCCGGGGACGTGGTGGGCGGCTGGATGCTGGGCCTGCAGGCGCTTGCCCTGACCGGCGCCACGGATGACTGGGGGATGAGCAAGGCGGCGCTGGCGCGGATCTACGCCAGCCAGGTCCTGGCCCAGGCGCCGGGCCTGGCCGAAGGCGTCATGGAGGGCGCGGCCGACTACGAGAGCGTCAGCGCGCAAGCGCTCGGCGCGTAGTCACCACCGCAGCAGCCGCCGCCCCACCAGCGCCCCCAACACCGCCACGGCCGCCATGCCCGCCGTGTACCAGATGGCGATGAAGGCCGCGGCGCTCTCGTTGCAGTGGAAGGCGTAGATCCAGGCGCCCATGGCCCCGGCGCAGCCGCCGGCCACCAGGCCCGACAGCACCAGGCGGGTGGGCGCCAGGCCGCGCAGGGCCCAGACCGCACCGGCCAGGATCGGCAGGCTGAGGATCACGATGCGCCAGGGGCAGACGTCGGCGGAATCCCCCATCAGCATGGCCTGCCGGGCGGCCGCGTCGGCGCCGGCCAGCCGCACCGCCGCCATCAGCCCCACCAGGCCGAAAGGGGCGGCGAGCGCCCAGGCCAGGCTGCGCACCGAACCGCCCGGCCTGGCCACCCGGATCAGGGCCGCGGCCAGAACCGCCGAGCAGGCCAAGGTGTAGGCGAACTTCATCCAGAACATGGCGCCGGTCATGGCGTCCATCAGGTCGGGCCGCACGCCGAGCCAGACCACCATCAGCAGGGCCGAGAAGAAGGCCCCGGACCCAAGGCCGATCAGGACGCGGCGGGTCACCCACCAGGGGGGCGCGGGCTCCAGGTCCGCCGACAGCCTGTCGATCAGCTCATCGGTTTTCATCGGCGCCTCCGAACCGGGCGGTGAGCGCCTTCAGGCCCCGGTGGACGGCGACCTTCACCGCCGTCTCGGTCAGGCCGTGCTTCTGCGCGGCCTCGCGGGTCGACAGTCCCTCCACCTTCACGTCGCGGATCAGGGCGCCGGTGCGGGCCGAGACCTGCGCCAGGACCCGGTCAAGGTCGCGCTTGACCACCAGGTCCTCGGCGCCGCCGTCGGTGAACAGGCCGTCAGCCTCCTCCAGGGGTGAGGAGGGCCGCACCTTGGCCCGCCGCAGGTGGTCGATCATCTTGTAGCGCGCGATGGCGTAGGCCCAGGCGGTGAAGGGCTGCTGCGGATCATAGGTGGCGCGTCGGGTGTGCACGGCGATCAAGGTTTCCTGGACGAGGTCTTCGGCCTCCGGCGTCCCGAAGCCCAGCCGCCGCGCATAGTACCGGCGCAGCAGCCGTCCCAGTTCTGAGAGCAGTGCGCGATGCGCCGCGGCGTCGCCGGCCAGGCCGGCGAGCATCAAGGCCCGCAGTCGCGCTTCGGTCTGGTCCACGTGTCTGCCTCAGGTACGCGGCGACGGAGGTCTTGGTTACATTGAGCCTAGCTGTAACCGAACCCCAAGGCGCGGCGAGAACACCGGTGTCATCCCGGAAAGCCTGCAGGGCTTGTCCGGGACCTAGATGCGCGGGGCGTGCCGGAAAGAGCGGCGCCTCTGGGTCCCGGTCTTCCGCTGCGCGGAAACCGGGATGACACAGTTGGATCACTCCGCCGCCATCAGAGCCGGATGGTCGTGCAGGGCGGGATCGAGCCCCTTGCCCATCAGGTCGATGAAGTTGTCGCGGTAGAAGCTACGCTTGGCGGCGTCCGAGGCGCCCTCCAGGGCGTCGTTGAACCGCTTCAGCGGATTGCGGCCGCCCTCCACGTGGGGGAAGTCGGAGGAGAACAGGCACATCTCCGGCCCGGAATTGGCGATGATCCAGGCGGTGTCCTCGTGGGGATAGGGCGTCACCCGCAACTGCCGGCGCAGGATCTCGCTGGGCCTGGCGCTCAGCCTCTGCAGCCGCTCCTCCTTGCCGAAGGCCGCGGCCCCTGAGTCCATGAACCGCATCAGGCTGGGCAGCCAGGAGGCGCCCAGTTCGATGGCCCCGAACTTCAGCCTCGGGAAGCGGTCGAAGACCCCGTCGATCACCAGGGCCGAGAGGGTCTGCCAGACCGACAGCGGGATCGCCATGAAGGTGAGCGAGGTGAAGTTCTCCGCCCCGCCGTGGAAGTCCAGAACCCGCGGCCCGCCGTTCTCCAGATAGGCCTCGTGCATCTTCTCCTCGCCGCCGACGTGGAACAGGATCGGCACGCCGGCCTCCTGCGCCACCGCCCACAGCGGGTCGAGGCCCGCATGGCTGGGGGAATGGTGCGGCGGATGGCGCGAGGGGATGATCAACCCCTTGCAGCCCATCTCGATGGCCTCGCGAGCGATCTCCGGCGCGCGTTCGATGTCCGCCAGGGTGACATAGCCGGTGGCCAGCAGGCGGCGGTCCACCGAGCAGAAGTCGGTCATCATCCGGTTGTGGGCCCGGGCCCCGGCGACGGCGAGTTCGACCTCCCCCATCTCCTCCAGGCCATAGTTGCCGAGCGCCGCGGTGGTGAAGACCAGCTGGCTGGCGAAGCCCAGCAGGTCCAGGGCCTTGGGCCGGTCGGCGTTGCGGAACGCCCCCAGGGCCTGGAAGTTCTTGCGCAGCAGCAGGTTGGCCTCATCCCCGGCGCGGAACTCCGGATCGTCGTGCAGAGCCTGGGCCTTGGCCGACCATTCGACCAGGGTGTTCTTCTTGGCGGTCTTCTCCGCGAAGGCCTCGCGGTGGCGGGCCTCCACATAGGGGATTATGGCGCCCGGAAGCTCCATGACGTGGCTGTCGGCGTCATGGATGGTCTGGCCCTCGACATAAGGCATGGCGGTTCTTCCCTGATGACGGCTTCTTTTCTTCCCCACAGTTCGGACCCAAGCGGGCGCGGCGTCAAGCTGTTCGCCCGCCACCCGGCGGCGGTGGCCCGCGACCTGATCGGCATGGTCCTGACGGTGGACGGGGTCGGCGGGCGGATCGTGGAGACCGAGGCCTATCACCACGAGGACCCGGCCTCCCACACCTTCACCGGGCCCACGGCGCGCAATGCGGCGATGTTCGGCCCGGTCGGCCACGCCTATGTCTACCGCTCCTACGGCCTGCACTGGTGCCTGAACCTGGTGTGCGGGGAGGAACCCGGCAGCGCGGTCCTGATCCGCGCCCTGGAGCCCACAGCGGGGATCGATCTCATGCGCGAGCGGCGGGGGATGGAGACGGTGCGGCTCTTGTGCGCGGGGCCGGGACGGCTGTGCCAGGCGCTCGCCATCACCCGGGCCCATGACGGCCTGGCCCTGGATCGGCCGCCCTTCGATCTCGAGCCATCAATGCAGGATTGGGAGATCGCGGTGGGACCGCGCATCGGCCTCACCAAGGGGGTGCAGACCCCCTGGCGCTACGGTCTGGCCGGCTCGAAATTCCTGAGCCGGCCATTCCCGAAAGCGTAACCGGTCCTAAAGCTGGGCCAGCAGGTAGTCGGCGGCCGAGACCTTGAACTCGCCCGGAGCCTCGACGTTGAGCTCCTTCACCACGCCGTCGTCGACGATCATCGAATAGCGCTGCGAGCGCAGGCCCAGGCCGAACTTGGAGGCGTCCATGTCCAGGCCGACGGCCCTGGTGAAGTCGCCCGCCGGGTCGGCGATCATCAGCATGGTGTCCATGACGCCCTGGTTCTCGCCCCAGGCCTTCATGACGAAGGCGTCGTTCACCGACAGGCAGACGATGGAGTTGACGCCCTTGCCCTTGATCTGGTCGGCTAGCTCCTTGAAGCCGGGCACGTGCTTGGCCGAGCAAGTGGGGGTGAAGGCGCCGGGGACGGCGAAGAAGGCGACCTTCTTGCCGCCGAAGACCTCCTCGGTGGTCATGGGCTTGGGGCCCTCGGCGGTCCCGGCGACGAGGTTGGCGCTGGGCAGCTTGTCGCCGACTTTGATGGTCATGGTCTCTCTCCCGTGATGGTCTTGAAGACCAGATAAACCCGCCGGGGCGGCGTTCAACGCAGAACTTCTGGGGTCGAGACTTGAAAGCGCCGCGATCCACCTCAAACTAGGGCCATGGACGAGGCGACCTTCCTGTCGGGCCAGCTCTTGATCGCCATGCCTGGCATCGGCGATCCGCGCTTCGAGCGCGCCCTGGTGCTGGTCTGCGCCCACGACGAGACCCACGCCATGGGCATAGCGGTCAACCGCCCGGTGGAGGGCTTGACCGTGCCCGACCTGCTCAAGCGGCTGGAGGTGAAGGCCGACATCGAGGTGCCGCCGGACCTGGTGCTGATCGGCGGGCCCGTGCAGCGCGACCGCGGCTTCGTGGTCCACACCGACGACTACAGCGCCGGCGACAACAGCATCGAGCTGGGCGGCGGGGTGGCGCTCACCCCCACCCGCGAGGCCCTGGAGGCCATGGGCGCGCAGGACCATCCCCGGCGGGCCCTGCTGGCGCTCGGCTATGCCGGCTGGGGCGCCGGCCAGCTGGAGCACGAGATCCGCGAGAACGTCTGGCTCACCTGCCCGGCCGACGAGGCCCTGATCTTCGGCGGCGACCACGAGCGGAAGTGGACCAAGGCTCTGGCCAAGCTGGGGGTGGACGCGAGCCTGCTGACGGCCACGGCGGGGCGGGCTTAGCCTACCTTCTCCTCGCCCCCTCTAGGGGGAGAGGTTGGGTGAGGGGGGCCTCCGCGCAGCGGAGGTCTTACCGAGCGCGGAGTGACAACGGACCCTCAGAAAGAGCCCTCACCCTACCCTCTCCCGCAAGCGGGAGAGGAAAGAGTTGCGATGGTCCCTACCCCCGCGCTTTTACCGGCGCCGCGCCGTCCACATAGCTTTCGTTGAGATAGACCTCCGCCTCCTGGGGCGACAGGGCCGGAGCGTAGCCGAAGCCCTGGCCGTAGTCGCAGCCCACCGCCAGCAGAGCCTTGGCCATCTGGGCGTTCTCCACGCCCTCGGCCACCACTTCGAGCGCCAGGTCCTGGCCGAGCTTCACGACGGAGGAGACGATCTTCGCCGAGCCCTCGTTGGTGGCCATGGTGCGCACGAAATAGCGGTCGATCTTCAGGGTGTCGAAGGGCAGGCGCGTCAGGTAGCTGAGCGAGGAGAAGCCGGTGCCGAAGTCGTCCAGGGCCAGGGCCGCCCCGGCCTCGCGCAGGTTGCGCAGGATCACCGCGGCTCGGTCGGGATCGCGCATGACGTCGCCCTCGGTGACCTCCAGCTTCAGGGCGCCCGGCGGCAGGCCGGTCTCCCTGCGGATACGCATGACGTCGGAGACGAGGTCGGGCCGGTCGATCTCGCCGGTGGAGAGGTTCACCGCCACGGTCAGTTCGCCGGCGGCCCGGTGGTCGCGGCGCCAGACGGCCAACTGCTCGGCGGCCTGGCGCATCATCAGGGCCCCCAGTTCGCTCATCAGCCCCATCTCGTCGCAGAGCGGCAGGAACTGGTCGGGGTTCATCAGGCCGCGGCGCGGATGCTTCCAGCGCACCAGGGCCTCGAAGCCCGACAGCGCCCCGGTCGAAAGACGCACGATCGGCTGGTAATAGGCGGTCAGCTCGCCGCGGCCGATGGCGCCGCGCAGGTCGCTCTCCAGGGCCAGGCGCGAGAGGCCGTCGGTCTCCATGGTCCGGCCGTAGGCGGCCCCGCCGCCGCGGCCGTTGCTCTTGGCCGACTCCACGGCGAGCTCGGCCCGGCGCAGCAGTTCGGCGGCCTCGGGCGCCTCGTCGCCGCCCGTGGCCTCCACGGCGCCGATGGACAGGGTGGGATGGATGTCGAAGCCCGCCACCCGCAGGGGCTGCTCCAGGGCCTTGCGCAGGGTCTCGGCCGCGCTGATGGCGCGGATGGGGGTCAGCAGGGCGAACTCGTCCTCGCCGATGCGGGCCATCAGGACGCCGGGGGGGAAGGCCGCGGCCATCCGCGAGCCCAGGGCGGCCAGCACCAGGTCGGCGCGCTCGTGGCCCAGGGCCTCGTTCAGGCGACGCAGGCGGTCGAGGTCGGCCACCACCAGTTCGTGCACGCCGGGCGCCTGCAGGCGCTCGCGGGCCTGGGCGATGAAACTCTTGCGGTCCAGCAGGCCAGTCAGCTTGTCGACGTCGGAGGCGGCGAACTTGGTTTCGGGAGCGACCACCCCGGCGGCCCGCAGGCCTTCCTCCAGCCAGACGCCGCGCCAGATGCAGACGCCGCCGCCGCGCATCCGCAGGCGCACGGCGATCTCGCCGCCGGGCTCCTGCACCCGCAGCACGTCTTCGGCCAGGGCCCGGTCCTGGGGCATGGCGAGCGCGCGCATGGCGGCCGAGGAACATTCCGGCGCAAGGGGGCCCAGGCCGAGCGCGCGGGACGCGCCGGTGATTCGCAGACGATCGCGCTCGGGCTCCCAGAGCCAGAGCGCCACGTCGGCGGCGCCCAACGCCTCGAGCGTCGTCGTGGCGTCCCAGATCCAACGGTCGTTCGGCATCGCCTCGACTTAACTCTGGCCACGCGCCGGCTAGACCGACACTCCCTCGTCCGGCTCCAGTGCCGCGCGAAGCGGCGAGACAAGACCGAACAGGACATGATCTCGCCAAACGCCGTTAATTTTCAAATAAGCCTTGGCGTATCCCTCCTCGGCGAACCCGGCGCGGTTGAGCAGCTTGCGACTGGGTTCGTTGGTGGGAAGGCAGGCGGCCTCCAGGCGATGGAGGGCCAGCGTGCGGAAGGAGAACAGGGTCAGCGCCCGCACGGCGGCCAGGGTTTGTCCTTGTCTTGCAAAGGGTTGGCCGCACCAGTAGCCCACCGAGGCCATCTGGGCGACGCCGCGCCGGATGTTGGAGAGGGTGATGCCGCCGGTCAGGACCTCGTCCTTGGCTCGGAACACGAAGAATGGGTAGGCGCTGCCGGCCTCCCGATCGCGCGCATAGGCCGTCAGCCTGCGTCTGAACGCCGCGCGGCTGAGATCGTCGGCCGGCCAGGTCGGCTCCCAGGGCTGCAGGAAATCCCGCGAGGCCGCGCGCAGTTCGCGCCATTCCTCGAAGTCGGCGTTGCGGGCCGGGCGCAGGAACACGCCCTCGCCCTCGACCCTTAGGCCGCTTTCCGGCGCGATCCAGTCCAGCAGGGCCATGGGGCGAAGGTCGGACGCGCCGCGAGGGGCGTCAAGCCCCGGACAGGCTCCTAGAGCACGTCAGGCGGAAGTGGGTACCGGTTCCGCCGCCCGACGTGCTCTAATGTTTTGAATCTAGACCCTTCTTGCCGTTTCAGATGGGTCCATCTGAAACGGTCAGGGTCTAGCCGAACAGGGCCTTCTGGAAGGCGTCGGCGGCCTTCAGGGCGGGCTTGGGGCCGAGCACGCTGACGGCGGCGCGGCCGGGCTGCAGCAGGCTGGCGCCCAGGCGGGCGAGGTCGGCGGCCTCCACGGCGTCGATCTGGTCGGCGATCTCGGCGGTGGTGAGCAGCCGGCCGAACAGCAGCACCTGGCCGGCCGCCTGCTCGGCGCGCGACTGCAGGGCCTCGCGGGCCATGAACATGCCGGCCTTGAGCTGGGCCTTGGCCCGGGCGAGCTCGGCGGGCTCGACCTTCTGGGCCAGGTTCTGGATCTCGCCGGCGGCCACGCGGGCCAGCTCGGCGGCGTCCTTGGCCGCGCAGCCGGCGAACACCCCCAGGACCCCGGTGTCGGCATAGGTCTCGGAATAGGCGTCCACGGCATAGGCCAGGCCGCGCTTCTCGCGCGCCTCCTGGAACAACCGCGAGGCCATGCCGCCGCCGAGTATCTCGGCGAACAGGCGCAGGGGGAAATAGTCGTCGTGGCGGACTCCGACGCTGGGCAGCAGGAAGACCAGGTTGGCCTGCTCCAGGGACTTGGACGCCGTCTCCGTGCCGCCGGTGAAGGCGGCGGGCGCGGCCTCGGGGATCGGGGCGCCGGCGGCCTGGCCGAAGTCGCGCTCGGCGAGCGCCAGCACCTCGTCCTCGGTCACCGCCCCGGAGGCCGCGAAGATCAGGCTGTCGGGAGCGTAGAGGGCCGCCCGCCAGGCCGCCAGGGTCTCGGAGGTGGCGGGCGCGATGGAGGCGTCGGTGCCCAGGATGGAACGGCCGAGCGCCTGGTCCTTGAAGGCGGCGGCCTGGGCCATCTCGAACACCACGTCGTCGGGGGTGTCGGTGGCCTCGGCGATCTCCTGGCCCACCACCTGCTTTTCCCGGGCGAGGTCGGCGGGGTCGATGACCGGGCGCTGGATCAGGTCGGCCAGCACGGCCGAGCCGAGGTCCAGGCCCCCGGCCAGGGCGCGAATCTGGAAGCTGGTGCGCTCATAGCCGGTGGCGGCGTTGATCGAACCGCCCTGGGCCTCCACCACCTCGACGATCTCCCGGGCCGAGCGGTCGCCCGCGCCCTTGAAGACCATGTGTTCGAGCAGGTGCGACCAGCCGGAGCGGGCGGCGTCCTCGAACCGCGCGCCGCGGCCGGCGACGACGGACAGCGCTACGGTCTCAAGCCCGGGGACCGGGTCGCAGACGACGCGGACGCCGTTGGAGAGGGTGTGAAGGGTGGCCAGGATCAGCTTTCCGCGAAGGCCCGGACATAGGCCTTGATGGTGTCGGCGTCAGCCGGCAGCCGGTCGAAACGCTCGGGCTTGCCCGCCAGGTTCTGGGCGCTGCGCGGCATGACCGGGGTCTCGCCGCAGGCGGCGCTGACAGCCTCGGGGAACTTGGCCGCATGCGCGGTGGAGAGCACGATGATCGGGTCGGTGATGTCCCTGGCGCGGCGCAGGGCGGCCATGCCCACGGCGGTGTGCGGATCGATCAGCTCGCCGGTCTCGTTGAGGGTGGCGACGATGGAGCGGGTGGTGTCGCGCTCGCCGACCGACATGCCCACGAAGGTCTCGCGCATCATGGCCAGGGCGGCGGGCGGGATATCGATGACCCCGGTCTCGCCGAAGGCCTGGAAGGCGCGCGCGGTCTCCACCCCTTCGCGGCGGACACCCTCGAAATAGAGCCGCTCGAAGTTGGAGGCCGACTGGATGTCCATGGCCGGCGACTGGGTCTGGGCCACCACGCCGCGGCTGTAGCGGCCGTCCTGGAAAGCGCGGGCCAGGATGTCGTTGGTGTTGGTGGCCACGATGATCTTGGAGATCGGCAGGCCCATGCGCTTGGCCATGAAGCCCGCGAAGCCGTCGCCGAAATTGCCCGACGGCACGGCGAAGGCCACCGGCCGGTGCGGGGCGCCGATCGCCACCGCGCTGGTGAAGTAATAGACCGCCTGGGCCACGATGCGGGCGAAGTTGATGGAGTTGACCGCCGACAGGCCCACGGCCTGCTTGAGGACCTGGTCGCCCAAGGCGTCCTTCAGGATCGCCTGGCAGTCGTCGAAGGTCCCCGACACCGCCAGGCAGCGCACATTGGCCTCGGCCGCCGTGGTCATGAAGCGGCGCTGCACCTCGCTGATCCGGCCGTCCGGGAACATGGCGACGATGCGGGTGTTGGCGCGGCCGCGGAAGGCCTCCACCGCCGCTCCGCCAGTGTCACCAGAGGTGGCGCAGAGGATGGTCTGGGTGCGCTTCTGGGCGCCCAGCACGTGATCGCTGAGCCGGGCCAGCAGCTGCATCGCGACATCTTTGAACGCCAGGCTCGGTCCATGGAACAACTCGGCCATGAAGCCGCCAGGATAGAGCTGCTTCACCGGCACGACCGCGGCGTGGGTGAAGGTGGCGTAGGCCTCGGCGCACATGTCGGCCAGGGTCTCGCGGGGGATCTCGTCGCCGACGAAGCGGGCCAGGATCTCGGCGGCCACATGGGCGTAGGGCTTGCCGGCGAAGGCGGCGATCTCGCTGTGGGTGAGGCTCGGCCATTCCTCAGGCACATAGAGGCCGCCATCGGGCGCTAGCCCTGCGAGGATCGCATCGACAAAGCCGACCGAGGGCGACTGCCCCCGCGTAGAAACGTACCGCATCAAGCCTTCCACCACCGCCAGAGCATGGCGGCATAGACGGCGACCAAGGCGCCCGCAAGGCCGAACCAGGTCAGCGCGTATTCCAGGTGGCGGTTGGGAATTTCCGCCGGCAGGGGCTCGGGCTTCAGGGCCTGCCAGGTGGGGTTGGAGCTGGTCTCGGCCGCCAGGATGATCGGGGCGGGCGACGGCGCCTTCAGGTGGGCGGCCATGGCCGGGATGTCGCGGGAGTACCAATGGTTGCCCGCTAGGTCGTTCTTCGGGGTCACGAAGCTGGCCTTGTCTGGCGAGCGCAGCACGCCCGCCAGCCGCACCGGGGTGCGGTCTACGAGGTCCACCGGAGGACGGGCCGAGATGGTGTCGGCCACGAAGCCGCGGTCCACCAGGATGGTGCGGTACTTGGCGCTCTCCACCACGCAGGCCGAGATCAGCCGCAGGCCGGCGCCGCTCTCGCGCACCGAATAGAGCTCAAGATAGGGGGCGCTGCCGAGACCCGGGCAATCGACGACCACGCGGGTGAAATCGGCGTTGGCGCCGTGGGCCAGGGCGTCGAGGGCGGGCCCCAGGGGTTTGGCCGGGGCGGCCTGCAGGGCGGCGACCCGCGCCAGCAGATCCTGCTTCCAGGCCAGGCGCTGGAGCTGCCAGGTCCCCAGCCAGACCAGGATGGCCGCGGCGATCAGCGTGGCCAGCGTCAGGACGAGAGGAAAGCCCTTGCGAGGCGCGGCGTCAGTCCTGTCCGTCATGCCGGGCCTCGGACGCCCTGTTGGCGAACTGGGCCGCCAGCATGATCCCCTTCATGGGCCGCAGCAGGCCCAGGCACAGGAACAGCGTCAGGGGCAGCCAGATGATCATGGTCACCCAGACCGGCGGGTTGAAGGAGAACTGGGTGAAGAGGGCGCCGAAGCAGGCCAGGAAGCCCGCGATCAGGATCACGAAGACGGCGGGGCCGTCTCCGGAGTCGGCCTTGGCCAGATCGTAGCCGCACGCCTCGCAGCGTGCGGCCACTTTCAGGAAGCCGTCGAAGAGAGGTCCCTCTCCGCAGTTGGGGCAGCGGCCCGCGAGCCCCGCCAGCAGCGGATTGTGACCACTCATGGGTTAGTGCGCTCCAGCCGCTCCGCCGAAGACGACGTAGATGAAGGCGAACAGGAACAGCCAGACCACGTCCACGAAGTGCCAGTACCAGGCCGCCGCCTCGAAGCCGAAGTGCTGCTTGGGCGTGAAGCCGCCGCCGAGCATCCGGATCAGGCAGACCGTCAGGAAGATGGTGCCGATCAGGACGTGGAAGCCGTGGAAGCCGGTGGCCATGAAGAAGGACGAGCCATAGAGGCCGGCGTTCGCGGCTTCCTCGCTGAAGAAGTACTTGTGCTGCAGGATGTGCGCGTACTCGTAGGCCTGGATCGAGGTGAAAATCACGCCGAGCAGGATGGTGAGGATCAGGCCGATCTTGGCGCCCTTGCGGTCGCCGGTCTGCAGGGCGTGGTGGCTCCAGGTGACGGTGGTGCCCGAGAGCAGCAGGGTGAGCGTGTTGACCAGGGGCAGGTTCCAGGCCGGCACCAGCTCGACGCCGGCGGGGGGCCAGGTGGCCCAGGCCGTGCGGACCTCCTCGAAGGCCGACTGCGTCCGGACCTCGTGGAACAGGGCCATCTCGAAGAAGATCCAGAACCAGGCCACGAAGAACATCACTTCCGAAGCGATGAACATGATCATGCCGTAGCGCAGGCCGATGGCGACGACCGGGGTATGGTCGCCCTGGTTGGCTTCCTTCACCACGTCCATCCACCAGCCGAGCATGGTGTAGAGCACGCCGGCCAGGCCCGCGTAGAAGACCCAGGGGGTGTGCTGGGGCAGGCCGAACAGGCCCTTCATCCAGACCACGCCGCCCAGCGCCATCACCGTCGCGGAGATGGACCCGACCAGGGGCCAGGGGCTGGGATTCACCAGGTGGTAGTCGTGCTTGACGTCGCCGGCAGACATTATCGGTCCTAACCCCTCTCAAATCTCAAAGCCGTGGGCGCCTCTCCGCAGCCCGCGGCAGTCTCAGCGCAGGCTATAGCCCCGCCTTGGTGTTTCCGCCAAGGGCCGAAGGCGCCCCCCGAGCGTGATCGCTTCAGTTTGAAGCGGTCACGCTCCGTGATTCTAAAAGTTGGAGCGTGATGCCCGCCGAAACCGGTGTCCACTTTCGGCTATCCCGCTCCAGCCTGCGATGCATCGGCGCGCCGGCTCGCCTTCTCCGCGTCGACCGACGGGAAGAAGGTGTAGGACAGTGTCACCTCGGGCTTGCCCTGGGTCTCGAAGTCCGAGGCGTATTTCGGATCGACGAAGTAAACCACGGGAAATTCGACGGTTTTTCCAGGTGCGATGGTCTGGTCGGAGAAGCAGAAGCACTCGAGCTTCTGGAAATAGGCTCCGGCCGACTCCGGCACGACATTGTACATGGCCCGCCCGGTCATCGGGACGGCCCCGTTGTTGGTGACCTTGAAGTAGGTCAGGCCCGTCTCGCCGATTCGCACCGACTGGCTGGTGTCCTCGGCCGTGAAGGTCCAGGGCAGCTCGCGGACATTGGTGTCGAAGCGGATCAGCAGCCGGCGGTCCAGCACCGTGTCGGGGGCCTTCTCGGCGCGGCGCACCACGCCGTCGAAGCCGGTCAGCTGGCAGAAGGCCTTGTAGAGCGGCACCGAGGCGTAGGCCGCCCCGACCATGCCGACGAACACCGCCGCGCAGATCGCGCCCAGGCGGCGGTTGCGGCGGGCCTGCGGGGAGAGCTCGGGCCTAGCCATTGGTGCTGGCGCCCAGGCGCACGATGGTGACGATGAAGACCAGGACCATGAACAGGGCCAGGCCAAGCGCCAGGGCGATGTTGCGGCCGCGACGGGCCTTGGCCGCGGCGTCGTTCTCGCTCTGCGGGTCGCTCATTCAAAATCCTCCGAAGGCGGGCAGGTCGAGGAGATGCTCGGCCAGCAGGGTGGCGAACAGCAGGGTCAGGTAGAGGATCGAGAAGGCGAACAGGTTGCGGGCGTCCTTGGCCGCGGCCTTGACGTCATAGAGCCCGTCGTCCTGGCGCGGGTCGGCCGCGTCGCCGGCCCGGCTCTTGAAGATCCGCCAGGCCAGGACGAGGAAGATCAGCCCCCCGCCGGCCGCCACCGCCAGATAGGTCAGGCCGCCCAGGCCGGTGAAGGCCGGGACCAGGCAGAGGGGGGTGAACAGCAGGCTGTAGATCAGGATCTGCTTGCGGGTGGAGGCCGCGCCCGCCACCACCGGCATCATCGGCACGCCGGCCTTCTCATAGTCCTCGCTGGTGTAGAGCGAGAGCGCCCAGAAGTGGGGCGGGGTCCACATGAAGATGATCGCGCACAGCAGCCAGGCGTTCAGCGGAACCGTCCCCGTCGCCGCGGCCCAGCCGATGACCGGCGGCAGGGCGCCGGCCAGGCCGCCGATGACGATGTTCTGCGGCGTCGAGCGCTTCAGCCACATCGTGTAGACCACGGCGTAGAAGACGATGGTGAAGGCCAGCAGGGCCGCGGCCAGCCAGTTCACGGTCATGCCCAGCAGCATGACGGAGAACATCGACAGCACCACGCCGAGCGCGAGCGCGTCGGCGCCCTGGACCCGTCCGGCGGGCACCGGGCGGCCGCGGGTGCGGCGCATCTTGGCGTCGATGTCGGCGTCGAACCACATGTTCAGCGCCGCCGAGGCGCCCGCCCCCACGGCGATGCAGAAGATGGCGATCGCCCCCAGGATCGGATTGATCGGGGAGTCGGCGCAGACCATGCCGGTGATGGCGGTGAACACCACCAGGGACATCACCCGCGGCTTCAGGAGCTGCAGGAAGTCCTGCCAGCGCGCGGGGACGCGGCTCGTGGGAAGGGCTGACGACATCGCCATGACTATACTTTCAACGGTCGAGGGGCGCGCACCGGAAAATCCCAGCCCGCGCCCCTCTTAGGTCTCTGGTGGAGCGGACCTAGTGGAGGTCCGGCTTGATCACCGGCAGTTCACTGAACTGGTGGAACGGCGGCGGCGAGGACAGGGTCCACTCCAGCGTCGTTGCGCCTTCGCCCCAGGGATTGGCCTCGGCCTTGCGGCGCGACACGGCGGCTTCCAGGAGCAGCAGCAGGAAGACCACCACGCCACCGGCGGTGACCAGGTAGCCGATGGTGGACACCTGGTTCCAGAGGGTGAAGGCCTCCGGATAGTCCACGTAGCGGCGGGGCATGCCCTGCAGGCCGAGGAAGTGCTGCGGGAAGAAGATCAGGTTCACGCCGATGAAGGTGATCCAGAAGTGCAGGGCGCCGAGCCACTCGCGGTACTTCACGCCCCAGATCTTCTCGAACCAGTAGTAGAAGCCCGCGAAGATGCCGAACACGGCGCCGAGGCTGAGCACGTAGTGGAAGTGGGCCACGACGTAATAGGTGTCGTGCAGGCTGTAGTCGATGCCCGCATTGGCCAGCACCACGCCGGTCACGCCGCCGACGGTGAACAGGAAGATGAAGCCCATCGCCCACAGCATGGGCGTCTTGAAGTCGATGGAGCCGCCCCACATGGTGGCGATCCAGGAGAACACCTTCACGCCCGTGGGCACCGCGATGACCATGGTGGCCGCCACGAAATAGGCCCGCAGGTTGATGGTCATGCCCACCGTGTACATGTGGTGGGCCCACACGACGAAGCCGATGAAGCCGATGGCCACCATGGCGTAGGCCATGGCGAGGTAGCCGAAGACCGGCTTGCGGGAGAAGGTGGAGACGATGTGGCTGATCATGCCGAAGGCCGGCAGGATCAGGATGTACACTTCCGGGTGCCCGAAGAACCAGAACAGGTGCTGGTACATGATCGGGTCGCCGCCGCCGGCGGCGTCGAAGAAGTGGGTGTTAAAGTTCCGGTCGGTCAGCAGCATGGTGATCGCGCCGGCCAGGACGGGCAGCGAGAGCAGCAGCAGGAAGACCGTCACCAGGATCGACCAGACGAACAGCGGCATGCGGTGCAGGGTCATGCCCGGCGCGCGCATGTTGAAGATCGTGGTGATGAAGTTGATGGCGCCGAGGATGGAGCTGGCGCCGGCCAGGTGGACCGACAGGATGGCCAGGTCCATGGCCGGGCCGGTGTGGCCCGTGGTGGAGAGCGGCGGATAGAGGGTCCAGCCGCCGCCGAAGCCCTTGCCGGGACCGCCGTCAGAGAACATCGAGGTGAGCAGCAGCACCCAGGCGGCCACCAGCAGCCAGAAGGAGATGTTGTTCATCCGCGGGAAGGCCATGTCCGGCGCGCCGATCATCAGCGGCACGAACCAGTTGCCGAACCCGCCGATCATGGCGGGCATGACCATGAAGAAGATCATGATCAGGGCGTGGGCGGTGACCACGGCGTTGTAGCCGTGCTTTGAAGCCTCGATCACCCCGAGCTGGTCCAGCAGCGAACCGGACGTGAAGACCTGGATCCCCGGCTCGTAGAGCTCCCAGCGGATCAGGCCCGACAGCGCCCCGCCCACGATCCCCGCCATGATGGCGAAGAGCAGGTAGAGGGTGCCGATGTCCTTGTGGTTCGTGGAGAAGAACCAGCGGGTGAAGAACCCGGGCTTGTGGTCGTGATCGTCGTGATGATCGTGAGCGGCGGCGTGGGCCATCTTACGCGTGTCCTGGATCAGTGCGCGGCCGGCGCCGGAGCGGGCGCGGGCGGCGTGGAAGTCGGCGCTGCGGCGGCCGGAGCCGGCGCGGCGGGATTGGTCGGGGAGGCCGGGGCCGGCGCGATGGCCGAGACCGGGACCGCGGCGTCCGCCGCGGCCGGAGCCGCGGGCTTGGCGCCGACGGCCGAACCGCCCTTGCTGGCGACCCAGGCGTCGAAATCGGCCTGGCTCAGAACGTGGACCTCGATCGGCATGAAGGCGTGATCGACGCCGCACAGCTCACGGCACTGCCCGTAGAAGACGCCCGGACGGTCGGCCTTGAACCAGGTCTCGTTGACCCGGCCGGGGACCGCGTCGGTGATCACCCCGAAGGAGGGGACCGCGAAGGCGTGGATCACGTCGGCGCCGGTGACCAGCACGCGGACCACCTGATTGACCGGGACCACCAGGGGCTCGGTGGAGGCCAGCAGGTACGGGACCTTCTTGGCCTTCGCCTCGTCCTCGGGAAGGACGTTGGAGACGAACTCGCCGATCTTCTGGTCGGGGTACTCATAACCCCAGTACCATTGGTAGCCCGTGGCCTTCACCGTCATGTAGGGCTTGGGCATGTCGTGGTAGGCGAACAGCAGCTTGAACGAGAAGATCGAGATGAACATCAGGATCAGGACCGGGACCACCGTCCAGATCACCTCGATCGGCGTGTTATGGCTCCACTTGGCCGGGACCGGGTTAGCCCGCTTGTTGTAGCGGATCACGATCCACACCAGCAGCGCCAGCACGAACAGGCAGATCACCGTGATGATCGGCAGCAGGATCATGTTGTGGAAGAAGATGGCGTCGTCGCGCAGCGGGGTCACCCCGGGCTGCAGGTCGATCGCCCCCGGCGTGGGCTGACCCACGCGATCCTCAGCCGCCAGGGCCGTGAGGCCCCAAAACGCTGTCATTGCGCCCGCGGCGGCGCCTGCCGCCAGCGCTCGCATACCCTGAAACCTCGACTTCATGTCCCCTCGGTCTGCTTGGCCGGCCGCGTCTCGCCTGAAGCGATCGCCCCCGCCGCCGTCATAGAAGATCGCGCCCCGCAACTGACGAGGCCCGGCCCTTCAGCGGGCTGCATACGCGCTCGCCGAGGCCTTGCCAAGGAAGATTGAGGCGAATCAAGGCCGGGTTTGACGGCCGTCGCCGGCTTGAATGACGGGCCCGGGGGCGCAGGCTTGATCTGCGTCCTGGCCTGCGACCTTCGGACGATGTGACGCACCGCGCGCAGACCTCGGTTATGCGAACGGCGGAAGGCCCCGCGAAGGGCGCCAAGAGCCTGTCGGCAAGCGGTTTGGGGTGACGATCGGGCCGCGAGCCCCTATCTCTGAGGCCAGCTCAGACAAGGCGCCGCGCTCATGAATGCTCACCCCTCCGCCCCCTCGATCCTGGATTCCGCCGGCGTCTCGCCCGAGCGGGCCCGCGAGATCCTGGGCGACGCCCTCCAGGGGGCCGACGACGGGGAGCTGTTCGTCGAGCGCTCGGAAAGCGAATCGTTCCTGTTCGACGACGGGCGGCTGAAATCGGCGGCCTATGATTCGTCGGAGGGCTTCGGCCTGCGGGTGGTGGCGGGCGAGACCGCCGGCTACTCGCACTCCAGCGAGATCTCCGAGGCCTCGATCCGCCGCGCGGCGGCCTCGGCCTCGCTCGCCAAGCGCGGCTATTCCGGCGGCGCCGACGAGGCCCCGCGGGCCACCAACACCAAGCTCTATGGCGAGGACGATCCCACCGCCTCCCCGGCCTTCTCCGAGAAGGTCGCCCTGCTGCAGGAGATCGACGCCTGGTGCCGCGACCGCGATCCCCGCGTCGTCCAGGTGATGGCCTCCATGTCCGGCGAGCGCCGCACGGTGGAGATCCTGCGGGCCGACGGCCGGCTGATCCGCGACGTGCGGCCCCTGTCGCGCATCAATGTGCAGATCACCGTCGAGAAGGACGGCCGCCGCGAGAACGGCTTCACCGGCGCCGGCGGCCGCGCCGGCTTCGAGGCCTGGATCGGGGCCGCCAACTGGCGGGAACAGGCCGAGGAGGCGCTGCGCCAGGCCCTGGTGAACCTGGAGGCCGTCCCCTGCCCGGCCGGCGAGATGGACGTGGTCCTGGGCGCCGGCTGGAACGGCATCCTGCTGCACGAGGCCGTCGGCCACGGCCTGGAGGGCGACTTCAACCGCAAGGGCACCTCGGCCTTCGCCGGCCGCATCGGCGAGCGGGTGGCGGCCAAGGGCGTGACGGTCTTCGACGACGGCTCCCTGCCGGGCCGCCGCGGCTCGCTCACCGTCGACGACGAGGGCACGCCCACAGAGCGCACCGTCCTGATCGAGGATGGCGTCCTGGTGGGCTACATGCACGACCGCATGAGCGCCCGGCTGATGGGCATGAAGGCCGGCGGCAACGGCCGGCGGCAGTCCTACGCCCACATGCCCATGCCGCGGATGACCAACACCGCCATGGACAACGGCAAGACCAACACCCCGCGCGCCGAGATGATCGAGGCTACCAAGCGCGGGCTCTACTGCGCCAATTTCGGCGGCGGCCAGGTGGACATCACCAACGGCAAGTTCGTCTTCCAGTGCACCGAGGCCTACCTGATCGAGGACGGCAAGATCACCGCCCCGGTCAAGGGCGCCACCCTGATCGGCGACGGCCCCTCGGCCCTGACCCGGGTGACCATGATCGGCAACGACTTCGACTTCGACCCCGGCGTCGGCGTCTGCGGCAAGTCGGGCCAGAGCGTCCCGGTGGGCGTCGGCCAGCCCTCGCTGAAGATCACGGGGCTGACGGTCGGCGGGACTTCCGTCTGAGATAACGCCGGTTGACAGGGGAATTTACACCTGTAGTTCTCTAGAATTACAGGTGTAGTTCGTCAATGCCCATCGCCAACCTTTCGGCGAATTAATCCACCTTACGGGCATTTAATTGGCGTGACTCCCTGGGCGCAGGCCACCTGCGCGCACATTGGGGAGCCGTAACATGATACCCGCCTTGAGCCTCCTCGCCGCGCTCGCAGCCGCCTCTCCGGGCGCCGCAGCCGCCGCGAACTCAGCCTCGACCGCCACCGAGACCCAGGGGGTGATCAGCTACGCCCCCGCCTACTTCGCCGAGCAGCGGCCGGTCACGGCCTATGACATGGTCAGCCGCCTCCCGGGCTTCAGCCTCGACAACGGCGACAGCGTGCGCGGCTTCGAGGGGGCGGCCGGAAACGTCCTGATCGACGGCGGCCGCCCGGCCTCCAAAAGCGACACGGTCGAGGAGATCCTGCGCCGCATGCCGGCCAACCAGGTCGACCACATCGAACTTATCCGCGGCGGCGCCCCGGGCGTCGACATGCAGGGCAAGTCGATGCTGGCCAATGTGATCCGGGCGAAGGGTCGGACCCTACAGGGCTTGGTCCAGGTCGGTCAGAATCTGGCCTGGGACGGCCGCTACAAGTTCGGCGTCCGGGTCGAGGGCTCCGGCCCTGCCGGCCCCGGCGCCTGGGAAGGCAGCCTGCGCTACGGAGAGGGTATCGACGACGGCGCCGGCGAGGGCCCGCATCTGCGGCTCAGCCCCAGCGGCGCGGTGTTGGAGCGGTCCGACATCGACTCCCACGGCGCGGTGCACCAATGGGTCGGGTCGGGGGCCTATGAAGGGGCCGTCCTCGGCGGGAAACTGCGGATCACTGGACGGTTCTTCGACGACCACTACCGCGGGAACGAGCTCAACTGGGGTCGCTTCCCCACCACCGACCTTGAATCCTCCAGCGACCGGCAGGACCGCTTCCAGACGGAGGTCGGCGGCAACTATAAGCGCGAGCTAGGTCCTCGCACCAACCTCGAAGTGCTCGGCCTGCGCCAGACCGAGGACTACAGCTACGGCGGCGGGTTCCGCTCGCCCCTCTTCACCGCCGACTTCATCCTGGGCAAGGACATCAGCGAGACCATCGGGCGCGGGGTGCTGAAGTTCCGGCAGTCGGAGACCCTCTCCTGGGAGGCCGGGGCTGAGGCTGCGCTCAATAGGCTGGAGAGCCAGACCGCCTATGCGGAGAACGGCGTCGCCATCGCCCTGCCGGCGGCCAATGTGACGGTGGAGGAGAAGCGCGGCGAGGTCTTCCTCAAGACCGTCTGGCGGCCGGCCAAGGCCTGGACCCTCGAGAGCAGCGTCCGCGAGGAGGGTTCGACCATCTCCTCCGACGGCGACGTCTTCCTGGAGAAGACCCTCTACTACACTAAGCCCCGGATCGCCGCGACCTGGGCGCCGAGCGCCAACACCCAGGTGCGGGTGCGCTTCGAACGTGTGGTGGGCCAGCTCAACTTCGACGACTTCGTGGCCACGTCGTCCCTCGGCACCGGGGTGATCACCGCCGGCAATCCCGACCTGGTTCCGGAACAGGCCTGGGTGACCGAGGCCGCCCTGGAGAAGCGGTTCTGGAAGAAGGGCGCCGCCGTCCTGACCCTGCGCCATTTCGCTCTGACCGACGCCATCGACCGCGCCCCGGTCTACGGACCCTCCGGCGCCTTCGACGCCCCCAGCAACATCGGCGACGGGACCAAGGACGAGCTGCAGCTTTCGGTGACCCTGCCCCTCGATCGCCTGATCCCGGGGGCGGAACTGCGAGGCGAGTCCACTTGGCGCCGCTCGGAGGTCACCGACCCCACCACCGGCACCAAGCGGGAGATTTCGGGCCTGCGTCCGCTGGAGTGGGAGACTCACTTCACCCAGGACATGCCGCAGTGGCGGGGCAATTGGGGCCTCGACGTCTATGGCGCCTGGCGTCAGACCTATTACCGCTTCGATGAAATCTCCACAGACAAGCTGAAGACCTGGGTCACCCTGTTCGGGGAGTGGAAGCCCCGGCCCGACCTGCTGGTGCGGGTGGAGATCCAGAACCTGACCGAGCGCGGCTTCCGCCACACCCGCCAGATCTATGCCGGGCCCCGCAACACCAGTCCCCTCGCCTTCATCGACGACCGCGACATCCAGATCGGCCGGATGTTCTACGTCCGGGTCCGCAAGAGCTTCGGCTAAGGCGGCCTCCCCCAGCGCGGAGCGCGGTCTGGGGGAGGAAGACCCCTACACGTCCGGGTGCGCCGGGGCTTCCACGCCGTGGGCCCAGCCGCGGACCAGGAAGCTGATGAGGATGAAGAACACCCCGCAGCCGATCCCGGCCCAGCCGAGCTTGCTGAAGCCGTCGATGGAGGTGGCGAGCGCCGCCTGCGGGTCCAGCACCTGGCCGCCGATGCTCTCCGAACCCATCAGGCCGGCGATCTTGCCGCCGACGAACTGGGCGATGGAGGAGGACAGGAACCAGACCGCCATCATGAAGCTCACCACCGAGGGCAGGGAGAGCTTGGTGATCTCCGACAGGCCCACGGGCGACAGGAAGAGCTCGCCGGTGGTGTGCAGCAGATAGAGCACCCCCAGCAGCATCAGCGGCACCCGGAAGGTGGCGTCCGCCAGCCCCGCGCCCCAGACCACCACCAGGAAGCCCAGACCCACCTGGAGCAGGCCCAGGCCGAATTTCATGGTCGGGTTGAGGTCGAGGTTGTGGGTGGCGAGATAGGCCCACATCGCCGCGAAGATCGGCGCGAAGATGAGGATGAAGCCGGCGTTGAACGACTGGGTCTGGGCCGCCCCGATGGTGGCGTCGACGAAGAAGACGCTGGAGGGGTCGAGACCGATGGCCCGGATCTGGTCGGGGGTCCCCACCGGAATCCCCAGGAAGGTCACCGCCTGCTGGGTGATGGTCATGTCGACATTGGTCGACGCGAACAGGTTCAGCGAGGTGCCGGCCTGCTCGAACAGGGTGAAGAACACCACCGCCCCGAAGATCAGGATCACCGCCAGCATCATCCGCTGCCGCTCGATCCAGGTTTTGCAGGCGAAGACGATCACCGCCAGGATCACCGCCAGGGAGACCACGGTCGAGCCGATCAGGGCCGTGCCGACGATGTCGTTGTGCGGCACCAGCAGCCAGACCAGGCCGACGCCCAGGACGGCGGCGATATAGATCAGCCACTCGCGGTTGATGGGGCCCACCAGGGGCTTGGCCAACAGTTCCGGGTTCGGCGGCTCGCCATGGCCCATCAGGTGCTTCTTGCCCAGGACGAAGACCACGAAGCCAGCGGCCATGCCGATCCCGGCCAGGCCGAAGCCCGCCCACCAACCCACCGTCTGGCCCAGCAGGCCGCAGAGGATCGAGGCCCAGAAGGCGCCGAGATTGATGCCGTAATAGTAGAGGGTGAAGCCGGAATCCCGTCGGGGATCGCCCTGCGGATAGAGCTGTCCGACGATGGTGGAGATGTTGGGCTTCAGGAAGCCCACCCCCATGATGATCAGGGAGACGGCCAGGTAGAAGGCGTTCACCCCGGTCTTGTCCTGGGTGGTCTCCATCTTGAAGCTGTCCTTGGGCAGGACGGACGGCAGCGGGCCGCCGTTCCCCAGGCCCTTGATCTCCAGGCCGCCGCCCTCGGCGGGGCCGAACTCATAGGGCTTGCCGGCGATGATCAGCTGGACCTTGCGGGCGTCGACTCGGCCCTGGGAGGCCACCTCGTAGCTCTGGCCCGCATAGACCAGGTTCTGGGTGGCGGGCCTGCCCTCGTAGGCCATCATCGAGTGCCCGGCCACCAGCAGCAGGGCGCCGAAGGCCACGGCCTTGCGGGTGCCCAGATAGCGGTCGGCCAGGATGCCGCCCAGCAGGGGCAGCAGGTACACCAGGGCGGTATATGAGCCGTACTGGGCCGAGGCCGTGGCCTGGTCGAACAGCAGGTGCTGGGTCAGGTAGAAGATCAGGATGGCGCGCATGCCGTAGTAGGAGAAGCGCTCCCACATCTCGGCGAAGAACAGGATGATCAGTCCGCGCGGGTGGTTTTTCAGAAGCTGCAGCAGCACGGGAATCCCGGTCACGAGCGTGACGAGAATCCCCAGCATGACGACGAGGTTTATCATGAAGACGGTCTTCCGATCCTTGGGAGGCCGGCATCTAACGGGGTCGTTTCACCCCCGCCGGGCTTGTTTGGCGCGAGAAGATCACGGGCAAGTCGCCAGCACAAGCAAGCGGCCACCCCTTCCCTGGTCACCTGGGAGCCACGTGCCCATCTCAGGCGTTAAGTCTGCTCAGGAGGCGCATTCCATGAAAATCCCAGGTCCCGACCACCCCATCACCATCACCCCCGGCGCCAGCCGCTGGCGGGTGAAGTTCGAAGGCCACGTCATCGCCGATTCGGCCGACGCCCTGGTCTTGAAGGAGGCGGCCTACAAGGCGGCCGTCTACTTCCCGCGGCAGGACGTCTCGATGGAGTACCTCGCGCGCACCGACCGCTCGACCCACTGCCCCTACAAGGGCGAGGCGGCCTATTTCACCGTGCTGATGGACGGCGTCTTCGCCGAGAACGGCGTCTGGACCTACGAGGAGCCCTATCCGGCCATGGACCAGATCCGCGGCCGCCTGGCCTTCTATCCCGACCGGTTCGAGATCTATGAGGTGGCCGACGACGCCGTCGACCCGGCCCATCACCACACCGACCGCAAGGCCATCGACGAGGCGGTGCTGCACACCGACTCCGGCTCCGGCGTCAGCCAGAAACCCCACTGGCCCGCCAATACGAATGAAGCGCCGCGGCCCGAGGGGGTTTGACCTCGCTCCCCTACCTGCGTTGGGGGGAAGCTGATCAGTAAGCGAACGCCTCGAAGACCTTGCTGGCGTCGCCGGCCCAGGGGCCGTTGTAGAGTTCCAGCAGGCGTTCGGCCGGGGTGACGCCGCTATCGGCGATCTCCTCTAGCTCGGTAAGGTAGCCGGTCTCGTCGATCATGCCGCCGCTCAGGCGGTTGCGGTTCTTCAGGCCCGACCGGGCGATCGCCACCATGTCGCGGGCGACGTCCTGGACGCTGCGGCCGTTCACCTGCGCCTTCAGGCCGATGCGGGCCACGTCGGCGCGCAGGCGCTCGTGATCGTCCACCGACCAATCCTTGCAGAGGTCCCAGGCCGCGGCCAGGGCCGGGGCGTCGTAGAAAATTCCCGTCCACAGGGCCGGCAGGGCGCAGAGGCGGCTCCAGGGCCCGGCGTCGGCGCCGCGCATCTCCAGGTACTGCTTCAGGCGCACTTCGGGGAACAGGGTGGTGGTGTGGTCGGCCCAGTCCTTGATGGTGGGACGCTGGCCCGGCATCTCGGCCAGCTCACCGGCCATGAACTTGCGGAAGGATTTGCCCGACAGGTCGATGTACTTGCCCTCGCGCTTGGCGAAGTACATCGGCACATCCAGGGCGTACCTGGCGTAGGTCTCGTAGGTGAACCCGTCCTCGAAGACGAAGCCCAGCATGCCGGTGCGGTCCGGATCGGTGTCGGTCCAGATCCGCGCGCGGCTCGACAGCCAGCCCGACGGCTTGCCCTCGACGAAGGGCGAATTGGCGAACAGGGCCGTCACGATGGGCTGCAGGGCCAGGCTCACCCGGAACTTGGCGATCATGTCGGCCTCGGAGCCGAAATCGAGATTGGCCTGCACCGTGCAGGTGCGGAACATCATGTCCAGGCCGAGATTGCCGACCTTGGGCATGTATTCCCGCATGATCTTGTACCGGCCCTTGGGCATCACCGGCACCTCGTCGCGCCGCCAGATGGGCGTGTGGCCCAGGCCCAGGAAGCCCAGGCCCAGCTCGTCGGCCACGACCTTGACCTCCTGCAGGTGAGTCCCGGTCTCCTCGCAGATGTCGTGCATGGTCTCAAGCGGCGCGCCGGAGAGTTCGAACTGACCGCCGGGCTCCAGGCTCACATTGGCCTTGCCGCGTTCCAGGGCGATGACGTGCCCGCCCTCCTCGACCGCCTTCCAGCCGAAGCGGGTCAGGCCGTTGAGCAGGGCCTTGATGCCGTCGGGACCCTCATAGGGAACCGGGGCGTGCGACCCCAGGCGGAAGACGAACTTCTCGTGCTCGGCCCCCACGCGCCATTGGTCGGCGGGCTTCTCGCCCTCCTCGAACCAGTGGACCAGATCCTCGAACGTGAGGGGTCGGTCGTCGCCCAGGACGTCGGCCATATGTTTCTCCCCAACCCATCACCAACACGCCGACGGCGCGTTCGCTCCCAAACGGCGGCGATCTTTACGCCGTTCAAACAGGTGGGCGCAATTCTCGAAAGCTCAAGGGGCGCGCCAGTCGCCCAGGGCGGCCTGCCAGAGGGTCATGGCGCTGATGGCCGCGGTGTCGGCCCGCAGGATTCGCGGACCAAGCGTCGCCGGGACCGTGAAATCCAGGCCCCGCAGGCCTTCGCGCTCGGCCGGCGAGAAGCCGCCCTCCGGCCCGATCAGGATGCCCCAGGGGCCGGAAACGGCGCCGGCGAGGGCGTCGAGCACCGGCCTGGCGTCCCCGGCCTCGTCGCAGAACAGCAGGGACCGGCCGCTCCAGGCCTTGAGCAGCTTGTCCAGCTTCACCGGTTCGAGGATCTCCGGCACGTCCAGGCGACCCGTCTGCTCGGCGGCCTCGATAGCGATGGCCTGCAGGCGCTCCACGCGGACCCGATCGGCGTTGGTGCGCTCGGTCAGGACGGGCTGGACCCGGCGCGCGCCCAGTTCGCAGGCCTTCTCGACGATGGTCTCCAGCCGCCCGCGCTTGACCACGGCGATCACCAGGTCGAGGTCCGGCCCGGTCTCCTGGGCCCGCTCCAGCCGGTCGGCCCGCAGGATCACCCGGCGCTTGCCGGTCTCGATGATCGTCGCCCGCCACTCCCCGTCGCGGCCGTTGAACACCAGCACCTCGTCGCCGACGACCTGGCGCATCACCGTGGCGAGATACCGGCTCTGCCCGTCGTCCAACGGCAGCGCGGCGGTGGCGGAAAGATCGTGGGGGACGAAGAGGCGGATCATGGGGAGGTTCTAGAGCGGCGCCGCCGCCAAGCAAATCGCCCGTCATCCCGGACGGCCTGCAAGGCCGAGCCGGGACCCAGGAGTCCAGCGCACCGCCCCTGGGTTCCGCGTCTCCGCTGCGCTTCGCCCGGGATGACGATGTAGGGAGTCGGCGACCCTAGCCTCCGCCCCCGCATGCGGACTAGGTTCAGTCCATGTCCAAATCCGACAACGACCTCAACAGTCTCGAACAGGCCCAACTGGCCCTGGTGCGCTTCCAGCAGAAGGCGATGGAGAGCGGCGCCAAGGTGCTGATCATCTTCGAGGGTCGCGACGCGGCGGGGAAGGACGGGACGATCAAGCGCCTGACCGAGCACCAGTCGGTGCGCGCCACCCGGGTCATCGCCCTGCCCAAGCCCTCCGACCGCGAGCGCAGCCAGTGGTATTTCCAGCGCTACGTGCCCCACCTGCCGGCGGCCGGCGAACTCGTGATCTTCAACCGCTCCTGGTACAATCGCGGCGGCGTGGAGCCGGTGATGGGCTTCTGCACCCCGGAGGAACACGAGACCTTCCTGCGCGACGTCTCCGCCTTCGAGGCCATGCTGGTGGAAAGCGGCGTGAACATCGTCAAGCTGTGGCTCGACGTCTCCAAGAAGGAACAGGCCAAGCGCCTGGCCGAACGCCACACCGATCCCCTGAAGGTGCTGAAGTCGAGCCCCCTGGACGAGGCCGCCCAGAGCCGATGGGACGCCTACACCGGCGCCCGCGACGAGATGCTCCGGCGCACCCACGCCCCGCGCAGCCCCTGGGTCTGCGTGCGCAACGACGACAAGGAGGCCGGGCGGCTCAACGTCATGCGCCACCTGGTGAACGCCATCGCGCCGAGGGACATCGCCAAGCAGGTCAAGAACCCCGATCCCGACATCATCTTCCCCTTCGAGATCGAGGCCCTCACCGACGGACGCCTGGAGCGCTGAGGCGTGACGCAGACGATCAGCGCCCGGGAGGCCCGGCGCATGGCCCTGGCCGCGCAGGGGTTCGCCGAGCGCCGGCCCGAGGCGCCGGCCAGGCGCCACCTGCTGAAGACCATCGACCGGCTGGGCCTGTTGCAGATCGACTCGGTCAATGTGGTCAGCCGCACCCACTACCTGCCGCTGTTCTCCCGGCTGGGCGCCTATCCGCGGCCCTTGCTGGAGGAGATCGCCTGGGGTCGGAAGCCGGCCCTGTTCGAATACTGGATGCACGAAGCCTCCCTGGCCCCCCACGCCCTGCAACCCCTGATGCGCTGGCGGATGGAGGACGCGCGCGAAGGCGTCGGGATCTGGAAGGGGGTCGCCCGCTTCCTGCGGGAGAACCGGCCCTTCATCGACAAGGCCCTGGCCGAAATCCACGCCCGCGGCGCCATCTCGGCCGGCGAACTGGAGATCGGCGAGAAGGGGCGCGGCGGCTGGTGGGGCTGGAGCGAGGGCAAGCGGGCCATGGAGTGTCTGTTCTGGGCCGGCGAGATCACCACCGCCACCCGGCGCACCACCTTCGAGCGGGTCTATGGCCTGCCCGTCGACGTGCATCCCGAGTCCGTCCGTGACGCCCCCACCCCGCCCCGTGACGAGGCCCAGCGCCAGCTCTTGCGCATCGCCGCCCGCGCCCAGGGCGTGGCCACCGAACGCGACCTGCGCGACTATTTCCGAATGCCGGTGGCCGACACCAAGGCCCGCCTCGCCGAACTGGTTGAGGCCGGCGAGCTGGTGCCGGTGTCGGTGAAGGGCTGGGACCAGCTCGCCTATCTCGACCCCGCCGCGCGGCGGCCCCGGAAGGTCACCGCCAACGCCCTGCTTTCGCCCTTCGACAACCTGATCTGGTTCCGCGAGCGCACGGAGCGGATGTTCGGCGTCCGGGTGCGGCTGGAGATCTACACGCCGGCCGAGAAGCGGGTGCACGGCTACTATGTCCTGCCCTTCCTTCAAGGCGAGGCGATCACGGCGCGGGTGGACTTGAAAGCCGAGCGCAAGGCCGGCGTCCTGGTGGTGCAGTCGGCCCACGCCGAGCCGTGGGCCGACGCGGAGACGGCCGGGCTGCTGGCCGACGAACTGAAGCTGATGGCGGGGTGGCTCAGCCTCGGCAGCGTGCGCGTCGAACCCAAGGGCGATCTGGCGGCTGGCCTGACCGAGGCGCTGACGGAGGGGTGATGGCGCGGTTCGTTCTCCTGTCGGCCCTAGCCGGGGCCCTTGTCGCCTTGGCGATGTACGCGGTTGGATCGGCAGTCCCTCCGATCGGGCCGGTGAAGAACCTCTGGCTGGTTTTCAACACGCTCATTGATCCTAGCTGGCTGCTGGGCGTGTCCACTTTCTACGAGGTCTCTATGGGGTCCTACGGAGCCAGGCGCGTGGCGATGCTGGCGGCGTTCAACGCCCCGATCTATGCGGCGG
Organism: Phenylobacterium sp.; assembly: GCF_030645195.1. Taxonomy (GTDB): domain Bacteria; phylum Pseudomonadota; class Alphaproteobacteria; order Caulobacterales; family Caulobacteraceae; genus Phenylobacterium. The sequence goes on along the minus strand of NZ_JAUSLW010000198.1, from coordinate 140,334 downwards.
CGGGATGGGCCCTCTGGATGGCGCGCCACAGGTCCGGATGGTTCTGGCTGGCCGTCGCCGCGATCACCGGTCCCTTCGTGATTGCGGCAGCGTACGTAGCGTTCGTGTTCGTCACCTAGCAGCGCCAGTCCAAGATCCTCCCCCAGCGCTTTAGCGCGATGTGGGGGAGGTGGGCCGGACCGCAGGTCCGGGTCGGAGGGGGATCAACGTAGTTGACCTCTTCGACTCCAAAACAAGAGTCAAAGTCCCCCTCAGGCGCTTCGCGCCAGCTCCCCCACGAGGGGAGCATCTTAGGGCCCCTACCCCACCCCCATCGTCACCGCGTGCAGCCGGGCATAGGCGCCGCCCCTGCTCACCAGGTCGGCGTGGCGGCCCTCCTCGATCACCTGGCCGTTCTCGAAGACCAGGATGCGGTCGGCGCCGCGGATGGTGGACAGGCGGTGGGCGATGACGATGGTGGTGCGGCCCACCATCAGCTCCTCCATCGCCGCCTGCACCTCCCGCTCGGTCTCCACGTCCAGCGAGGAGGTGGCCTCGTCCAGCACCAGGATCGGCGCGTCGGCCAGGAAGGCGCGCGCGATGGCCACCCGCTGGCGCTCGCCGCCCGACAGCTTCACGCCGCGCTCCCCCACCAGGGTGTCGTAGCCCTTGGGCAGCCGGGTGATGAAGTCGTGAGCCCGCGCGCGTCGGGCCGCCAGCTCGATCTCGTCGGAGCTCGCGCCGGGGCGGGCATAGCTGATGTTCTCGCCGATGCTGCGATGGAACAGGGCCGGGTCCTGGGGCACCACGGCGATGGCGCGGCGCAGCGAGCCCTGCGTCACCTTCGACACATCCTGGCCGTCGATCAGGATAGCGCCCTCGTCCAGGTCGTAGAGCCGCTGGATCAGCTTGACGAAGGTCGACTTGCCCGAGCCCGTGGGCCCGACCAGGGCGATCCGCTCGCCCGGCGCGATGGTCAGGGAGAAGTCGCGATAGAGCGGCTGCTGGGCCGACTTGTAGGCGAAGGTGGCATGGTCGAAGACCACCTCTCCCAGCTCGCCGGCGAAGGGCGGCGCGTCCGGAAGGTCGGCCACCTGGGCGCCGAGGGTCAGGTAGCGGGCCACGTCCTCGACGTCGTCCATGCCCTTCTGCAGCATGCGGATATTGTCGCCGATGTTCCGCAGATAGCCGCTCATCAGCATGAAGGAGGTGACCCCGAAGGCCACGTCGCCGGCGGTCGCCTCCCCCTGGCCCCACAGCCGCAGCAGCAGGCCTGTCAGCCCCGCCTGCAGCACCACAAGCAGGGTGTTCTGCACCAGCCAGATGTCGGTGAACCGGGTCCAGGTCCGCTTGATGTGGAACTGCCAGAGCTCGGTGATGCCGGCGATGCGCTCGGCCTCCCGAGCCTCGGCGCCGAAGCCCCGCACCGTGGCGTTCGACGCGATGGAGTCCGCCAGCGCCCCGCCGATCCGGCTGTCCAGGCCCACCGACTTCAGGTTCAGCGGCCGGGCGAACCTGGTGGTCAGGAAGATGTTGGAGGCGATGTAGAGGAGCACCGTCGCCAGCGAGAACAGGCCCACCACCGGCCAGCGCAGGATCATCATGATCGACAGCCCCACCAGCACCGCCAGCGCCGGGCCCAGCCACAGGACCACCGCGTCGGAGATCACGTCGTAGCCCCACATGGCGCGGCTGAGCTTGCGCACCGTGGCGCCCGAGAAGTTGTCTCCGTGCCAGTCGGCGGAGAAGGACTGCACCTTGGCGAAGCCCTCGTCGGTCATCTCCCGCATGTTCTTGGCCGCCAGCGGAATCCAGAAGCGGTTGGACATGTTGCGGACCAGCGAGCCAGCCAGGTAGACGCCGACGAACAGGCCCCAAGCGACCCAGGCCAGGTCCTTCGACGACGGCCCCGCCGCCACCGCGTCCACCAGCCGCCCCGAGGCCCAGGGCATGGCCAGGTCGAAGCCGATGGCGGCCAGAGTCGTCACCAGGGTGCCGGTCAGCAGCCAGGGGCGGCGCAGCCAGTAGCGGCCGACAAAGCCCAGGACCTGGCGGTTGCTCAGCACCCGGTTGGCGGACTCGTCGGCCTCTTCATAGTGCTCGGTCACGCGCCGGCCTCCGTCACGGCGTGCAGCCGGGCATAGGCCCCGCCCCTCGCCACCAGGTCCGCATGGCGGCCCTCCTCCACCAGCTGACCGCCCTCGAACACCAGGATGCGGTCGGCGCCGCGGATGGTGGACAGGCGGTGGGCGATGACGATGGTGGTGCGCCCCACCATCAGTTCCTCCATTGCCGCCTGGACCTGGCGCTCGGTCTCCACGTCCAGGGACGAGGTGGCCTCGTCCAGCACCAGGATCGGCGCGTCGGCGAGGAAGGCGCGCGCGATCGCCACCCGCTGGCGCTCACCCCCAGACAGCTTCACGCCCCGCTCCCCCACCAGGGTGTCGTAACCCCGGGGCAGGCCGGCGATGAAGTCGTGGGCGCGGGCGCGCTTGGCGGCCAGGACGATCTCGTCCTGGGTCGCCTCGGGCCGGGCGTAGCTGATGTTCTCGCCGATGGTGCGGTGGAACAGGGCCGGGTCCTGGGGCACCACGGCGATGGCCCGCCGCAGCGAGCCTTGCGTCACGTGGGCGATGTCCTGGCCGTCGATCAGGATGCGGCCGGACTGCAGGTCGTAGAGCCGTTGCAGCAGCTTGACGAAGGTGGACTTGCCAGCCCCCGTCGGCCCCACCAAGGCCACACGTTCCCCCGGCGCCACCACCAGGGTGAAGTCCTGGTAGAGCGGCCGGGCGGCGTTCTCGTAGCCGAAGGTGACGCGGTCGAAGACCACCTCGCCGAGGTCGCCGCGGAAGGGCCGCGCCTCGGCTCGGTCGGCCAACTGCGGCTCGGTGCGCATGTAGGTCGCCACGTCCACCATGTCGTCGAGGCCCTTCTGCAGCATGCGGGTGATCTCGCTGAAGTTCCGCATGTAGCCGGCCATGACGATGAAGGAGGTGATGCCGAAGGCCACGTCGCCGGGCGTCGCCTCGCCGCGGCTCCAGGCATGGACCAGTTGCCCCGTCAGGCCCGCCTGCAGGATCACCAGGAACAGGTTCTGCCCCCAGCCCACGGTGTTGAACCGGTCCCAGGTCTTGTTCTGGGCCTTGCGCCAGATGGCGATGTGGTCGGAGAACCGCTTCTCCTCCCGCGCCTCCGCGCCGAAGCCCTTCACCACCGGATTGCCGCCGATGGCGTCGGCCAGGTTGGCGCCGATCTGGGAGTCCAGCGCCGTGGAGGCCAGGTTCGCCGGGCGGATGTAGTGGGTGGAGACCACGATGTTGAAGATGGCGAAGGCCACCACCAGCACCGCCACGAAGATCCCCGCCGCCGGCCACTTCAGGCCGATGGAGATGGCCAGGCCCGACAGCACGATCAGGGTGGGCGTCAGCATCCACAGCAGGGCGTCCGAGGCGCTGTCATAGCCCCACATGGCGCGGCTCACGCGGCGCACCGTGGCGCCGGCGAAGTTCGACGCGTGCCAGTCGGCGGAGAAGGCCTGCACCCGGGCGAAGGCCTGGGTCACCATCCGCGCCATGATCCGCGAATAGTAGCCGTTGGACATCCGGAACATGTAGCTGCGCAGACAGTAGAAGGTCAGGTACAGCCCCGACAGGCTGGCCCAGGCGATCCAGGCCGTCCGCGTCGGCGAGGTGGGCGTCGCCACGGCGTCGATCAGGCCCCGCGTCGCCCAGGGGATCGACAGGTCGCAGGCCGTCGAGGCCAGCATCAGCAGGGCGATCAGGGCGAACCGCCGGGGCTCGCCCATCCAGTGGCCCACCATGAACCCGATCACCTGGGTGTTGGTCAGGGCTCGGGGACGGTCGGCGTCGTCGTCTTCATAAGCTTCGGTCATTTGAGCCGTCGGAGTCGGATGACGGCGTGAGACGCGGCGCGCGCATCAACGACGTCATTGAGAATGGGGAGCGGCTGGAGCTTCCAGCGCGGATCGGCGGACACGGGAGAGATTCCTCAGGGCGGGCGCAGCTGTTGCGCGGGCCGGCGAAATCTCTCAGGTCAACAGGAGGACCCGGCGGCGCGTCGGAAGAGGGCGGTCGGTGCGATGACTTTCATCTTTGCTGACCCTCCTTTCCGGTCGCGTGTGGAGGTCGGAAGCTAGGCGGCGCCGATTCGCCCGTCAAGCGACAGCGTTACGCCAAATTGTGACTGCGGCGCGAAAGCCACGGTCTGGCTCGCGGGGTCTTTCGATCGCGTGAAACTGCTCTAGGTTCGCAACCCACACCATCGCCTTACCGGCCAGGCCCCTTCTCCCCCTGCGGGAGAAGGTGTCAGCGAAGCTGACGGATGAGGGGTCGCGCTCCCCTCGACGCTTCGGTTGAATGTCTGGACGGATAGGCCTGTCGACCCCTCATCCGACCCTGCTCCGCAGGGCCACCTTCTCCCGCAAGGGGAGAAGGGCAATCAGACCCGAGACCGATGAGATGACCGCTTCGACCCCCCTCCCCGACGCCGCCCCAAGCAACTGGGTGGACAGTTACGCCCCCCCGCCCCTGCGCCCCTGGCTGAAGCTCGGACGCTTCGACCGGCCCACCGGGATCTGGCTGCTGATGCTGCCCGGCTGGCAGGGGATCGCCCTGGCCGCCGCCATGGACGGCCGGTGGCCCGATCCTCTGCTGATGCTGGAATTCTTCCTCGGCGCCGCCCTGATGCGGGCGGCCGGCTGCGCCTATAACGACATCGTCGACCGCGACTTCGACGCCAAGGTGGCCCGCACCGCCGGCCGGCCGATCCCGTCTGGCCAGATCAGCGTCAAGCAGGCCTGGGCCTTCCTGGTGGCCTGCGCCCTGGTCTCGCTCGCCATCCTGCTGACCATGGGGTGGGTCGCCATCGCGCTGGGCGTGGCCTCCCTGGCCCTCGTGGCCGCCTATCCCTTCATGAAGCGAATCACCTGGTGGCCCCAGGCCTGGCTCGGCCTGACCTTCAACTGGGGCGCCCTGCTGGGCTATGCGGCGGCGACGGGCCGGGTCGAGTGGCCCGCCGTCCTGCTCTACGCCTCGGGCGTCTTCTGGACCCTCGGCTACGACACCATCTACGCGGTCCAGGACCTTGAGGACGATGCGCTCGCCGGTGTGAAGTCCTCGGCCCTGCGGCTGGGATCGGCCGCCCCGACCGCGGTGCTCGGCTTCTATGTGGCGGCCTTCGTCCTGGCGCTGGCCGCGGCCTGGGTAGGCGGGCTTGGCCCACTCTTCCTGCCGCCGGCGGCCCTGTTCGGCGCCCACCTCTCGCGCCAGGCCGCCAGGCTCGACGTCACCGACGGGACCGCCGCCCTGGCGCTGTTCAAGTCCAACAGCCTGGCCGGCCTGCTGCTGGTGATCGCGCTGGCCGCCGGCAAGTGGGCGGGACCCGCCGCCTCGATCTAGCGGCTCCACGCTGACGCTGCGTCATGCTGTTTTCGCAGGTCTTTCGTGCGATAATGCGTTCATGGCAGCCGCGGCCCGCGTCGATCCCAAGACCCTGTTCACCCCCGAGGAGTGGGCGCCGCTCGCCGCCCGCTCGTCCTGGAAGGGCCTGGCCCTGATCGCCCACGCTTGGCTGGTGATCTTCGCCGCCGGCGCCATGGCGGTAGTCTGGCCCCTGACCCTGCCGCTGGCCTGGATCATCATCGGCGGCCGCCAGCTGGGCCTGGCCATCCTGATGCACGACGCGGCCCACGGGGCCCTGCACAAGAGCCTCAAGGTCAACGACTTCGCCGGTGAATACCTGACCGGCGGCGGGCTGGTCCGCTATCGCACCTATCACCTGGGGCACCACCGGTTCGCCCAGCAGGCGGAGGACCCCGACCTCGGCCTGTCGGCGCCCTTCCCCATCACCGCCCTGTCCCTGCGCCGCAAGGTGGTGCGCGACCTGACCGGCCAGACGGCGTTCAAGCTGCGATTCGGCGACCTCGTGGCCCGGCTCAGGGCCCGCAAGCCCGGCCAGCCTCTGCTGCCGATCCTGGCCGAGGAGATCCGCCGCAAGCGCCGCTGGCTGCTGGGCGGGGTGATCATCACCGCCGTCGGCGCGCCCTTCGGCGCCTGGTGGGCCTGGCCGGTGCTGTGGGTCCTGCCCCAGTTCACCTGGTTCCAGCTCATCACCCGCATGCGCAACATCGCCGAGCACGCCTGCATCGCCAAGGACGAGCCCGACCCGATGCGCCACGCCCGCACCACCAAGGCCAGCCTGGTGGAGCGAATGATGATCGCGCCCTACTATGTGAACTACCACTGCGAGCACCACATGTTCATGCATGTGCCCTGCTACAACCTGCCCCGCGCCCACAGGATGCTGGATCGCAAGGGGGTGACCAAGGGCATGCTGGTGGAGCCCGGCGGCTATCTGAAGGTCATGGCTATGGCGGCGGGGAAGCCGGCCAGCGCGAGCGTGACAGTCTGAAGTGGCCGCCGGTTCAGGCGCCCGTCACGCGACCAAGCCAGAGACTTAGAGGCTTTCAGTTTCCGACTAAAAGCCTCTAAGCGGGGGGATGATCGACCCCAGCTTCGAAGGCCGACGCGCCTTCATCCTCAAGAACACCCGGCTGCAGACCCCGCCCCATACGCCGGAGCTTGAGCTGTATCTCGCCGACGAGATCACCCCCATCTGGAAGATGACCGAGGAGGCCCTGGCCGAGATCGGCCTGCCGCCGCCCTTCTGGGCTTTCGCCTGGGCCGGCGGCCAGGCCCTGGCGCGCTATATCCTGGATCATCCGCAGATCGTCGCCGGCAAGCGGGCAGTCGACTTCGCCTCCGGCTCCGGCATCGTCGGAATCGCCGCCATGCGGGCCGGAGCGGCCCATGTCCTGGCCGCCGATATCGACGGCTTCTGCGGCGCCGCGCTCGCCCTCAACGCCCAGGCCAACGGCGTGGCCGTGGACTTCACCGACGCCAACCTGCTGGAGGCCCCCGCGTTGGCGGCCGACGTGATCCTGGCCGGCGACATCTGCTACGAGAAGCCCATGGCCGAGGCGGTGATGGCCTGGCTGACGGCGGCCCGGGCGCGCGGAACCACCGTGCTGATCGGCGACCCGGGCCGCTCCTACTTCCCCCGCTCGGGCCTCACCAAGCTGGCGGAATACCAAGTGGCCACCACCCGTGAGCTGGAGGATCAGGAGGTCAAGAAGACCTGCGTCTGGACTCTGCCAGCCTGACGATCTAGAAAAGAACAAACACAGAACTTAGAGCGGAGGCCAACATGCGCGAAGACGGCAAGATCGACTATGTGGAACTGCCCGGCGGCGACCTGGCGGCCACCAAGAGCTTCTACAGCCAGGCCTTCGGCTGGCGCTTCACCGACTACGGCCCGACCTATGCGGCCTTCGGCGAGAGCGGCCTGGACGGCGGCTTCCAGGCCGACCCGGAACAGGTCCCGGCCGCGCCCCTGGTGGTGCTGTTCGCCAAGGACCTGGAGGCCATGCTGGCCAAGGTGACGGCGGCCGGCGGTGAGATCGTCAAGCCGATCTTCAGCTTCCCCGGCGGCCGGAGGTTCCACTTCCGCGACCCCAGCGGGAACGAGCTGGCGGTGTTTACCGAGGATTGAATTCCGCCTCGAGCTTGTGGTGTAATTCCAGAAAGGGCCTGGGGGGACTCATGCGTGGTGTGGTGATTGCGGGCGCGATTCTGGCGCTGGCTGTAGGCGGAACGGTTCGAGCGGAGGCGCCCGCCAAGCGGCCGGTCGCCCTCAAGCGCGCGGTCTTCAACCTGAAGGATGGCGAGGTCTGGGGCCACTGGGGCAGCCCGCTTGTGTGCGACCTCTACTACGAAAAGCTTCGCTGGCGCGCCGGGAAGAACCTGTCGGAACCGGACGTCGAGCGGTTGGGCGCCGTCTTCAACGAAGAGCTTTCCGGTGCGAATCTTCAGGGGGAAGCGCCAGACAACCTGTTCGAGCGCGAGGCCCAGTCCGGCGGACTGCAGGTTGGGGCGGTGATCAAGACCTTGACCGCGCGCATGTGCGGAAACTGGGCCGATAACATCTACGAGATGGGGTTCAGAATCTCCGCCTCCATGGCGGTGGAGTGGCAGGTCTTTGATCCCGTCCGCCGCGAGATCATCGGGCGAATGGCGACCACGGCGAGCCTGGAGAACAAAAGTCGGTCGGACGACGCCTTGGAACGGGTGGTCATTTCCGCCTTCCGCGAAAATTCGCGCAAGTTGCTAGCCGACCCGGCCTTCCTCACCTTGGTGCGCGGGCAGACCGCTCCGACCGATGCGCTGGCCCCCGCCAAGGACGCCGCCCCCCTCCCCCTCGCCCTGGCTCCCGACGTCCGGATGCCGCTGCAGGAGGCTGCGGGATCGGTGGTCACCGTGCTCAGCGATGACGGCCACGGCAGCGGATTCCTCATCTCCTCGGACGGCTATCTGCTCACGAACCGCCATGTCGTCGGCGCCTCGAAAAGCGTGAAGATCCGCTGGTCAGACGGCTTCGAGGGCCTCGGCGAGGTGGTCCGCACCGACAAGCGCCGCGACGTGGCCCTGATCAAGGCCTCGACCCATAGTCGCCAGCCGCTGCGCCTCAGGCGCGGACTGGCGCGCGCGGGCGACACCGTCATCGCCGTGGGCACGCCGCTGGATGAGAAGTTCCAGGGCACCCTCACCAAGGGGATCGTCTCGGCCTATCGCATCCTCGATGGCCTGAATTTCCTGCAAAGCGATGTGAACGTGAATCCGGGCAACAGCGGTGGGCCGCTGCTGGACGAGAAGGGCGCGGTGATCGGCATCACGGTCCTGGCCTATCGGCCCGACGACCTCCCCACCGGAATCAATCTCTTCATCCCGATCGGCGACGCCCTGGACTTCCTCAACATCCAGCCGGCGCCCTGACGGATGAAGACCTGACGCAGGCCTGAGCCTGGGGTTAGGATCGGGGACCAAGCCCCCAGATCCGGAGTCCGCATGCGCCGCCGCACCTTCCTCGCCGCCCTGCCCGCCGCCGCGCTCGCCACCCGCGCCCTGGCCGACGCACGCTCCGACAATCCCAATCGCAACCGCCCCGACGTCCATGGCGGCGACCGGGTGGACGGCGCCACCTTCGCCAGCCGCAGCGCCGCCTGGGGACTCCATGGGGCGGCGGCCACCGCACACCCCCTGGCCACGATGGCGGCGATCGACACCCTGAAGGCCGGCGGCTCGGCGGTGGACGCCGCCATCGCCGCCAACGCGGTCCTGGGCTTCGTCGAGCCGATCTCCTGCGGGGTCGGCGGCGACTGCTTCGTCATGCTGTGGGACCCGAAGACCAAGCAGGTCATGGGCCTCAACGGCTCGGGCCGCAGCCCCAGGGCCCTGTCCCTGGAGACGGTGCGGAGTCGTTCGAAGAAGGGCCTGATCCCCTCCTATGGCGCCGTCTCGGTCAGCGTACCGGGCGCCGTGGACGCCTGGTGGACCCTGCACCAGCGCTACGGGAAGCTCGCGTGGAAAGACCTCTTCGCCCCAGCCATCGCCCACTGTCAGGAGGGCGCCCCGGTCACCCAGAACGTCGCCTACTACCTGGCCCGGTCGCTCACCAACTTCACCAAGCCTGCCGCCGGGATCGAGGAGACGGCCAACTTCAAGTCGGTCTGGGCGCCGAACGGCAGGACCCCGTTGGAGGGCGAGGTGTTCCGCAATCCGGCGCTGGCCCGCACCTATGGCCTGATCGCCGCCGGGGGCCGCGACGGCTTCTATGACGGCGAGATCGCCACCACGATCGAACGCTACTTCCAGCGCATCGGCGGCTGGATGACCCGCGCCGACCTCGCCGCCCACCATTCCCGCTGGGACCCGCCGCACAAGGTCAATTATCGCGGCGTCGACGTCTGGGGCCTCTCCCCCAACAGCCAGGGCCTGGCCACCCTGCAGGCCCTGAACATCATGGAGGAATTCGACCTCAAGGCGATGGGCTTCCAGTCGGCCGCCGCCATCCACCACAGCGTCGAGGCCAAGCGCCTGGCCTTCGAGGACCGCGCCCGTTTCTACGCCGACCCGGACTTCGCCAAGATCCCCACCGAGTGGCTGATCTCCAAGGCCTACGCCCAGGAACGCGCCAAGTTGATCTCGCCCAACCGCATCCTGACCCCGGTCAATCCCGGCCAGGCGCCCAGCCACGGCGACACCACCTATTTCACCACCGCCGACGCCGACGGCATGATGGTCTCGATCATCCAGTCCAACTATCGCGGCATGGGCTCAGGGCTGATGCCCGATGGCCTGGGCTTCATGTTCCAGGATCGCGGGGAGCTCTTCGCCCTGACCGACGGCCACCCCAACCTCTACGCGCCGGGCAAGCGGCCCTTCCAGACCGTCATCCCGGGCTTCGCCACCAAGGGGGACGCACCCTGGCTGGCCTTCGGCGTCATGGGCGGCGACATGCAGCCCCAGGGCCAGGCCCAGATCATCTCCAACATGGTCGACCACGGTCTGGCGATCCAGGAGGCCGGCGACGCGCCCCGCTGGCATCACGGCGGCTCCACCGAACCCACCGGCGAGGCCCAGCAGGGGACAGGCGTGCTGAACCTGGAGACCGGCGTGCCGGAGGCGACCCGCCAGGCGCTCGCCAAGATCGGCTGGGTCATGGCGCCCGAGCCCGGCGGCTATGGCGGCTACCAGGCCATCGAACGCTGGCCCGGCCGCTACGCCGCGGCCACGGAGATGCGCAAGGACGGCGTGGCCCTGGGCTACTGATGGACACGCTGTTCTTCCCAACCCCCGCCGACTTCCGCAGGTGGCTGGCCGAGCACCATACCAGCCAGACTGAGCTTTCGGTCGGTTTCTGGAAGGTGGGATCGGGCAAGCCCTCCATGACCTGGCCGCAGTCAGTGGACCAGGCGCTCGCCCATGGCTGGATCGACGGGGTGCGCCACCGCATCGACGAGGAGGCCTATCGCATCCGCTTCACGCCGCGCAAAGCCAGCGGGATCTGGAGCCAGGTCAATCTGAAGCGCTATGTCGAACTGGACGCCCTGGGCCTGATCGCGCCAGCCGGGCGCGCGGCGTATCAGGCCGGCAAGGCAAGGAGCCGACAGTACTCCTACGAGAAGCCCGCCGAGGTTTTCACCGCCGCCGAACTGGCCCAGTTCCAGGCCAACGCCAAGGCCTGGGCCGGCTTCTAGGCCTTCCCGGCCTGGTACCGCAAGGTGGCGGTCCATCGGGTCACCAGCGCCAAGACCGAGCCGACTCGGGCCAAGCGCTTGACCATCCTGATCGACGCCTCGGCGGAAGGCCGCCAGCTCGGCTCGCCCACCAAATAGGCCACGCCGCGATTGACGTCGACGGCGACCGGGACGAGCCTTGACCCGAGAGACGGAGCAGCTCCATGACCCCTGAAGAGATGCGCGAGATCGTCCTGTCGTTTCCAGGCGTCGAGGAGGGCATGTCCTACGGCTCGCCGGCCTTCAAGGTGAACGGCAAGTTCTTCACCCGCCTGCGTCGCGACGACCAGAGCATGGTGCTCACCGGGATCAGCTTCGACGAGCGCGAGATGCTGATGGAGGCCGAACCGGCCACCTTCCACATCACCGCCCACTACAAGGACTATCCCGCCATCCTGGCCCGGATCGACAGCCTGCATCCTGGCTCGTTCCGCAACTTCCTGGACCGCCGCTGGCGGGAGATCGCGCCGAAGAAGTGGGTCAAGGAGTTCGACGCCGCGAAGGTCTAGAACTCGTCTTCCATCATCGCGCGGAACTGCTCGAAGATCTCCGAGGCTTGCTCCTCCGGCGGCGGTGCAGGCTCGCCGGTGGTCGCCGGGACGGGGGCGCCGCCGGTCAGGTGGCCGGCCACCATGCCGTCCTGGACCAGCAGCAACTCTTCGCCCTCCGCCAGGCCGGTGAGCAGTTGGGCGAGCTTGGGCGGCAGGTCGTCGAGGTCGAGGCGTTTCATGGGTTTGATTTTAGCCCTCCCGCTCCGCACCGCAAAGGGTGACAGACGCGGGGGCCGGCCCTAGCTTCCGGCCAACTGTTCTGGAGAGCACATGGCCTATCGGTCCCTGCGGGATTTCATCGCCAAGCTGGAAGCCGCGGGCGAGCTCGTGCGCGTCAAGGAGCCGGTGTCCTCGGTCCTGGAGATGACCGAGATCCAGCGCCGACTGCTGGCCACGGGCGGCCCGGCGGTGCTGTTCGAGAACGTCACCCGCGCCGACGGCGAGCCCTCGGGCATGCCCTGCCTGGTCAACCTGTTCGGCACGGTCAAGCGCGTGGCCATGGGGGTCACCCTGGAGGGCCGCGAGCGCACCACCGCCGCCGACCTGCGCGAAGTGGGCGAACTGCTGGCCTTCCTGCGCAGCCCTGAGCCCCCCCGCGGCCTGAAGGACGCCTGGGACATGCTGCCGCTGGCCAAGACCATCATGGCCATGCGCCCGGCCACGGTGAAGAAGGCCCCGGTCCAGGAGATCGTCTGGACCGGCGACCAGATCGACCTCAACAAGCTGCCCATCCAGACCTGCTGGCCCGGCGAGCCCGCGCCCCTGATCACCTGGCCCCTGGTGGTGACCAAGGGTCCGTCGCAGGACCGGGAGGACGACTACAATCTCGGCATCTACCGGATGCAGGTGCTGTCGAAGGACCGCACCATCATGCGCTGGCTGGCCCATCGCGGCGGCGCCCAGCATCACCGGCGCTGGAAGAGCGCCGGCAAGCGCGAGCCCCTGCCCGCCTGCGTGGTGATCGGCGCCGATCCGGGCACGATCCTGGCCGCCGTGACCCCGGTGCCCGACACCCTGTCGGAATATCAATTCGCCGGTCTGATGCGCGGCGCCAAGGTGGAGCTGGTGGCCGCCAAGACCGTGCCCCTGATGGTGCCGGCCGAGGCCGAGATCGTCATCGAGGGCCACGTCCTGCTGGACGAGTACGCCGACGAGGGCCCCTACGGCGACCACACCGGCTACTACAACTCCGTCGAACAGTTCCCGGTCTTCCAGGTGAGCGCCATCACCATGCGGAAGAACCCGATCTACCTCACCACCTTCACCGGCCGCCCACCGGACGAGCCGTCGGTGTTGGGCGAAGCGCTGAACGAGGTCTTCATCCCCCTGCTGCGCCAGCAGTTCCCGGAGATCGTCGATTTCTGGCTGCCGCCGGAGGGCTGCTCCTACCGCATCGCCGTGGTCTCCATGAAGAAGGCCTATCCCGGCCACGCCAAGCGGGTGATGATGGGTGTCTGGAGCTACCTGCGGCAGTTCATGTACACCAAGTGGGTGATCGTCGTGGACGACGACATCGACGCCCGCGACTGGAAGGACGTCATGTGGGCGCTGTCGACCCGCATGGACCCGGCCCGCGACATCACCCTGATCGAGAACACCCCCATCGACTATCTGGACTTCGCCTCGCCCGAGAGCGGGCTGGGGTCGAAGGTGGGCCTGGACGCCACCAACAAGTGGCCGCCGGAGACCCACCGAGAGTGGGGGGAGAAGCTCGGCATGGACGAGGCCACGGTGAAACTCGTGACCGAGAAGTGGGCCCGGCTGGGCCTGCCGGGCGGCGGCGAGCCTGTGACCTAGAGCCGCAAAGGCTTGCCCTTTGCCGATTTCCGACCCCAACTGCGCGCCAGCCCGGGGGGGCGCAAGAGGGGGACTGACACCATGGACGCCGTGACATCGACATCGGGCAACGCCGCGGCCCTCTGGGTCGGCCTGCACATGTTCCTGCTGCTGGTCCTGTCCCTGCTGGTGGTGCGCCAGCGCCAAAAGCACAAGGTGGCGCTGGGCGACGAGGGCATACCGGAACTGGCCCAGGCCATCCGCGCCTTCGGCAACGCCACCGAATACATCCCCGCCGCCATGGCCGGGATCGCGGTCCTGGCGGTGGTCAACGCCCCGACCCTGGCCATCCATCTGGCCGGCTTCGTGATGTTCGTCGGCCGCGGCCTGCACGCCGTGGGCCTTTCCAATAGCGGAGGCACCTCGTTCCCGCGCGTCATTGGCGTCCTGATGACCTGGCTGGCCTATGTCTTCATCGGCGTGGCCCTGCTGTTCTACGCCATCGCCTGAGCGTCACAGGCGAAAGTGGAGGCGGTTTCGCCGCCCGTCACGCGCGCGAGAGGGCGCCGGGCTTGCCCCCGAGCCTTCGCCCGGCCATATCCACCGCATGGAAGAGAGCCTGTTAGCCGATGTCGTCGCCGCCGCCCTGAAGGCCGGCGCCGATAGCGCCGAAGCCGTGGGCGCCGAGCGCGCCGCCCTTGGGATCAATGTCCGCCTGGGCAAGCTGGAAGAGGTGGAGCGAGAGGAGTCTCGCGACCTCGGCCTGCGGGTCTTCATCGGCAAGCAGCAGGCCACCGTGTCGGGCTCCGACATCTCGGCCGACGCCCGGGCCAAGCTGGTGGAACGCGCCGTGGCCATGGCCCGGCTGGCGCCCGAGGATCCCTATTCCGGTCTCGCCGACCCCAAGCGCCTGGCCCGGGGCCCCTTCCCCGACCTCGATCTCTACGACGGCGCCGAGCCGACGCCCGAACAGCTGGAGGACCGCGCCCGCGCCGCCGAAGAGGCCGGCCGCGCCATGCCGCGCGTCACCAATTCCGACGGCGGCTCGGCCTCCACCTCCTCGGGCCAGTGGCGGCTGGTGACCTCCGGCGGCTTCTCCGGCGTGCACCGCGCCTCGAGCTATTCCATCGGGGTCTCGGTGATCGCCAGCGAGGGCGACGAGATGGAGGGCGGCTATGACGGCCGCTCCACCCGCTGGCAGTCCGACCTGCCCACCCCCGAGAGCATCGGCGCCGAGGCCGGCCGCCGGGCCGCCGCCCGCCTGGGGGCCCGCAAGATCGACTCCACCACCGCCCCGGTGATCTTTGAGAACCGCCTGGCCATGTCCCTGATCGGTCCGCTGATCGGCGCCATCTCCGGGCCCTCCATCGCCCGCGGCAACTCCTTCCTCAAGGACAGGCTGGGCCAGCAGATCTTCGCCAAGGGGATCACGGTCACCGACGACCCGCACAAGGTGCGCGGCCTGGGCTCCTCCCCCTTCGACGACGAAGGGGTGGCCAACCGCGCCTGGAACCTGATCGACGACGGGGTGCTCACCACCTGGCTGATGAACTCCTCCTCGGCCCGGCAGCTGGGCCTGGAGACCACCGGTCACGCCTCCCGGGGCCTCGCCGGCCCTCCGGGCGTCAGCACCACCAACCTGACCCTGCTCCCCGGGGACAAGGACCAGGCCGCCCTGATGGCGCAGGCCGGCAAGGGCGTACTGATCACCTCGATGTTCGGCCCCTCGCTGAACGCCAACACCGGCGACTGGTCGGTGGGTTGCGCGGGCTTCTGGTTCGAAGGCGGCGAGCTGGCCTATCCGGTGACCGAGATCACCGTGGCCGGCAACCTGATCGATATCTACGCCCGCCTGATCCCCGGCTCGGACCTGGAGTTCCGCGGTTCGGCCAACGCGCCCTCGATCCTGGTGGACGGTCTGGCCATCGCCGGGAAATGACCGATGCGCGCGCCGATCTCGACCTGATCGTCGCCGCCGCGCGGGAGGCCGGGCTGCTGGCCACCGACCTGCGCCGCCAGGGCCTGACGGTCGACTACAAGGCCGACAAGTCGCAGGTCACCAATGCCGATCTCGCCACCGACGCCCTGCTGACGCAACGCCTGCGGAGCGCGCGGCCCGACTATGGCTGGCTGTCGGAGGAGACCGCCGACAATTCCGACCGCCTGTCCACGCGCCGCCTGTTCGTGGTGGACTCCATCGACGGCACCCGGGCCTTCATCCGCGACCGGCCCTGGTGGGCGGTCTCCGTCGCCGTGGTGGAGGATGGCCTGCCCATCGCCGGCGTGGTCTTCGCCCCCGATGTGGAGGAGACCTACACCGCCCTCGCGGGACAGGGCGCCTGGATGAACGACACCGGTATCCGCGCCAGCGATCGCGATCTCGTCGAGGGCTGCGGCATGGTGGGCGACCAGAGGATGTTCGAGCATCCCTCCTGGCCACAGCCCTGGCCGGCCATGCGGATCGAGGCGCGCAACTCCACCGCCTACCGCATGTGCCTGGTGGCCGCCGGTGCCTTCGACGCCGCCGTGGCCCTGGTGGCCAAGAGCGACTGGGACCTGGCCGCCGCCGATCTGATCGCCCGCGAGGCCGGCGCCTATTGCGGCGACCACCTGGGCAAGCCCTTCGCCTACAACCAGGCCAATCCCGCCCAGCCCAGCCTTGTCTGCGCCGCGCCGCGTCTGGCGCCATTGATCCTTAACCGTGTCGGGCATATCGCCTTGAGGAGTTGATTCACTTCGGAAAACCTCAGCCATGCCCGACAAGCAGCTCCTGCACCTCGTCATCGGCGGTGAACTTGAAGACCTCGAGCACAACACCTTCCGCGACCTCTCCAAGGTCGACCTGGTGGGCGCCTACGCCAGCCATGCCGAGGCGGTCGCCGCCTGGCGCACCAAGGCCCAGTCGACGGTGGACAACGCCCTGATGCGCTACTTCATCATCCACGCCCACAAGCTGCTCGACCCCGACAAGGACGAGCACGAACATTAGGCCTTGTCCGCTGGCCGCCAGCGGTAGTGACCGACCGCCGTGTGGGCCGCGAACATCGCCAGGCTCTCCTCCCGCGCGCCGGCGCCGATGTTATGCGCCACCCGCGAGCCGTCGCCGGCGGCGGTGACCACGCCGACATGGGGCAGGGTCCCGGCGACTCGCCAGGTCAGGATGTCGCCCACCGCCAGGGGATGGGGGGAGACCTTGCCCAGCGCCGGCGCGGCGGCCCTCCAGAGCTGCGCCCCGGACCGCGCCCAGTAGGTTTCCAGGTTGAGCACCCGTCGATGGTCGATATTGGCGTCCGGGCGGCTCAGGCCCCAGGCGCGCCGGGAGGGATAGGCGGAGAAGGCGCGGACCATGTCCTCATGCACCAGCCTCTGCAGGTCGAGCCCCCAGGCGTCGCGGGCCGCGCGGATCACCACGTCGGCGCAGACGCCGGTGGCCCTGCCGACATCGCCGCCGGGATAGGCCAGGCGCGCATAGCTGGGATCATAGCCGGTGGTGACGCCCACCTGGGCGCGGGCCGCCCGGGCCAGGGCCTGGCCGGAGACCGCCGCCCGCGCACGCCAGGCCGGAGCGGCCAGCAGGCCTCCAAGCAGGACGCGGCGTGTCGGCATGGGCCTATTCCCGTCTGAGCAGGCCCTCGGTGAGCAGCCGGCCCCACATCTCGCTGCGGAAATCGGCCTTTATTGCGGCCTCGTCGTAGGCGGGGCTGTCGACCCATTCCAGGAAGGTCTGACCCTTGGGCTCGCCCTCGGCGAGGTAGCGCTCGAAGGTGTAGTCCAGCACCCCGGTCTTGCCGTGCTTGACGTGCAGGTACTTGAGCGAAAGCTGCTCCAGGGCCTCGCGGATCGGCTTGCCCTGCCGGAAGTGCATGTAGAAGACGCTCATGATCCCGGCCCGGTCCGCCCCGGACTTGCAGTGCATGAGGGCGGGATACTCGATGGTCTCGAACAGGTCCTTGGCCCCGTGGACGCGGGCGCGGCTGGGCACCTCGCGGCTGGTGATGGTGAAGTCCACCATCTTCAGGCCCAGGCGCTGGCAGGCGTCCTTCTCCAGGGCGTGGAAACTGGCGTCGAACCCGCCGCGCAGGTTGATGATGGTCTTGATCCCACGGCGCTTCCATTCCGCCAGCTGGAAGGGCCAGGGCTGGTTGGTGCGCACCAGCTCATCGCTGACCCAGTGGGCGTTGGAAAAGGCCAGCCGCAGATAGGCGTGGTCGTTCCACAGGTAGTTCAGCGTGGTGGAAAGCCGCCCGCCGGGGGATTTCAGATCGAATTCGGCCAAGGGGCGCTCCAGAAGATTGCCCCCTAACTAGGACGTGGCGGGCCCGAACGGAAGCGGGCGGCGGGTCGCAGCTATTGCATAAGGGTCAAGGTGTTGCCGGCCGGATCCTTGAAATGCGCCAGGGTCCCACCCCAGGACATCTTCTCGGGAGGCGCAAGGAACGGCACGCCCCTGGCCTTGAGCGCCTCATAGGTCGCCTGGATGTCGTCGACCTGGATCGAGACCCCGACGAACCGTCCCACCAGGGAGTCCTCCCCGCCCTCATCCAGCTCGACGATCAGGTCGATCCCCAGGTCGTAGCCGACCGCGACAGCCATCTCCCACTTGGCCTTGAGACCCAGGGTCTCACCATAGAAGCGCTTGGCGGCGGCCATGTCGTCGACCCAGACCCGCACCCCGTAGATCTTCATCTCGCCCCCTCCTCATCCTGCCGGCGCCGCATCTTAGCGCATCGGGCCAAGCTTGACTTCCCGGTCCCGACAGCCGACGCCATGGACGATGACCGCGCCCACCCACGAGCCCGAGCTGTCCGCCCGCGCCCTGATCGCCCGGATCGCCCGGGTCTATATGCGGCCCCGGTGGAGGGCCTGGACGGCCGCCATGGTGGCGGCCATCGCCGTGGCCTTCCTGTCGGCCAAGCTGGTGCAGATCTTCGAGCCGGCCATCAACGACCTGCTGGTCAACCATAAGCCGGGCGCCCTGGTGATGGTGCCGCTGACCATCGGCGCCCTGGCCATCGGCCGGGCGCTGGCCCAGGTCATCCAGGCCTCTCTGGTCAACCAGATCGGCAACGCCGTGGTGGGCGACGTCCAGGTGCAGCTGTTCGGAAAGCTGGTGCGCGCCGACCTGGCCCATCTGCGCACCCAGCATTCCGGGGCCTATGTCTCCTCTGTGCTCTACGACGCCAGCCTGATCCGCGAGGCGGCCACCTCCGGCGTGATCAACTACACCCAGCACGCCCTGACCGTGATCGGGGCGGTGACGGTGATGGTTTCCAACGACCTGCTGCTGTCGCTCACCCTGGTGGCGGCGGCCCCCATCACCGGCTTCATCATGCGCCGGTTCTCCAAGCGCACCTCCAAGGCCGCCAAGGGGGCCATGGCCGAGACCTCGGCGCTCTCCACCGCGATCATGGAGAGCCTGGACGGGGTGCGGGTGGTGAAGATCGAGAACCGCGAGGCCTATGAGGAGGCCCGGGTCTCCGAGGTGGTGCAGCGCCGCCAGAAGCATCTGGTGAAGGGCGCCAACGCCCGCGCCCGGGCCGCGCCGGCCACCGAACTGGTCATGACCCTGATCACGGCGGCGGTCATCGCCTATGCCGGCTGGCGCTCGCAGTCAGGCGCCATGAACGTCGGCGCCTTCATGGCCTTCATCCTGGCCTTGGGCCTGGCCTCTCAGTCCCTGCGCCAGCTCTCCAACCTGCAGACGGTGATGGCCGAAGGCCTCAGCGCCGCCCGGCGGCTGTTCGCCGCCCTCGACGTCGAGCCGGAGGTCCGCGAGCAGGCCGGCGCCGGCGCCCTGGCGCGGGGCGCCGCCACCATCCGCTTCGAGGGCGTCGGCTTCTCCTACGCCGACGGGCCGCCGACCCTGCAGGAGGTCACCCTGGAGGTCCATCGTGGCGAGACCGTCGCCCTGGTGGGCCCCTCGGGTGGCGGAAAGACCACCATCCTCAACCTGATTCCCCGCTTCTACGACGCCACCGGCGGCCGGGTGACCATCGACGGGACCGACATCCGCGACGTGACCCTGTCGTCCCTGCGCGCCCAGATCGCCCTGGTGACCCAGGAGCCATTCCTGTTCGACGACACGATCCGGGCCAATATCGCCTATGCGCGCCCCGACGCCAGCCAGGACGAGATCGAGGTCGCGGCCCGCGCGGCGGCCGCCCATGACTTCATCCTGTCCCTGCCCAACGGCTACGAGACCCTGGTGGGCGAGGCCGGGGCGCGGCTGTCGGGGGGCCAGAGGCAGAGGATCGCCATCGCCCGCGCCTTCCTGAAGGACGCCCCCGTCCTGCTGCTGGACGAGGCCACCAGCGCGCTGGACACCGAGAGCGAGGCCCAGGTTCAGGCGGCGCTGGCCCGCCTGATGGCCGGCCGCACCACCATCCTGATCGCCCACCGCCTGTCGACCGTGCGCGGCGCCGACCGCATCTATGTGATCGACAAGGGCCGGGTGGTGGAGACCGGCGACCACGGCTCCCTGATCAAGAAGCGCGGCCTCTATGCCCGCCTGGCCCGCAGCCAGGACCTCGAGGCCGAGACCGCGGCGTGAAGAAGTTCATCCGCAGACCCGCCGTGCAGGCGTTCCTGGGCTGGGTCCTGGCCGGCTATATGAGCCTGATCCGCCACAGCGTCCGCTGGCGGCACGAGAACCTGGACGGCGCCAAGGCCGTGCTGCGGGGCGAGCCCGGGGTCATCGCCCTGCTCTGGCACGGCCGCATCCCGGTGGCCCTGACCGTCGCGCCGATCCTGACACAGGCCAAGCTCGGTCGCTGTCTGGTCTCCCCCTCGGCCGACGGCGAGTTCTTCGCCCAGGCCATGGCCCACAACGGCTTTCCCTCCATCCGCGCCTCCTCGGCCAAGAAGGGCGACTCCGCCAAGGCCCGAGCGGTGGTGGCCGCCTTCCGCGAGGCCATGGCCTGGGTGAAGGGCGGCGGGGTGCTGATCGTCACCCCCGACGGGCCGCGTGGCCCCAACGAGGTGATGGCGCCCGGCGCCCTGCAGATCGCCAAGCGGACCGGCGCCCCGGTGCTGCTGGTGGGGCTGGCGGCCTCGCCGGCCAAGCGGCTGGGAAGCTGGGACACCGCCATGGTGGCCTCGCCCTTCGGCAAGGGCTCGGCGATCTGGGAGGGCCCCTACTACGTCCCCGCCGACGCCGACGACGCGGCCATCGAGGCCCTGACCGCGGACTGGGCCTCGAAACTGTCGGCGGCCACCCGACAGGCGGAGTCCCGGGTGGCGGCGGATTGATCCGCCGCCCGCTCGGTGAGACATAGGGGCATGGCCCACGATCACCACGATCACTCCCACCACGACCATGATCACCACCATGATCATGGCGCCCATGGCCATGCTCACGATCACGGCCATAGCCACGCGCCGAAGGATTTCGGGCGCGCCTTCGCCATCGGGGTGGCGCTGAACTTCGGCTTCGTCCTGGCCGAGGTCGGGGCCGGCCTGTGGTCAGGGTCCCTGGCCCTGCTGGCCGACGCCGGCCACAACCTTTCCGACGTGCTGAGCCTGCTGCTGGCCTGGGGCGCCACCATCCTGGCGCGCCGGGCGCCGAGCGCGCGCCGCACCTATGGCCTGCGCAAGGTCACCATCCTGGCGTCGCTCGCCAACGCCGTCCTGCTGCTGGTGGCGGTCGGGGTCATCGGCGCGGAGGCCGTGCGCCGCTTCGCCGAGCCGGCCGACGTCGCCACCTTGCCGGTGATGATCGTCGCGGCCATCGGGGTGGTGATCAACACCGCCACGGCCCTGATGTTCATGCGCGGCCACGACGACCTGAACGTCCGCGGCGCCTTCCTGCACATGGCCAGCGACGCCGCCGTCAGCCTGGCGGTTGTGGTGGGCGCGGGCGTCATGGCCCTGACCAGCCTGGGCTGGATCGACCCGGCGCTCAGCCTGGGGATCGCCGTGGTGATCGTGCTGGGGACCTGGGGCCTGCTGAAGGACTCGGTGAACCTGGCCCTGGACGCCGCCCCCAAGGGGATCGACGTGGGCGAGGTGCGTTCCTGGCTCACCGCCCTGCCCGGCGTCAC
The DNA here is from genome assembly GCF_030645195.1 of Phenylobacterium sp. Classification (GTDB taxonomy): domain Bacteria; phylum Pseudomonadota; class Alphaproteobacteria; order Caulobacterales; family Caulobacteraceae; genus Phenylobacterium. The sequence continues at coordinate 118,837 of NZ_JAUSLW010000198.1, read as the reverse complement.
CGACGTCCACGACCTGCACGTCTGGGCCATGAGCACCACCGAGACGGCCATGACCGCCCACCTGACCCGGCCCTCCAATCCCGACGGCGACACCTTCCTGCATTCGGCCTGCGAGGGTCTGGCCAAGCGGTTCAACATCGGCCACTGCACCCTGCAGGTGGAGATGGGCGGGGCGGAGGTCTGCCGCCTCTCGCCCGCGGAAGCCGTGTGAGACGCCCGCTCTCCCTTGCCCTCTACGCAGCCGCCCTAGGCCTCCTGGAACCCTTCGCCCGGCCCCTGCTGCGGCGGCGAGTGGCGGCGGGCAAGGAGGACGCGGCCCGGCTCGAGGAGCGCCTGGGCCGCTCTGGTCTTCCGCGCCCCGATGGCCCTCTGGTCTGGCTGCACGGGGTGAGCGTCGGCGAGAGCATGTCGCTGTTGCCCCTGGTAGGCGCCCTGGCCGCGCGGCCGGACTTGACCCTGCTGGTGACGTCCGGCACCCGGACCTCGGCCGAGCTCCTGGCCCAACGCCTGCCGGCCGGAGTGATCCACCAGTACGCGCCGGTGGATGCTCCCGGCGCCGTGGCGCGGTTTCTTGCTCATTGGCGGCCAAGCCTGGGAATCCTCGTGGAGAGCGAACTCTGGCCCAACCTGATCCTCGGCGCCCGTGAGCGGGAGGTGAAGCTCGCCCTGGTCTCGGCGCGGATGACCCAGGCCAGCGCCGACGGCTGGGCTCGCGTGCGCGGCGCGGCCACCGCCCTGCTGGGCGCCTTCGACCTGATCCTTCCGCAGGAGGCGGAGACGGCCGCGCGGCTCAAGGCCCTGGGGGCCCGCACCGGGCCGCTGCTGAACCTGAAGACGGTGGGCGAACCCCTGCCCTGCGACCCCGCCGAATTGGCGCGACTGACGTCCGCGGCGAGCGGCCGACGCATCGTGCTCGCCGCCAACACCCATCCGGGCGAGGACGAGATCGTCATCGCCGCCGTCCGTGAGGCGGCCCTGGTCGACAGCCTGCTGGTGATCGCCCCGCGCCATCCCGCCCGAGGCGAGGCCGTGGCCGCCCTGCTGCGGGCCGCCGGCTTCCAGGTGGCCCGACGCGCGGCGGGCGAGCCGCTCACGGCGGAAACCACCGCCTATGTCGCCGACACCCTGGGGGAGATGGGCCTGCTCTACAGCCTGGCCGACCTGGTGGTGATGGGCGGCGCCTTCCTGCCGGGGATCGGCGGGCACAATCCCCTGGAGCCGGCGCGGCTGGCGCGGCCGATCCTCTCCGGCCCCCACGCCTTCAACGCCACGGCCCTCTATGCCGACCTCCTCGCCCTGGCCGCGGCCATCGAGGCGCCGGACAGCGCCGCCCTGGCCCGTCACCTGAGAGGCCTGGCCGACTATCCCCACATCGGCCGGCGCATGGGCGAAGCGGCCCTGGCCTATGCCGGGAGCCAGGAAGGCGCCCTCGACCGCGCGCTGGCCCTGCTCGAACCCCTGCTGCCCGCATGAAGCTGCCCACGCCCCGCTGGTGGTATGTCCGCGACGGCGCCCCGGCGCCGGTGGCCCGCGCCCTGCTCAAGCCCGCCGCCTGGATCTGGGCGGCGGTGACCGCCCGCCGGATCGCGCGGACCGTTCCCCTTGATCCCGGCGTGCCGGTGATCTGCGTCGGCAACCTCACCGCCGGCGGCACGGGCAAGACCCCGGTGGTGCGCGAGCTGCTGAAGCGCCTGCGAGCCCGACATATCGACGCCCAGGGCCTGTCGCGAGGCTATGGCGGTTCCCTGGAGGGTCCGATCCTGGTGGATCCCGCCAGGCACAGCGCCGCCGAGGTGGGGGACGAGCCCCTGATGCTGGCGGCCGACGCGCCGATCTGGATTTCCCGCGACCGGGCCAAGGGGGCGCTGGCCGCCGCCTGGGCCGGCGCCCAGGCCCTGGTGATGGACGATGGCCACCAGAACCCGTCGGTAAGGAAGACCCTGTCCCTGGTGGTGGTGGACGGCGAGACCCGCAACAACGAGTGGCCCCTGGGGGACGGCGCGGTCTTCCCCGCCGGGCCCCTGCGCGAGCCCCTGGCCGTGGGCCTGGCCCGGGCCGACGCGGTAATCCTGATGCTGCCGTCCGACCTGGAGGCGCCCGATCCCGAACTGGTGGCGATGTTCCCCGGCAAGCCGGTGCTGATCGCCCGCCTGGCGCCGATCGCCCCGCCGCCGTCAGGCCCGCAGGTGGGGTTCGCCGGCGTCGGCAAGCCTTGGAAGGTGGAGCGGTCCCTGCAGGCGGCCGGCTGCGACCTGAAGGACTTCGCGCCCTTCCCCGACCACATGGCCTATGACGCCAGGACCCTGCGGAGCCTGGCCGACCGGGCGGCGACCTTCGGCGCGGGGCTGGTGACCACCGAGAAGGACTGGGCGCGCCTGCCAGCCGAGTGGCGCGCGAGGATCACCGCCTGGCCGGTCGCGGCGGTGTTCGAGGACGAGGCCGCCCTCGAAGCGCTGCTCGACCGGGCGCTTTAGACCTTAGCCCCTGCCTTCTGGGCGTAGATCCAGCTGGCCTTGGCCAGTTGCGGGACCCGCAGGGCCATGGCGGCGGCCTGCGGGCTGTTGGCCGTGCCGTCACGGGCGCGGCCGACGATGCCCTGGCAGATCCCGGCCAGACGGAACATGTTGTAGGAGAAGAACCAGTTGAGGTCGTGCAGGGCCTCGCGGTTCGTCAGCCGGCAATACTCCGCCACGTACTCGTCGAGGGTCGGGATGCCGTGGGCCTTGAGGTCCGGGATGGCCGCGATGCCGCCATTGACCCAGTTCATCAGCAGATAGGTGAAGTCGGCCAGGGGCTCGCCCAGGGTCGAGAGCTCCCAGTCCAGCACGGCGACCACCCGCGGCTCGGTGGCGTGCAGCACCATGTTGTCCAGGCGGTAGTCGCCATGGACGATGGTGGTGCGCTCCTGCTCGGGCAGGCTCTGGGGCAGCCAGGTAATCAGCCGCTCCATCTCCTCGATGTGCTCGGTCTCGCTGGCCTTGTACTGCTTGGTCCAGCGATCGACCTGGCGGCCCATATAGTTGCCGGGCCGGCCGTAGTCCCCCAGGCCGATGGCCTCGTAATCGGTGTTGTGCAGGTCAGCCAGGGTCTTCAGCTTGGCCATGTAGATGGCGTGGCGCTCGGCCGGCTCATACTGCGGCAGGCTCTGGTCCCAGAGGATGCGGCCCTCCACCATGTCCATCACATAGAACATGGTGCCGATGACGCCGTCGTCGGTGCACAGGCCCCAGGACTTGGCCACCGGAAAGCCGGTGGTGTGCAGGGCGGTGATCACCTTGTACTCGCGGTCCACCGCGTGGGCCGAGGGCAGCAGCTTGCCCGGCGGCTTGCGGCGCAGGACGTATTTCTTGTTGGGGGTGACGAGCTGGTAGGTGGGGTTGGACTGGCCGCCCTTGAACTGGCGCACCTCCAGGGGACCGGCATAGCCCTCGACATTGGCCTCCATCCAGGCGGCCAGGGCGGCCTCGTCGAACTTGTGGCTCTCGGCCACTTCCTTGGTGCCGGTGTTGAGCTGCTCGCGAGCCTGCTCGTCTGCTTCGGCCATGAGCGTTCCCCTTGTTCTCTTACGCGTGTTTGAAAACACCATACCGATCCCCCTGCCCCGAGGGCAAGGCAAGAGGCGAAGTTCATACCGGAACTTCGAAAACCTAGGCGGGCCTTCCGAGCACCCGCCAGCCGATATCGCTGCGGTGGAAACCGCCGGGCAGATCGATCTTCGCCACCGCCGCATAGGCGCGGTCGCGGGCCGCCTGCAGGGTGGGGGCGCGGGCGCAGACATTGAGCACCCGGCCGCCGCTGGCCCTCAAGGTCCCATCGGCGTCTCGGGCGGTTCCGGCATGGAACACCACCACATCCGGTCCGAAGTCCTGCTCGGCCCCGGTGATCACCGCCCCAGTCTTCGGCGCGTCCGGATAGCCCTCGGCGGCGATGACCACGCAGATGGCGGCGTCGTCGCGCCAGACCGGCGCCGGCATTTGGTCCAGGGTCCCGGTGGCGCAGGCTAGCAGGTAGGGGACCAGATCGCTCTCCAGGCGCAGCATCAGCACCTGGCATTCGGGGTCGCCGAAGCGGACGTTGAACTCCACCAGCTTGGGGCCGTCAGCCGTGGCCATCAGCTCCACGAACAGCACCCCGCGATAGGGCGCGCCCTCAGCCGCGATGCCTGCGAAGGCGCGCTCGGCCAGGCGGACGCGGGTCTGCTCCATCAGTTGCGGCGTGAAGACCGGGGCCGGGGAATAGGTGCCCATGCCGCCGGTGTTGGGGCCTTGCTCGCCGTCATAGGCCCGCTTGTGGTCCTGGGCCCCGCCGAACAGGATCGAGGTCTTGCCGTCGCAGAGCGCGAACAGCGAGCCGATCTCGCCCACCAGGAACTCCTCGATCACCACCCGCACGCCGGCCGTGCCGAACCGGCCGCCCAGGGTGTCGTCGATGGCGGCATGCGCGGTCGCGAGGTCCTCAGCGATGACCACACCCTTGCCGGCGGCCAGGCCGTCGGCCTTGATCACATAGGGCGGCTTGAAGCCGGAGAGCGCCGCCTTGGCGGCGGGCGCGTCCTCGAACACCCCATAGGCCGAGGTCGGCAGGTCATGGCGGTCGCAGAAGGCCTTGGTGAAGGCCTTCGAGCTCTCCAGCTGCCCGGCGAAGGCCGTCGGTCCGAAGCAGGGGATGGAAACCTCGGCCAGGGCGTCGGCCAGGCCCGCCTCGACGGCGACCTCGGGCCCGATCACCACCAGGTCGGCGGCGATCTCCCGGGCGAGCGCCACCAGGGCCGGCACGTCGGTGGGCTTGAGGGCCCGAAGTTCGCCGAGCGCCGCCATGCCGGGATTGCCCGGCGCGATCACCAGGCGGCGGGTGAGCGGCGAGGCCGCGATCTTCCAGGCCAGGGCGTGTTCGCGCCCGCCCGAACCGACGAGGAGAATGTTCATGGTCCGCGCTTTCGCCCGTCAGGCCCGGGCGGTCAAGCCGCCAGCCCGGCACAAGCTCGTGCCGCGCGCCGAGATCGCGCCCCTGGCATAGGCGCCGCGGGCGAGGATGGGGTTGTCGTCCCTCCCGCCCTTGTGGTCTTACGGGCCCTAAGCCCGGCCAGGGCGAATTCGGAGGATGATCGGTCTTGATCAAGCTTGATGATTTTCTCGCCCACGACGCGGTCGATCCGCGCCTGACCGCACTGATCGGCTCGGTGGTCGAGGCCTGCGGCCAGATCAGCGCCCTGGTGCGCCGCGGCGCGGCCGGCGAGATCCTGGGCGCCCTGGAAAGCCAGAACGTCCAGGGTGAGGTGCAGAAGAAGCTGGACGTCATCTCCAACGAGATTCTGCTGCAGCGGTGCGCCGAGGCCCCAGGCCTCGTGGCCATGGCCTCGGAGGAGATGGACGACATCTATCCGGTGCGCGAGGTCGGTCCGGAGGGGGGCTACCTGCTGCTGTTCGATCCCCTGGACGGGTCGAGCAATATCGATGTGAACGTCTCCATCGGCACCATCTTCTCCATCCTGCCAGCCCCGCGCGCGGAAAGCCCGAGGCCGGCGGCCACGGCCGACTTCATGCAGAGCGGCCGCAACCAGGTCGCCGCCGGCTATGTGGTCTATGGGCCTCAGACGACCCTGGTCCTGAGCCTGGGAAACGGGGTCCGCGCCTTCACCCTGGACCCGCTGAACGACGAGTGGGTCCCCACCGCGCATGCGATCACCATCCCGCACGAGACCAAGGAATACGCTATCAACGCCTCGAACCTGCGCCATTGGGCCCCGCCCGTGCGCGGCTATGTCGAGGCCTGCCTGGCCGGCGAAGAAGGGCCGCGGGGCAAGAACTACAACATGCGCTGGATCGCCTCCATGGTGGCCGACGTCCACCGCATCATGGTGCGCGGCGGGGTGTTCCTCTATCCGTGGGACGCCCGCGAGCCCGACCGGGCCGGCAAGCTGCGGTTGATGTACGAGGCCAACCCCATGTCAATGCTGGTGGAGCAGGCCGGGGGCGCGGCCTTCGACGGCCAGGGGCACATCCTGGACGCCGAGGTCACCTCCCTGCACCAGCGCATCTCGGTGATGCTGGGGTCGCGCGCCGAGGTGGAGCACCTGATGGCGCTGCACGCCGAGGCGACAGGGGTCTGAAGACGCCGGCTACGCCCCTCCGGGTCTAGAGCATTTTCCGATAAGTGTGAAACGGTTATCGGATCGAAAAATGCTCTAACCTTTTGAATTAGAGCCCTTTTTATCCGATCTGATTGAAGCGATCAGATCGGAAAGGGCTCTAGGCGTCCATGTCCAGGGAATAGCCCGCCGAGCGCACGGTGCGGATCGGATCGGCCTCGCTCTCCTGGCGGTTCAGCGCCTTGCGCAGTCGGCCGATATGGACGTCCACCGTGCGGGCCTCGACATAGACGTCGGAGCCCCAGACGGCGTCCAGCAGCTGCTCGCGGGAGAAGACCCGGCCCGGATGCTGCATCAGGTAGTCCAGCAGCCGGAACTCGGTGGGGCCAAGATGGACCTCGGACCCGGCGCGCTTCACCCGGTGGGCGACGCGGTCGATCACCAGGTCGCCGATATGCACCCGATCCTCGGCCAGGCCCGGCCGGATGCGGCGCAGCACCGCGCGGATGCGGGCCGACAGCTCGCTCATGGCGAAGGGCTTGATGACATAGTCGTCGGCGCCGGTGTCGAGACCGCGGATGCGGTCGCTCTCCTCGCCGCGGGCCGTCAGCATGATGATCGGCACGTTGCGGCTCTCGGTGCGCTGGCGCAGCCGGCGGCAGACCTCGATGCCCGAGACCTTGGGCAGCATCCAGTCCAGCACGATCAGGTCGGGCAGGCGTTCGCTGACCAGGGTCAGGGCTTCCTCGCCGTCGGCGGCCACGACCACGTCATAACCTTCCTTCTCAAGGTTGTATTGCAGGAGGGTGGACAGCGCGTCCTCGTCCTCCACCACCAGGATGTTGGGGATCATGATCAGGCGTCCCGCAGCAGGTCGTCGGTCTTGGGCCGGGCCGAGCCTATGGTCTCGGCGCCGGTGATCTCGTAGTGGATGATCTCGGCGATGTTGGTGGCGTGGTCGCCGATCCGCTCCAGGTTCTTGGCCACGAACAGCATGTGGGCGCAGGCGGTGATCGTGCGCGGATCGCCCATCATGTAGGTCAGAAGCTCGCGGAACAGGCTATTGTAGTGTTCGTCCACCTCGTCGTCGCGGGACCAGACGGCGAGCGCCCGGTCGAGGTCGGAGCCGGTATAGGCGTCCAGCACATCCTTCAGCCGGCCCAGGACCAGCTTGCCCATCCGCTCGATGGAGCGGGTCAGCGGGCTCATCGGCTCGGCCTCGGTGAGCACCAGGGTGCGCTTGGCGATGTTCTTGGCCAGGTCGCCGCAGCGTTCCAGGTTCATGGCGATCTTCATGGCCGCCACGGTCTTACGCAGGTCGTTGGCCATGGGCTGGCGCAGGGCGATCAGCCGGATGGCCTTGCGCTCGATGTCGGCCTCCAGCACGTCCAGCCGCTCGTCGCGGCCGACGATGGCCTCGGCCAGGGCCTGGTCGCGCTTGACCACCGCCTCGATGCTGTCGCCCACCTGGGCCTCGGTGAGGCCGCCCATCCGCGCGCATTCGGCGGTGAGCGTGTTCAGCTCGTCTTCGTAGGATTTGACGATGTGCTCGTTCATGGTCGTCTAGCCCCTAACCGAACCGGCCGGTGATGTAGTCCTGGGTGCGGCTGTCCCGCGGGTTGGTGAAGATCTCGCCGGTGGGACCGGCCTCCACCAGCTTGCCCAGGTGGAAGAAGGCGGTCTTCTGCGACACCCGCGCGGCCTGGGCCATGGAGTGGGTGACGATGACGATGCAGTACTGGTTGCGCAGCTCGTCGATGAGCTCCTCGATCCGCGCCGTGGCGATGGGGTCCAGGGCCGAGCAGGGCTCGTCCATCAGGATCACCTCCGGGGAGACGGCGATGGCGCGGGCGATCACCAGGCGCTGCTGCTGGCCACCCGACAGGCCGGTCCCGGGCTGGTGCAGCCGGTCGGCCACCTCGCCCCAGAGGCCCGCCTTCTTCAGGGCGGTCTGCACCAGGGCCTCCAGCTCGGCCTTGCTGCTGGTCAGCCCGTGGATGCGGGCCCCGTAGGCGACGTTTTCGAAGATGGTCTTGGGGAAGGGGTTGGGCTTCTGGAACACCATGCCGACCCGGGCGCGCAGGATCACCGGGTCGATGGAACGGTCATTGACGTCCTCGCCGTCCAGCTCGATCCGCCCGCGCACCGTCGCGCCGGGGATGGTGTCGTTCATCCGGTTGATGCAGCGCAGGAAGGTGGACTTGCCGCAGCCGGAGGGCCCGATCAGGGCGGTCACGGACTTTTCCGGAACGTCCAGGGAGACGTCGAACAGGGCCTGCTTGTCGCCGTAGAAGACGTTGACGTCGCGGGCGCGGATCTTGATGCCCGTGCTGGTTCCGTTGGCGTGGGCGCGGTCCACGGCGATGTGGACGGGCGCGGCCGCTTGGGCCTGGCTGTCGTCGCGCTGGCTGGGCATGGGGGACCTTGAGGTTTGACGCGGGGTCATCGGACTACCACCGGCGTTCGAAGCGGCGGCGAAGCAGGATCGCGGCCAGGTTCATGACGATCATGAAGGCGAGGAGGACCAGGATCGCCGCGGCGGTGCGCTCGTGGAAGGCGCGCTCCGAGGCGTTTTCCCAGATGAAGACCTGGACCGGCAGGGTGGTGGCGGCCCCGGTGAAACCCTCGGGCACGCCGGGGACGAAGGAGATCATGCCAATCATCAGCAGGGGGGCGGTCTCCCCCAGCGCGTGGGCCAGAGACAGGATCGCCCCGGTCATGACGCCGGGCATGGCCAGCGGCAGGACGTGGTGGAACACGGTCTGGGTGCGCGACGCGCCGACGCCGAGGGCCGCCTCGCGGATCGAGGGCGGCACCGCCTTCAGGGCCGAGCGGGTGGCGATGATCACTGTCGGCAGGGCCATCAGGGCCAGGACCAGCCCGCCCACCAGGGGCGAGGACCGCGGCACGTGCAGCCAGTTGATGAACACCGCCAGGCCCAGCAGGCCGTAGACGATGGAGGGCACGGCGGCGAGGTTGTTGATGTTGACCTCGATGAGGTCGGTCCACCGGTTCTTGGGCGCGAACTCCTCCAGATAGGTTGCCGCCAGCACCCCGATGGGCACCGCCAGGACCGCGGTCACCAGCAGCATCATGGCCGAGCCCACCACCGCGCCCAGGACGCCGGCCTGCTCGGGCTCGGTGGAGTCGGACTTGGTGAGGAAGCCGAAATTGAAGCCCTTGGACACCGCCCCGGAGGCCTGCATCCTGTCGAGCCAGGTCAGCTGCCGGTTGTCGAGCTTGCGCTCCTCCTCCGGCGTCGAGCGCTTCAGCTCGCCCTTGTAGTAGAGGGCGGCGTCGGCCTTGACCGGGCCGGTCACCTTGACGGTCTTGCCGATCAGGGTCGGGTCGGCCTTGACCATCTTCAGCAGCTGGAAGCCGAAGTCGTTGGAGATGATGTCCATCATCTTCCCCGACGTCTCGCCGAACTCGTCGTCCTTCTCCCCCAGGCGGGCCAGCATCTGGTCGGCCACCAGCAGGTCGAAATTGGCGCCGCCGATGTCGGAGCGATCGACCTTGGCCGGATCGACATAGATCGACTGGGTGATCTGGTAGTCGATGAAGGTGGAATAGCCCTGCAGGGCGATGCGGCCCACCAGAAGCACCAGGAAACCCAGCGCCAGGGTGATGGCCAGCTGGCCATAGAGGCGGAAGCGCCGCTCTTGGGCGTAGCGCTTCTTCAGGCGCGTCTCCAGCCCCTGGCGGAAGGCGGCCTTGTCCGTGGGGAGGGCGGCGTCAGTCATACTGTTCCCGGTATTTCTGCACGATGCGCAGGGCGATCACGTTCAGGATGAAGGTCACCACGAAGAGGGTGAGCCCCAGTCCGAAGGCCGAGAGCGTCTTGGGACTGTCGAACTCCTGATCGCCGGTCAGCAGGGTGACGATCTGCACCGTCACCGTGGTCACGGTGTCCAGGGGGTTGAGGGTGGTCTTGGCCTGCAGGCCGGCGGCCATGGTGACGATCATGGTCTCGCCGATGGCCCGCGAGACCGCCAGCAGCATGGCGGCCATGATCCCGGGCAGGGCCGCGGGCAGGACCACCTTCTTCACCGTCTCCGAGCGGGTGGCGCCCATGGCCAGGCTGCCGTCGCGCAGGGACTGGGGCACGGCGTTCATGATGTCGTCGGAGAGCGAGGAGACGAAGGGGATCAGCATGATCCCCATCACCGCGCCGGCCACCAGGGCCATCTGGTTCTGAACCTGGCTGAGATAGACACCCAGGCCGTCCAGGGGGCCGCCGATCATCAGGCGGCCCAGGCTGTTGAAGCCCTCGCGGAAGATCGGACCCACGGTCAGGGCGGCGAAGAAGCCGTAGACCACGGTCGGCACCCCGGCCAGGATCTCTAGCAGCGGCTTGACCACGCCCCGGGTCAGGGGCCGGGCGTATTCCGACAGATAGATCGCCGAGAACAGGCCGATGGGCGCGGCCACGATCATGGCGATCAGCATGATCAGGAAGGTGCCCACGAAGAGGGGCACGGCCCCGAAGGCGCCCTTGGTGGCGTACTGGTCGCTGCGCATGGCGATCTGCGGGTCCCAGTCGGTCCCCAGCAGGAAGTCGATGGGCGACACCGACTGGAAGAAGCGCCAGCTCTCCCAGACCAGGGAGGCGACGATGCCCACCGTGGTCAGGATAGCGGTGACGGCGCAGGCGATGAACAGCACCGCGATCCAGCCCTCCACCCGATTGCGGGCGCGGAAACTGGGGCTAATGCGCGGATAGGCCAGCGCCAGACCCGCGAGGCCGAGGACCGCCCCGGCCGCCAGGGCGCCGTAACGGATCAGCTGCTCCAGGCGCTTGGCCTGCTGGGCCTTGGCCTCCAGCGCGACCCTCAGGTCGCCGTCATAGGCCGTCTCGCTGGCCTGGCCGCCGTGGGCCAGGGCGCGGGCGTCGTCGAAGAACACGTCCTGCATCTGGCCCTGCAGGGCCGCAACGGCGGGGGGGATGTCGGCCCGCAGCAGGGCGGCTTCCATCCGGCCGCCAAACATGGCCGCGGCCAGCACCACCAGGGCCGCCGGCAGGCCCGCCCACAGGGCGACATAGCTCCCGTGGTAGCCCGGCAGGGAATGGAGGGCGCCCTTCTGTCCGCGGACCAGGGCCTGGGCCTTGCGGCGACCGAAGGCGTAGGTCGCGCCGGAGAACAGGAAGAGCGCCAGAAGGGCGATCCAGGTGAGCATCGGGGCTCCAGAGCCAGAACAACTTGCCCGACGGTGGTCCGCCTGACGCCGCGCGGAACCTGCCCGCGCAATGCTGTCGGCTTACGACACTTCTACGACGGTTTTGTAACAACGTCTTCGATGGGTGGCTCCGGCATGGCCAAGGCGGCCGCCGAAAGCGGGAAATAGGCGCTGAAGGTCGTCCCCTCCCCCTCGACGCTTTCCACCGCCAGGCCGCCGCGGTGACGGTTCATGATGTGCTTGACGATGGCCAGGCCCAGGCCGGTGCCGGACCGCTCACCGCTCTTCTGGCCCTCGACACGATAGAACCGCTCGGTCAGCCGCGGCAAATGTTCACGCTTGAGGCCAACCCCGGAGTCGGACACCCGCAAAGCGGCATAGAGATCATGCCCATGATCCGGGGTCAGCAGGGACAGCCGCGCGGCTTGGGGCCGCAGGGGCGCCGCGGCGGCGTCGGCCGTCAGGGCCGACTGCAGGACGATGGTCACGGCCCCGCCCTTGGGCGAGTACTTCAGCGCATTGTCCACCAGGTTCTGCACCACCTGGACGATCTGGTCGCGGTCCCCGGCCACCACCACCTCGCCCCGGGGCGGCAGGCAGGGCGCCAAGGTCACGCCGCGCTCGCGGGCCAGGGGCCCCAGGGCGTCGACCACATCCATCACCGCCAAGGTCAGGTCGGTCTCGCCCTGGGGGGCGATGTGCTCGTTGAGCTCGATGCGGGAAAGCGAGAGCAGATCGTCGATCAGGCGCGCCATCCGCTCGGCTTGGGTCTGCATGATGGTCAGGAACTTCTCCCGTGCGCCCTCGTCGGTGCGGGCATGGCCGCGCAGGGTCTCGATGAAGCCGCTGAGGGAGGCGAGTGGCGTGCGCAGCTCGTGGCTGGCGTTGGCCAGGAAGTCGGCGCGGGTTTGCTCGGCCCGCCGGATGTCGGTCTCGTCGCGCAACACCAGAAGGGCCAGGCGGGAGCCGTCGGGCGCCTGGCCGAGCGGCTTGGCGAAGGCCTTCAGCACCCGAGCCTGGGCCCCGCCGGGCTCATAGACCGCCTGGCTGTCGAGACCCCCGAACAGGGCCTCGTCCACCGCCTCCAGCACCTGGGGATCGCGAATCGCCGTAACCAGGAGGCCAGCGTCGTGCTGGATCCTCAGCAGGTCGCGGGCGGCTTGATTGACCACCACGAAACGCCGCCCCGTGAGGTCATCGGGTTCATGCGCTGCGATCACCAGCACCGGGTCGGGCAGGGCGTTGATGATGCTGACATAGGGCGGCGCGTTCTCGTGGGGCGGCCGGGCCGGAACCTGCGGCGCCTGGGTCGCGTCCTGCGCGAGCTGCCCGGCCCGCCAAGCGACCGCCAGGACCAGGATCGCCACGATCAGGGCCATCCAGGCCGCGGCGTCGCTCTGATCGCCCCTTCCCGCGGAGACCACCAGCAAGGCCAGGACACCCAGACCGCCGGCGATCAGCGCCGGGCCCGAGAGCCGGAGCCATCGGCGCGGCGGCGTCTGCGACAAGGCGAATCTCCGAAACTGCAATATCCGAGCAGACTCCAGACTTATGACACCGACATGACAACCGCCCAAGCTTGGCGGCCCTGTCAGGAAATCTGCGGCCACTTCAAATCAATCTCTATTTATCCAATGGGATTTGCCGGGTCTTTACGGACCTGAGTTTTGGAAACTCCAACAATCGAGGGGCTAGAGGCCAAATGGCTTGGAAATCGAAACTGCTGGCGGGGGTCGCGGGCCTCTTCCTGGCGTGGCCCGGGCTGGCCGCGGCCGATCCGGCGACCGACGCCAAGATCGCGGCGCTTGAGGCGCAGCTCGCCCTGCTCCAGGCCCAGATCGCCGACCTGAAGGTCTCGACGGGGGCCAGCATCGCGGCCCTGCGCACCGACGCCACCACCACCTCGGCCACCATCGCGGGCGGCAAGCCGACCATCGCCACCTCCAACGGCCGCTTCTCGGCCACCCTGCACGGGGTGATGCAGCTCGACACCGCCAAGTACGACCAGGAGGACCGCCTGCCGGCCGCCGTCACCGTCCGCGACCTGTCCGGCGGCGCCAACTTCCGCCGCGCCCGCATCGGGGTCGACGGCAAGGTGTTCGGCAATTTCGACTACAACATCCTCTTCGACTTCGGCGGCAGCGGCGCGGAGGACTCCGGCCGGGTGCAGGAATTGTGGCTCCAGTATTCGGGCCTCAAGCCCCTGCGGTTCCGGGTCGGAGCCTTCGCCCCGCCGCTCGGCCTCGAGGACGCGGCGTCGACCAACGGGGCGCTGTTCCCCGAGCGTCCGGCCGCCGCCGACATCGCTCGCGGCCTGGCCGGCGGCGACACCCGCATCGGCGCGGGCGTGATCGGTAACGGCGACCACTGGTTCGCCTCGGCCATCGCCACCGGGCCCCTGGTCCAGAGCCTGAACTCCGGCGCCACGGCCTTCAACGCCCCGATCTTCGACGAGCAGCAGGGCTACGCCCTGCGCCTCGCCGGCACGCCGCTCCATGGCTTCGACTGGCTGGTGCATGTGGGCGCCAACGCCAGCATCGTGGCCCAGCCCACCGACCTGGGCGCGGCGGCCGCCACCCGCTACACCCTGCAACTGCGCGAACGTCCCGAACTGCGGGTCGACGGCACGCGGCTGATCGACACCGGCCAGATCGACGCCAGGGGCGCTCAGGCCTATGGCCTTGAACTGGCCGCCCAGACGCAGAACCTGTTCGTCCAGGGCGAGTACTTCGACATCTCCGTCGACCGCCGCAACCCGGCGGCCGGCGCCTCGGACCCAAGCTTCAAAGGCTGGTACGTCGAGGGCGGCTGGGTCCTGACCGGCGAACGGCGCAAGTACAACATCACCACCGCGGCCTTCGACGCGCCCAGCGTCGACAAGCCCTTCGACCCGGCCAACGGCCAATGGGGCGCCTGGGAGCTGGCCGCCCGCTACTCCACCATCGACCTCAACTATGCGGAGAACAGCCTCGTCGCCGCCGACCGTGTGCGCGGTGGCCAGCAGCACATCTGGACGGTCGGAGTGAACTGGTTCCCCAACCCCGCCGTCAAGTTCATGCTCGACTACTACAACGTCAGTGTGGACCGGAAGAACACCGCCGGCCTGGCCATCGGCCAGGACTACCGCGCCCTCAACCTGCGCTCGCAACTGGCCTTCTAACCCGAGTAGCCCGAGCCCCAAACCCAAGGATCTCGATCCATGCGTGACTTCGGCACGCCGGCCCGCCGGCGTCGCAACTCAACTTGCGTGACCGATTGCCGCGGCGCTGACGAGGACCCGCGCCATGACCATCCCCCACCTGTCGCTCACCGATCTCGTGGGAACCCTGGCGGCCCTCTGCTCGATGGCCAGCTTCGTGCCCCAGATCGCCGAGATCTGGCGGGAGAAGGACGCCGCCTCGGTCTCCCTGCGGATGTACGTGGTGACCGTCACCGGCTTTATTCTGTGGACGGCCTACGGCGTCCTGATCGAGAGCGGCCGGTGGCCGCCTCCAACATCGTCTGCCTGGCGCTGTCGGCGGCGATCCTGGCCCTGAAATGGCGATTCAGCGGAAAGCCCGGCTGAGCCGCTGACCGGTTGGCGCCGCGACCGTCGCACTCTAGATTACCGCCAACCGCGGGCGCGACGACGAGCCCGCACACCACAACCCCCAATCGCGGCCGAAGGCGCCTCGGATTCCCGAGCCCTCACGCGTGACAGGACGCCGCGATGTCAATGGAACGGTTCGCCCAGGCCGAAGCCGCCCTCAAGGCCGGGAACCGGGACGAAGGCATCCGCCTCACCGCCGAGGAACTGACCCGCGAACCCGACGCCCCGGTGCGGGTCTATCAGAACTTCACGGCCCTGCTCATCCGCCAGAAGCTCTACGACCAGGCCCAGCACTGGGCCGAGATCGCCACCAGCCGCTATCCCCGCGACTACGACCTGTGGAACATCCTGGGCGTCGCCCTGCGGCGCCTGAACCGCTACCCCGAGGCCCTGAAGGCCCTGGATCGCGCGGTGAAGCTCAATCCCAAGAGCATGACCGCCCACATCAATCGCGGGAACATCTTCAACGACATGAAGAACGGTCCGGCGGCGATCGAGGTCTTCACCCGCATCCTCCGCCAGGGCCCCACCAACGCCGAGCACCAGCGCTCCCTCGGCCGCGCCTTCTGGAACGCCGGCGACCTGGAAAAGGCCGAGATGCGCTTCAACCTCGCGGTCAAGCTCAAGCCCGACTATGTCGACGCCTGGCTGGACCTGACCTCACTGACCGCCGATGTGAAGAGCGCGGCCGAGACCCTGCCGGTCCTCGACCGGGCCGTGGCGGCGCTCGTCGACAGCCACCGCATGCGCGAGGCCAAGGCCGTGATGCTGCGCCGCGCCGGCCGCAACAAGGATTCCGAGGACTATCTCCTCAGCCTGCTGACCGAGCTGGGGGACCAGGGCTGGATCCACTACCAGCTCGGCATGACTCTGGCCGACTTCGACCGGGTGCGGACCAACGCCTACCTGGAGAAGGCCCACGAGCTGGAACCGGACAACGCCGAGTTCCAGATGGCCCTGGCCGAGAGCTATTCCCGGACGCGGCACGGCGACGAGGCGCAGCACCTTGAGCGCGCCTACCAGCTTCTGAAGCCGGTGATCGGCAAGGCGGGCGACGGCGCGGGGCCGGTGAAGGTGGCCAGCGACATCTTCGTCCGGGTCGCCGACTACGACGCCGCCGACGCCCTGGGGGACTTCCAGCACCTGGGCCGGCTGTGGGCCTCAAACGGCCGCCACACCGCCCTGCTCTCCCACCTGGCCCGCGTGCGCACGCCCGAAGACCGCCGGGAGCTCCTGCATCAGCACCGCATATGGGGCGAACTGATCGAGACCGCCGTGGCCCGCCGCCCGATCACCCACCCGGCCCCGCGCCAGCCCAACGGCAAGATCCGCGTGGGCTTCATGTCCTCGGACCTGCGGGCGCACCCGGTGGCCTATTTCTCCCTGCCGCTGTTCGAGCACTACGATCGGGCGCGGTTCGAGGTCTATTGCTACTCCTACTATACGGGCCAGGAAGACCCGACCCAGAAGCGGATCGCCGGGATGGTGGAGGGCTTCCGCTGGAACCCCGACATCGGAGACCGCGACGCCGCCCAGCTGATCGCCGACGACCAGCTGGACATGCTGATCGAGCTGGGGGGCTCGACCCACATGAACAAGCTCACGGTGATGGCCTACAAGCCGGCGCCCCTGCAGGCGAGCTGGCTGGGCTATCCTCACTCGGCGGGCCTGAAGGCCATCGACTACCTCATCGTCGATCCCTTCATGCTGCCCGAGCACGACGGCCTGCTGATCGAAAAGCCCCTGGTCCTGCCGCACGGCTGGTTCGCCCTGTCGGCCGGCGCCTTCAACGAGCGTGTGGCGGTGCAGAACCCGGCCCCGGTGGCGCGCAACGGCTACGTCACCTTCGGCACGGCCAACAATCCCTACAAGTACAGCCGCGACCTGGTGCGGACGTGGGCCAAGATTCTCGCCAGGGTCCCCAATTCGAAGTTCATGTTCGTGCGGCCGGAGGGCGGCTCGGAGAGCTTCCGCGAGAACCTCTTGGCGATCTTCGCGGAGGAAGGCGTCAGCGCCGACCGCCTGCGGTTCGAGGCCGTCCGCGGCGCCCACCTGCCCTTCTACAACGAAATGGACATCTCCCTGGACACCTTCCCCCAGACGGGCGGCACCACCACCTGCGAGAGCCTCTGGATGGGGACGCCGGTGGTCACCCTGGTGGGCGAGACCCTGTTCGAGCGGCTCAGCTATTCCAGCCTGATGAACGGCGACCTGCCCGAGCTCTGCGCCCGCGACGTCGACGGCTATATCGCCGCGGCGGTGACCCTGGCGGAGAATCCCGACCGCATCATCGAGCTGCGGGCCGGCCTGCGCGAGCGGATGCGAAACAGCCCCATCGGCCAGACCACCCAGTTCGCCCACGACTTCTTCGACCTCATCGAGAAGGCCGTCACGGGCAAGGCCTAAGCCAGCGCGGTGAGCAGGCCCCGGGCCTCGACCTCGCGGTAGTAGTCGACATAGGCGTCCCAGAACCCGGTCTCGTCCCAGGGCCGGGTGAGGGTCGGCTCGGTGTTGGCCACCAGATAGGGTTCGGGGAAGTCGGTCTGGGCCAGGCGCTCCACCGCACACTCGCGCCCGAGCCGGACGCTGGCCTCGCCGGCCACCCGCAGGGCGAAGTCGCCCTGGGCGCCGACATAGCCCGCCGGCCGGCAGACCCGGTCCAGCTTCGGGGTCTGCAGCATCTCGGCGACCAGCTCGGCATAGGCCCGCGCCAGCAGGACCACGGGGATATTGTCGCGCACATAGTCCGGGGTTCGAACCACGCCGGCCTTGCCCGCGAACCAGGCCTGGAACAGGGACCAGACCAGCCGCCCCTCCTCCAGCGGGCCGAAGGGGCCGTTGATCATGAAGCGGCCGAAGGCCAGGCCCCGCCACAGGGCCAGGTGGCGGAAGCCGTCATTGGTGAGCTTCTTCGACAGGCCGTAGGGCGAGACCGCCAGGCCGCCCGCGGCGTCTTCGAAGCCGGTGCCCGTGGCGATGATCCCGCGCACGCCCGCCTTGGCGGCGGCCTCGAACACCGGTCCCGCGCCGCCCAGATTGCGGGTCACGCCGGCGGCCACGTCATAGTCGGCGTTGCGGTAGCCGGGGATGTCGGCGGCGTGGTGAGCCAGGATGTCCAATGGCCCCGCCGTCTTCAGCAGGTCGAGGAAGGCCGGGGACCCGAAAGGCGTCTCGAAGGTCACCTCGGCGACGGCCTTGAGCCGCGCGACCCGGTCCAGGCGCAGGCCGGCATAGTCGCCCTGCGCGCGCTTCAGGGGGGCGATCACCTGGTGCCCGGCCTCGTTCAGGGCCTGGGCGATCCAGACCCCGGTGAAGGAGGTCGCCCCGGTGAGCAGGATCCTGGCCATCCCTAGGCTCCGTGGTCGGGATAGGCGGCGTCGCGCTGCGAGATCACCACGGGCTGGGCCGGCCAGTCGATACCGAAGGCCGGGTCGTTCCAGCGGACGCCGCGGCCGTGGCCGGGCTCGAACATGCGGTCGATCTGGTAGAGGACGTCGGTCTCGGCCTCCAGGGTGATGAAGCCGTGGGCCATGCCGGCCCCGATCAGCAGGGCCCGGCCATTGTCGGCCGAGAGCTCGGCTCCGGTCCATTTCAGATAGGTGGGACTGTCGGGGCGCAGGTCCACGGCCACGTCGAAGATCCGCCCACGCGTCGCCCGCACCAGCTTCACCTCGGCCCGGGGCGGCGCCTCGTAGTGCAGGCCGCGCAGGGTGAAGGCGGCGGTGTTGCGCGACAGGCTGGTCTGGGCCGGAACGAAGGGATGACCCGCCGCGGCGAATTCGTCGGGGCAGTGCAGCCGGGCGAAGGACCCGCGCTCGTCCGTGGACGGTTCGAGATCCACCACCGTCACCCCGTCGATGGCCGTGCCCGAAAACCGCATCAGCTGATGACCTTCGTCTCCGGCGAGGCGGTGACGAAGCGGCCGCCCCAGTCGGCGATGTGGGCCAGTTGGCCCGTGATCTCGTCCTTCAGGTTCCAGGGCAGGATCAGCAGGTAGTCCGGCTTGATCTCGTCCACCTTGGCCGGCGCGTAGATCGGGATGTGGCTGCCCGGCATATAGTGATCCTGCTTGTGCGGATTGGCGTCGAACACCGCCACGATGTCGTCGGTCCCCACGCCCGCATAGTTCAGGAAGGTGTTGCCCTTGGCCGCGGCGCCATAGGCCGCCACCCGCTTGCCCTGCGCCTTCGCCTTGGCCAGGAAGGCCAGGAAGTCGGCGCGCACCGCCTCGGCCCGGGCGGTGAAGCCCTGATAGCCCGACAGCTTGTCCAGGTTCGCGGCCTGCTCGCGGGCGCGCAGGTCCCTCAAGCCCTGGGTCTCCTGATGGCTGGACGCCTCATGGGCGCAGAACAGCCGCAGCGACCCGCCGTGGGTCGGCAGCAGCTCCACGTCGAAGGGACGCAGGCCGTTGGCCCGCAGCACCCGCTCCACCGCCAGCAGGGACAGGTAGGAATAGTGCTCGTGATAGATGGTGTCGAACTGCACCAGCTCGATGAGGTTGAGCAGGTGCGGGAACTCGAAGGTCAGCACCCCCTGCGGCTTCAGCACGTGCTGGAAGCCGGCCACGAAGTCGCCGATGTCGGGCACGTGGGCCAGCACGTTGTTGCCGGCCATCAGGTCGGCGGCGATCCCGCGCGCCTTCAGGGCGCGGCCGGTGGCGTCGTTGAAGAACGAGACCTCGGTGGGGATGCCGCGCTCGCGGACCGCCACCTCGGCGGTGTTGGCCGTCGGCTCGATCCCCAGGACCGGAATGCCCATGGCCTTGAAGTGCTGCAGCAGGTAGCCGTCGTTGGAGGCCACCTCCACCACCAGGGACTGGGGCCCCAGGCCAAATCGCTTGGCCATGGCTTCCGCGTAACGCTTGGCGTGGGCCACCCAGCTGGCGGAATAGGCGGAGAAATAGGCGTAGCCCTCGTCGAAGATGTCGTCGGCCGCCACCGGGTCGTCGGCCTGGACCAGGAAGCAACTGCCGCAGACGCGGGTGTGCAGCGGATAGGACTTCTCGGTCCCTGCCTCAAGCTGGGCCTTGGTCAGATAGCTGTTGGCCAGGGGCTGGCTTCCCAGGTCGATGAAGTCCTGGGTCAGCGGCGCACGGCAGAAGCGGCAGGTGGGAGCAGTCATCAAAGGCCTTCGTAACGCGAGATCTGGTCCCGGCACAGGGTGAGGGCGTCGCCGCCGTCGGCCTGCAGGCGATACCAGTCCATGGTCCATTCGACGGCCACCGGTGCGTCGAGGCGGCTCTCGAAGCCCAGCACCCGCTTGGCGAGGCTGGCGTCGATGCCCAGCGACCGGGCTTCCAGGGAATTGGGGTCGGGTTCGTGGCGCCAGGGCTTGGCGCCCAGGGCCTTGACCGCGGTGGTGGCCAGCTCGCCCACCGTCACCTCGGGCCCGCCAGGGCGAGGGCCGAAATTCAGGGCGCGGGGCGCGGCGGGATCGGTGGCCAGGCGCTCAAGATAGGTCAGGTAGCCGGCCACGCAGTCCAGCACATGCTGCCAGGGTCGGGTGGCCTCCGGATGGCGCAGCACCGTCACCCCCTGGGCCTGACCGGCGCGGACGATGTCGGCGACGATCCGGTCGCGGGAATAGTCGCCGCCGCCGATGACATTGCCGCCCCGGGCCGTGGCCACGGGCACGCCGGCCTTGTCGAAGAAGCTGCGGGCGAAGCTCTGGGTGACGATCTCGGCCGCCGCCTTGGAAGCCGAATAGGGGTCCTTGCCCCCCAGGGCGTCGGTCTCGGAGAAGGCCCGGCCGGTCTCGGCGTTGGCGTAGACCTTGTCCGACGTGATCACCAGGACGGCCTTCAGGGCGGCCTGACCGCGCAGGGTCTGCAGCAGGTGGGCGGTGCCCAGGATGTTGGAGGCGAAGGTGGCCACCGGATCCTCGATGGAGGCCCGCACGATCGGCTGGGCGGCCATGTGCAGCACCAGATCGAACTCGCGGCCCTTCAGCGCCGCCTCGACGGCGGCCTGGTCGCGCAGGTCGGCGATCTTCGACTCGATCAGGGCCCCGACGCCCGCCTGGTCGAACAGGGCGGGCGTCTGGTCGGGGGCGAGCGCCAGGCCGGTGACCCTGGCGCCGAGCGCTGTCAGCCAGATCGCCGCCCACGAGCCCTTGAAGCCGGTGTGGCCGGTGAGCAGGACGCGCTTGCCCGACCAGAAGGCGGGATCGGGTCGGCTCATTTCCAGACGTGCCAGGGCGCTTTGCCCGAGGCCCACAGGGCCTCCAGTTGATTCTTGTCGCGCAGGGTGTCCATGGCCGCCCAGAAGCCCTCGTGGCGCCAGGCCATCAGCTCGCCGTCGGCGGCCAGGCCCTCCAGCGGCGCGGACTCGAACGGGATCTCGTCTCCGGCGATGCGGCTGACCACCTCGGGCTGCAGGACGAAGAAGCCGCCATTGATCAGCCCGTTGTCGCCGGGCGGCTTCTCGATGAACCGCTCCACCGCGCCATTGACGATGTCGAGCGCGCCATAGCGGCCGGGGGGCGAGACCGCCGTCACCGTAGACTGCTTGCCGTGCGCCTTGTGGAAGGCCGCCAGGGCCGCAAGATCCACGTCGGCCACCCCGTCGCCATAGGTGAAGAAGAAGGACTCGCCCGGCGTCAGGTACTTGGCCACTCGCTTCAGGCGCCCGCCGGTCATGGTCTCCGGGCCCGTCTCCACCAGGGTGACCTTCCAGGGTTCGTGATTGGTGGCGTGGTATTCCATCGAGCCATTGGCCAGGTCGACGGTGAAGTCGGCGTTGTGGAGCACGTAGTTGGAGAAGTACTCCTTGATCACGTAGCCCTTGTAGCCAAGGCAGATGATGAACTCGTTGAAGCCGTAGTGGGAGAACAGCTTCATGATGTGCCAGAGGATGGGCCGGCCGCCGATCTCGATCATCGGCTTGGGCTTCAGGTGGCTTTCCTCGGAGATGCGGGTTCCCAGCCCGCCGCACAGGATGACGGCCTTCATCGGCCGCTCGCGGGGGCTTTGCCGGCATGCGCGGCGGTGTCGATCTTGGCGGTCAAGGCTCTGAAACCCGTTCTAGCGTGGCGCCGCGCGGGGCCCGTCGAGGGCCGGCGGCGCAGTCCCCTTCCTATTATCGCGTGTCGTCGCGCGCATGAAGTCGTATCCACGCCAAGCGTAGGTCGGGGCCGCCCCGCCTCGCGCGCAGGGTGAGCCCAGAGGAACCATGCCCCTCGTCGACTTCATCATCGCCGGTGTGCAGAAGGCCGGGACGACGGCCCTGTTCGATCACCTGGGCGACGTCCCGGGAATCTCGCTCTCGACCATCAAGGAGGTCCACTTCTTCGACGACGAGACCGTCGACTGGAGAAACCCCGACTATGGCGCCTACCACGCCCAGTTCGCGCCGGGCCCAGGCGCCGTGGTCGGCGAGGCCACCCCCATCTATCTCTATTGGCCGCGGAGCCTGGAGCGGATCGCGGCCTACAATCCGGCCATGCGCCTGATCGTCATGCTGCGCGATCCCGTCGAGCGGGCCTGGTCCCACTGGCGGATGGAGACCTCCCGCGGCGCCGAGCGCGAGCCCTTCGGCTGGTGCGTCCGCCAGGGCCGCCAACGGCTGTTCGACAGCCAGCCCTGGGGCCATCACCGGGAATACTCCTATGTGGAGCGCGGCTTCTACGGCGAGCAGTTCGCGCGCCTCTACGCCCTCTTTCCCCGTGACCAGATCCTGGCTCTGAAGGCCGAGGACCTGCGCGCCGATCCCAACCGGGTGCTGGGAGAGGTCTGCGCTTTCCTGGGCGCACCCCCGCCGCCGCCCACCAGCCCCCGCGCCATCCATGTCGGCCAGGAGATGGCGGGGCTGGAGCCCGCCGATGTCGACCACCTGCGCGGCGTCTACGCCGCCGATCTCGCCCGGCTGCAGGCCCTGACCGGGATCGGCTTCTGACGCGTCACAGTTCCGTCCCAGCAGACCCCCAGGATCGCGGCTTCAGGGAGCCATACCGATGACTGTCAACCGTTACGCCGCCCTGGCCCTCCTGGCCCTGATTACCGGCTGCGGTCCCGGCACGCCGGCGGCCACCGCGCCCAAACCCGCCCCGGCTCCGGCGGCGCCGGTGTCGGCCATCGTCCCGCCGCCGGCCGACGCCCCGCGCCTGGCCCTGCCCATCGCCTGCGCCATAGGCGTCGACTGCGCGGTGCAGAACTACCTGGATCGCGACCCTGGCCCCGGGGTCCAGGACTACCGCTGCGGGGGCCAGACCTATGAGGCCCACGGCGGGATCGACTTCCGCATCCCCAACATGGCCGCCCAGCGCGCCGGCGTCCTGGTGCTCGCCGCCGCCCCGGGTCTGGTCGCCCGCCTACGCGACGGGGTGGAGGACATCTCGGTGCGGACCGCCGGCGTCGATGTCGCCAACCGCGAGTGCGGCAACGGGGTGGTGGTCGACCACGGGAACGGCTGGGAGACCCAGTACTGCCACCTGGCCCGGGGCAGCATCGTCGTGAAGACCGGCGATAGGGTCGAGGCCGGCCGCCCCCTCGCCAAGGTCGGCCTCTCGGGCAATACCGAGTATCCCCACCTCCACCTCACCGTGCGCCACGACGGGGTGACCATCGACCCCTTCGCGCCGACCCCAGGCGCGGCCTGCGACCCGGGCGCCGCCCCGGGATCGAGCCTGTGGGATCCCGCCACCGCCCGGAAACTGGCCTATCAGCAGGGTGCGGTGCTCAATATCGGCTTCGCCGCCGCCCCGGTCTCCGGGCAGGCCGTGGAGGCTGGGGGGATCGCCGCGCCCACGGCCGACAGCCCGATGCTCATCGCCTACGTGCGCGCCATCAAGCTAGGGGGCGGAGATATCCAGAACGTGACCCTGACCGACCCGGCCGGCCAGATCCTGGCCCAGTCGCAGTTACCGCCCCTGGATCGCGACAAGGCCCAATACCTAGTCTATGTGGGCAAGAAACGCCCCGCTGCGGGGTGGCCGAAGGGTCGTTATACCTTGCTCTATACTGTCGTCCGGCGCGGTGCTGTTGTGGTGGAACGCCAGGAGCGCCTGACCTTTTAGGCGAGTGATTCGGCCTCGGATGCGCGGCCAAGCCGCCGCCGGCCGCGCCTCCTCGCGAACTGTTGATTTCGCCTGCAGCGGGATTTTCTTTTTTCCGCCGTTGAATTGGATTACAGTTTTTTGTCAGCCGAGCTCTCCAAGGCTGTGTCGCTTTGGCCGGGCGGTCAGCCCCTGGGTGAGCCGCCCGGCCTCTCGCCTCCTCAATTCCATGAAGTCTGCGCAACGTCCTCGGCGGCGGCGGCGGTCTCGTCAGCTTGCGGAGCGATTGGTGACCGTTGGCGGGGCGACGAGCTCGACGATGCCGAATTTCACCAGCCATAGCAGACCGCGTTCCAGGAATGACCGTCGGTTGACGGGGAAGGTCTCGAGGATCTCGGCGACGCTGGCCTCCGGCCGCGCCGAGAGATGGCTGAATACCGCCTCGGCCTCCGTCAGACTGGGCAGGGCCCAGGCGCCGAGCGCACCCAGGGGCAGGGTCAGGCGGTCTCGCCCCATCTCCCAGGTCATGGCCGGCGCCACGCGCAGGCGGTCGACGGCCGAGAGAATGCCGGTCGGATAGGTCTCGAACAGCTGGAAGGGGTCGAGCCGTCGCGGATTGTCGATCGGGCTGGTGGAGGCGCCGATCTCCGCCCTCGCGGCCGCG
This sequence comes from Phenylobacterium sp., assembly GCF_030645195.1. GTDB lineage: Bacteria > Pseudomonadota > Alphaproteobacteria > Caulobacterales > Caulobacteraceae > Phenylobacterium. The sequence goes on along the minus strand of NZ_JAUSLW010000198.1, from coordinate 94,327 downwards.
GCTCGCCGGGCCGCCAGCTCCGACCACAGCGCCTGGTAGCGCGGAATGATCGCCGACCAATCGAAATGCTCCCGAGCCTGGCGGGCGGCGGCGGCCCCCATGGCGCCCCGCAGCTCGGGATTGCTGACCAGGGCCACGATCGCCGCCGTGGCCGCGCCATGGTCGACGCCGGTCATCTGGGCGGCGCTGGCCAGATAGAGTTCGTAGGTGATCCAGTCGTTGGCGAACTGATAGGCGAGGTCGCGCCCAAGCCCGGGGCGCGGCGCCGTGGTGGGGATACGGAAGCCATCCACGCCATGGCGGACCGTATCTCGGTAGCCGTCCCAGTCGGTGACCACCGAAGGCAGCCCCGCGGCCATCGCCTCCACCGGGGTCAGGCCGAAGGTCTCCTGCACGTTCTCCGAGAACGAGATGAAGAAGTCCGCGGCCGACCAGAGGGAGAATCGGGTGTCGGCCGGGCGGCCGTCCACCGGCCGATAGTGGATGCTGGGGCAGTAGGCCTGGGTCTGCGCGTGGAAGAGCGCCGTGGTCTCGTCGGTGGCCGACCATCCGCCCACGATCCAGTAGATCGGCCTGCCCGTCTGCTGGGCCGCCGCCTCCAGGGCCAGGGCCATGGTGGCCGGGTTCATCTTGCCCGCGGCGTGGAAGCGACCGAGATAGAGGGCGACGACGGCGTCGGCGGGAATGTCCAGACGGGCGCGCCAGTCGGCGCGGGCCTGGTCGTTGGCGGCGAAGTCCGACGCGTTGACGCCCAGGGGGATGGTGGCGAGTTCCGGGGTCGGGAAGCGCGTGGCTCCCAGCCGGGCCCGCAGGTCCTCCCGGGTCGCCTCCAACAGAACCTCGACCCCCGAGCGGACGGCGTCGGAGGTGCAGATCAGAGCATCCCAGGCCTCGACCGGCGAGGTCATCATGTCGGCGATGATGTCGGTGGCCCGATGGGTCGCGGTGGTGTGAGTGATGCCGCAGAGGCTGTAGCGGTTACGGCCCAGGGGACTGCGCAGCCAGGCCTCGGCCGCCAGGGTGGGCTGGGGAAGGTAGAGGCATCCGGGATCGGCCAGTCGGCCGCGGCCCATCCTGTTCAGCCAGGTCACCGGCCGTGTGCTGGGCTCGATCCGGTCGAGGAGCGGTTGCAGGGCCGCCGGCGGACGTGTGCCGGCGTTGAACAGGTGCAGCCGGTCGATGTCGCCGTGCCGCAGGAAGCCGCGAAGGAAGCTCTCCCCCGCGGAGTGCCGGCCCATCAGCCGGGCGCCGGTGGTGTCATAGCCGTCGGGATGAAAAAAGATCGCCGCATTGCTCATCGGCCTAGGCCGTAGCGGATATTCGCAGGCTCTACAAATTCGCCCAAAAGAAAGGGGCCGCCCCGAAGGGCGGCCCCAAACCTTGGTCCGTCGTCGTCGGTCTTAGGCGACGAAGTCGGTGTGGTCGATGGTGCCGGTGGCGCCCGTCAACTTGATCGCGTTACCGATCGTGTTGGTGCCGGCGCTGTCGGCGAAGACGTAGGTGCCGTCGTCGCTGGCGGTGCCCGAAACCGTGATCACCACGATGTCGCGCGAACCACCAGTGATCAGCGAGTTCGCATCCGTGATGGCTTGCGACAGGCTGGTGGCCGTCGTGCCGATCAGGAAGTTGCTCGCCGTGCCGGTGACACCCAGAGCGAAGGTGTCTTCAGCGGTGAAGGCGACCGTGCCCGAGATCAGGTCGATCGAGGTGGAGGAGGAGTCGCCCGCCGCGAAGACGAAGCGATCCGCGTCACCACCCGCACCGGCCGCGATGGTGTCAACACCAGCGCCGCCCGTGAGGGTTTCGGCACCGGAACCCGCCACGATGGAGTCGTTGCCGACCCCACCGGAGAGCGAACCCGTACCCGCGCCCGTGCTGCTGATGGTGTCGTTGCCATCATCACCAGCGATCGTCTGAGCGCCAGCCGCGACCGTGATCGAGTCGTTGCCCGTGCCGCCGGAGACGTTGTTGGCGCCAGCGCCACCGTCGATGGTGTCAGCGTCGGCCCCACCGGTGATGGTGTCAGCGCCGGCGAGCGTGGTGATCTTGTCCGCGCCCGCGCCGCCGTCGGCGAGGTTGGTGCCACCAACGCCACCGGCGATGGTGTCAGCGTCGTCGCCACCCAGGAGGGTGTCGAGACCCGTGCCACCCAGCAGGCTGTCGGCGCCAACGCCGCCGTCGGCGTAGTTGGTGTCGTTGGCGCCCGAGAGGGTGTCGGCGCCGTCGTTGCCGAACATGGTGTCACGGCCGGTGCCACCGGCGCCGCCGAGGATGGAGTCGTTGCCAGCGTCGCCGGTGGCGTAGTTGGTGCCGTCGCCGAGGCTGATGGCGTCGTTGCCGGCGCCCGAGGTCACGGTGTCGTTGTTCGCGCCGCCGGTGTAGGCGTCGTTGCCCACGCCCAGATCGGCGATGTCGTTGCCGCCGCCGACGTTGGAGACAGCGTCGTCGCCGTCGCCGCCCCAGACCGTGTCAGCGCCAGCGCCGGACACCAGGGAGTCGGAGCCCAGATCGCCGAAGATCAGGTCCGAACCGCCAGCGCCGTCGATGGTGTCGGCGCCTTGGCCGCCCAGGATGGTGTCGGTGTCAGCGCCGCCGAGAACCGAGTCATCGCCGAGGTTGCCGTGGGCGTAGTTGGAGCCCGCGCCAGTCGCGATGATGTCGTTGCCTTGACCGCCGAGCAGGCTGTCGGCCAGAGCGCCGCCGGTGATGTTATCGTTGCCCTGGTTACCCTGGACGGAGTTCACGCCCGTGCCAGCGTTGATGCTGTCGTCGCCGTCGCCGCCGAAGATCACATCGTTGCCGATGCCGGAGGTGATGGTGTCGCTGCCGACGCCGCCGTCGAGGGAGTTCGCGCCATCGCCGCCGAAGACGCTGTCGGCGCCGTCGACGCCGAGCAGGCTGTCAGCGCCCGTGCCGCCGACCACGGTGTCGTTGCCCAGGTCGCCGAAGACCAGGTTGGCGCCGTCGATGGCGTCCAGGTAGTCGTCGCCTTGACCGCCCAGCAGGGTGTCAGCGCCCGTGCCCGCACCGGCGACGACGCTGTCGTTGCCGAGGTTGCCGTGGACGTAGTTGGCGCCCGTGCCGGAAGCGATGGTGTCGTTGCCCTGGCCGCCGAGCAGGGTGTCAGCGCCGGTGCCGGCGAGGATGCTGTCGGCGCCCTGGTTGCCCTGGGCGTAGTTCTTGCCGTCCAGGCCGCTCAGGGTGTCGTCGCCCGCGCCGCCGTAGAGGGCGTCAGCGCCGGCCGAGGCCACCGCGATGGTGTCGGTGTTGTTCGAGCCGATGACCAGCTCGGTGCCGTCGGCGAAGACGCTGTTTTCGTTCTGGGTGATCAGCACCGCCGGGTCGAAGGACCGGGTGGTGCCGGCGTAGGTGACGTCGATGCGCGCCGGGCTAGCGCCCGCCGCCGGAACGTAGACGACGGAAACGGCGGTCGCCGTGGCCGCCGAGGGGAAGACGAGGGTGTCAGCCGCGACAAAGGCCGCCGCGTTCGCCGCCGTCATTGTGTCGAAATAGTACGTAGCCATGAGTCTCTCCAGTCATGTGTCACACGGACCGCCTGAAAACGCCTGGCCACCATTGCCGAATGGCGCGGTCCCAGGAAGTCCTTACCGTCCGCCATAACATGGTCGTGGCGAAGGTTAAACGAGCCCGAGGAAGACGTATCGGAACCGTCGAAAATGCGCAACAGTAAAAACGGCGGGCAACCCACCCCTTCCACAGGCGCGAGCGAGGACGGTTCGCCCCCTGTTCAGTCCTCCTTCAAGGAGTCGCGGATCGTGTCGGTCAGCGGGCTGACGACATAGGACAGGATGGTGCGCGTCCCGGTCGTGATCGACACCGTCGCGGGCATGCCAGGGCTCAGTTTGGCGCCCTTCGGCAGGGTCGCGAGCTGGGCCGGCGGAATGCGGACATCGGCGCGGAAATAGCCCTCGCCGGACTTCGGATCGCTGAGCTGGTCGGCCGAGACGGCGATGACGTCGCCTTCCACCGGCGAGACCTTGCGGTAGTTGAACGCGGTGAGCCGCACCTGGCCCTTCATGCCAACCTTAACGTCATCGATGTCGGCGGGCTTGATTCGCGCCGAGACGATCAGCGGGGCGTTGGCGGGCACGATGTTCATCAGCACCTCGCCGGAGCCGATCACGCCGCCGATGGTCGATTGGCTGAGGTCGAGCACGTAGCCGTCGACCGGCGAGCGCAGGACTGAGTGCTCGAGGGTCTGGAGGGCGGCGGTGAGTCGGGGCGACACGTCCGACAGCCCCGACTGCATCTGCCGCAGCCCTTCGGCCGCCTGGCTGACCCGCTGATCGCGCAGACTGTTGAGCTGCATTCGGGTCTCGCCCTTCTGCTGGCGCAGGCGGGTGATCTCGGAGGTCAGGGCGCCGCGACGGCCGGCCAGCTCCGCCAGGCTGCGGTCATAGCGCAGGATCAGGGTCTTGGGCGCATAGCCCTTCTCATAGAGGGTCTGATAGCCGGCCAGTTCTTCCTTGGTCAGCCGGACCGACTCCTCCAGGGCGTCGAGCTGCGCCTGCACGCCGGAGATCTGGGATTCGATCTGGCTCTGGCGCTGGTTGAGCACATCGGCCTGGCTGTCGAAGAACTGCAGGCGGGTGGTGAACAGCAGCTGCTGATCGCGGATCAGGCCGGCCACGCGGGGGTCCGACATGCGGTTGGTGAGGCTGGCCGGGAAGGCCAGGACGCGCCGGCCCGTCGCCTCGGCCTCGAAGCGCGCGCTCTGCGCGGCCAGGGCGTCATACTGGTTCTGGAAGACGTCGACGGAGGCCCGCGGCTGCACGTCGTCGAGGATCAGCAGCGGTTGGCCCAAGGTCACGTGCTGGCCTTCCTTGACCGGAATGGCTTTGACGGTGCCGCCCTCGCGATGGCGGATGACCTTGCGGTTGGCTTCCACCCGCACGACGCCCTGCGCCATGATCGCGCTGCGAATCGGCGCGACGGCCGCCCAGAGGATCGTGGCGACCACGAAGACCCCGACCACGGCCCCACCGATGATCATCGGTTGCCGCAGCTTGCGCTTCAGCTCCGGATCTAGGCTCTGCTCGGCGCCGCTGAAGGACGGCGTCACATAGGGTTTGAGCGGGGTGACTTCGCGGTTCATCGCGCGGCGCCTATGGCTTGTACGGCGGCCGGCTGGGTGAAGCGGGCCATGACCTGATCGCGCGGGCCGAACAGCTCCATGCGGCCCTCGCGCAGGACCAGGATCTTGTCGGCGGCCCGGAACAGGTTGGGCTTGTGCGAGACCACCACGATGGTGACGCCGGAGGCCTTGAGCGCGTCGAGCGTCGACATCAGGGCGTCCTCGCCCTCGGAGTCGAGGCTGGCGTTAGGCTCGTCGAGCACGACGAAGCGGGGCTGGCCCATCACCGCGCGGGCCAGTCCGATCCTCTGGCGTTGCCCGGCCGAGAGCACGTGGGCGCTCTCCCCGAGGTCGGTGTCATAGCCCTTGGGCAGGCGCAGGATCAGGTCATGCACCCCGGCCAGCTGGGCCGCGGTGATCACATGGCTGTCGTCCACGCCGGGCTGGAAGCGGGCGATATTGTCCCGGATGGTGCCGGCGAACAGCTCGGTGTCCTGCGGCAGGTAGCCGACGTTCCTGCCGAAGTCCTGGCGGTCCCAGGTGAAGACGTCGGCGCCGTCGAGGCGGATGCTGCCGTTGCTCGGCTGCCAGATCCCCATCATCAGACGCGAGAGGGTCGACTTGCCGGCGCCGGAGGGACCGATGATGCCCAGCATCTCGCCGGGCTCGATCTTGAAGTTGACTCCCTGGAGCACGAATCTCTGGCCGCCCGGGGGCACGAAGTTGACGGCCTCGACCGAGAGGCGGCCGGTGGCGCGGGGCAGGCCGGTGACCGGCTTGGCGGGCTTGTAGTCGCCGAACATCAGCATCAGTCGGTCGAAGGCCCGGGTGCCCTGGAGCATGCCGTCCCAGGACCCCACCAGGCGGTCGATGGGCTGCAGGGCGCGCGCGGCCAGGATCATGTTGGCGAACAGCAGGGCCATGTGGATCGTGCCCTTGACCACCAGATAGGCGCCCACGGCGATGATCAGCACCTGGATGCCCTGGCGCCAGAACTTGCTGACGTTGGAGATGGCGCTGGCCAGGGTGCTGGCCTCGGCGCTGCGGTCCATGGTGACCTGGCGGAAGACCGCCCAGCGGCCGCCCAGCGGCTCCACCATGCCCATGGCCCGGACCACCTCGCTGTTGCGCAGGGCCGCGTCGGTGAAGGAATAGCTGCGCAGGGCCGCGTCGTTGGCCTCCCCCAGCATCGGCCGGGTCACGCGGTCCTGGGCCAGGGTCAGGATCACCAGCACCACCGCCCCCAGCAGGGTCACCATGCCCACCAGGGGGTCGATGATCCACAGCACGATCATGAAGATCGGCATCCAGGGCAGGTCGAAGACCACGCCGAAGGTGGGGCCGGTGAGCATCTGGCGGAAGGAGTCGAGGTCGCGAAGGGCCTGGGAGCGGATGGCCGGATTGCCGCGCACAACGCCGTCGAACAGGGCCGAGAAGACGTGGCCCGAGACCCGCTGGTCCATCACCACGCCGAAGTTGATCAGCACCTTGGACCGGTAGTGGTCGATGACGCCGGAGACCGCGAAGGTGGCCAGGACGCCGAAGGTGATCACCAGCAGGGTGGGGATGCTGCCGCTGCTCATCACCCGCCCATAGATCTGGAAGGTGTAGAGCGGCAGGGCCATGTAGAGCAGGTTGGAGACCATCGTGAAGACGAAGGCCACGGCCAGGGACGGATAGCCTTCACGGATCGACCGCGTGAGCGGATTGTTCGGCTGGTCCGCCGACAGCAGCTTGAAGATCTTCATGGGCGCCAGGCCGTCTCGTTACTTGCGGGCGAAGGTTCGCAGCGCGGATCGTGGGCGCCAACTGTCACGACAGCGGGCGGCATGAGCGGGCGAGAGATGATCGGCGCCCTTGGGGATGTCAATGCCGCACGCCCGAGGCGGGCGGGCGCGGCCGCCCCCGACGCGGGATGGCGACCGGGCGAGCTGTGGTAAGGAGCGGGCGACAGAGTTGTGATGGGAGACGTGCCCGGGTGGCCAGGGTCGCAATAATCGGCAGCTGCATAACCCGCGATTTGTGGCCGATCCTGGGCGAAGCGCCCGCGGACCTGCTCTATATCTCGCGCACCAGCCTGCCGAGCCTGTTCGCCCGGCCCCTGGCCGATGTCGAGGTCGCGGCCGATCCGCCGCCGGGCCTGGCGCGGCATCAGAACAACGCCGTGAGGGCCGACCTGCGCAAGTCGTCTCTGGCCGCGCTGATCGCTCACCGTCCCACCCATGTGATCTTCGACTTCATCGACGAACGTTTCGACCTCCTGGCGGCGCGCGACACCCTGGTAACGCACAGCTGGGAGCTCGAGGTCAGCGGCTATCTGACCCAGCCGGACTTTTCCCATGCACGGATCGTGCCGCGGGCCTCGGCCGAGTGCGACCAGCTCTGGGGCGAAGCCTGTGTCGAGCTGGCCGCCTTCCTGCGCCAGACGCCCCTGCGCGAGGCTCGCATCATCCTGCACGAGAGCCAGTGGGCGCAGCGCTACCTGGACCGCGCCGGCCAGCCCCACGACTTCGACCAGGACGTGATGATCTTCGACGGCAACCTGGGCCGGCTGGACGCCCACAACGCCCTGCTGCGCAGCTACCAGGACCGATTCGCCGCCCTCACCGGCGCGTCTCGGGTCCGGGCCGACCCCCGCCTGCGGATGGGGGACGTCGGGCATCGCTGGGGCCTGAGCCCCTTCCACTATGTCGCCGACTACTACCGGGACATCTGGCGCCAGCTGCGGGACCTCGGACTCTAGCCCTCGTCGGACAGCGACGCCCAGCGCTCCAGGGGGGTCAGGCGCGGATCGACGCCGTCGACGACCAGGGGCTCGGCCACCGTCCAGGCGCCGCCCTGCAGATAGTCGGTGAGCGGGTCGACATCGGACCGCAGCTGGTCGCCGCGCAGGGCCATGTAGCGCCCGACGTCGAACCACGGCCCGGGGTTGCGGCCCTCCCGGCCTCCGGCGACCACATAGTGGCTCAGAGCCTCGAAGCCGCCCGCCGCCACGTCGGGATACTCGGTGCGATACCAGGCCGGATCGAACAGCCGGTGCGGCTTCAGGCTCCGGGCCGAGCCCTCGGTGACGTAGTGGACCAGGGCCGGAACCTGCGCCGCCTCGCCCCGCAGGCGGGCGCGGTAGCGGGCGGCCTGGAACAGGGGATGCGGATCGAGGTCGTCCTTCCAGCCCTGGCGCAGATAGTGGGCCAGAGGGTTCTCGCCGCTCTGGGCCAACTCCGGCGCCTGGGCGACATAGTGGCCGATGCTGAACAGGGGGTGGGGATCGAGGCCGAGCGCCGCGCCGATGTGGACGAAGTGCTCCAGGGGCGACAGGCCGGTGGCCGCTAGGTCGGCGGCGTTGCGCGCATTGTAGAAGGCTGGGTCGAACAGCGGATGGGGCGCGCGGCCCTCCATCCAGCCCTGGGCCACATAATGGACCAGGGGAGCCAGCCGGCCGGCGGCCACGTCGGGATAGGCGGTGAGATACCAGGCCTGGTCCAGGAGCGCCGGCGGCTGGAGGCCGGCGTCGGGCCCGCGCCGCGCATAGGCCGCCATGCCCCGCAGATCGCCGCCGCGCCAGAGGCCAGAACGGGCGATCACCAGGGCGCCGCCCAGGGACCGCAGGCCCGCCAGAACTCGGTCGAGGCGACGCTTGATCCGGTTGCGGCGCGTCGCCCGGATCTTCGGGGCGGCCGCCGCGCGATAGGCGGCCGCCGCGGCCGCCCGCCCCTGGGCCTGGGCCTGCGCGTTGGCGACCAGGGCCTGGGCCAGGGCCTGGCTGAGGCGGGAGCGGGTCAGGGCCTCGGCGGTCTGGGCCCGCTGCACCTCCTCGCGCAGGGCGGCGTGGCGCAGGGCCAGGGTCTCGACCTTAGCGAGGAGATCGGGGCCGTCCTGGCCTGGGGTCGCGGAGGTCGCCACGGCTAGAGCGGCGGAATGACGGGCATCTTCAGGCTCGAGAATCCCGAATCCAGATGCTCGATCTCGAGGAAGCCCGCCGAGCGGCCAAAGGCCTTGTAGATCGAGAAGGTCTTGGCGATCCCCAGGGTGGCCGCGCTCTCCAGGGGCGAGATGAAGCTGACGTCGCGGTCCATCCAGTGGGGCCGCCGCATCCAGTAATTCAGCTGGTCGCGGGTCAGGGCGAAGAAGCCGGAATGGGGGTTGCGGGCCCGACGCATCACCATCTGGCGGCCGAGGGGGGCGCCGTAGAGGGCGTCGTCGTCGGGGACGAAGGCGTTCATCTGGTCGGCGATCTGCGCATTGAGATCGCCGTCGATATAGGTCTTCAGGGTCGGGGCCTTGCGGTTCCACTCGATGCGGTTGGGCGACAGCACCCGCTTCTGGCCATAGGCCTGGTTGAACCAGGCCAGCTTGGAGAAGAAGCTCGGATCATTGACCCGCAGGTCGTCCTCGCTGAACACGAAGAGATCGTACTGGTTGGCCCGCTGGGCCATGATCTGGTGGGCGCTGAACCCCAGCATGCGGGGGTTCTCAAGTTCCAGCTTGGCGACCTTCACCCCATAGGTGCGGCAGAAGTCCGGCTCCAGCAGGTGCTTCTCGTGAGTGGTCACGGCGACGATGTCGATGTCGTCGTCGGAACCCACCCCCGGCTGGAAGCTCTTGGTCCCGACATCCATGGTGGTGGAAGTCCCGAACTGACCGCGATAGGCGCAGATCACCTCCTCGACCGCCCGCTTGCGATCCTCGCGGCGCGACTCGCGGGTGGAGGCGTGACGCGGGTTCGCCTCGGCGGAAAAATAGTGGGCGATGGTGACGAGGATTCGCATCGAACAGCCGGCTACGGAAAGGGAGCGGCACGGTAGGGAACCGCCGGCGCCCACGCAAGCCGAGGCTCTGGCGTGGGACGTCGGCGGCCACATGTCGGCGCGTGTCGGTCACCTCGCGGCCCCGCAGATCCTTGCCGGGCAAGGCCCCGCGCCGACTCGCCGCTGAACGCCTTTTCTTCCATCCGCGCCGACCGACATGTGGCCCGGTCGGGGGCCTAGGCCAGGCCCTCGTTCTCCAGCCAGGCCAGGTAGCCGCCGGCCTCGAAGGGGTCCGGGAAGGCCGCCTGCAGGTCGGGGCGGCCGCGATAGAGCACGCGGTGAGCCTTGGCGATCTTCGCCCCGTCGCTGTAGGCCTCGTAGGCCCAGTAGCGCTCGGGAATGATGGGGTCGGTGGTCTTGGCCACCTCGTCCTTGTACCAGCGCCAGATCTCGTAGACCGCGTGGTTGTCCCCGGCGTAGCGCTTGGTCATGGCGTCGCCGGTGGGGCCGAGCTTGGTGAAGTGCCAGAAGCGCAAGGGATGGCCGTTGACGGTGATCGCCCCATCCTTGCCCACCGCCACCGTGCGCTTGGAGAGGTTCCAGCTGGCGACGTTGTAGCCGGGGTCGCGGACCACCTTGACGTGATCGAACAGGGCCGGGACGTGGTCGCACCAGCGCTGGTCGACGAAGAGGCCGTTGGGGATATCGTCGTAGCAGAAGGAAAGTAGGCGGTCGTTCCACCACTTGCCGAACCGCGAGCCCTCCCCGCCCGCCTTCACCGCCACGAAGCCCAGGTTGAAGATGCCGGTGCGCGAGGCCGAGAGGTCGTTGTCGAGGATGGCCTCCAGCTCGTCATTGGCGTCGATGAGGTGGGGGGTCAGCAGGATGTCGTCGACAGCCAGCATCTGCTCCAGGGGGGCTAGGCTGGCGAACAGGGCGGTGTCGGGATCGAGATAGACCACCGCATCGGCGCCGGCGCCCAACGCCTGATGCAGGAAGGGGCCTTTCACCGCGGTGCAGACCTCCACCACGTCGTGCTTGAACAGCCAGGTCTTGAAGTCGGGGATTCCCAGGTCCTGGGCGTAGACCACCCGGTCGAAGGGCTCGGTGGCCGGATCGAAGCGGAAGCCCGGGGGCGGCTCGTCGGTGATCAGGGCCACCCGCTCCCAGTCCGGCTGGTGCGCCTTGAGGGTCTGGAACAGCACCCGGGCGCGGTTCAGATAGGAGAAGGTGAAGCTGGAGAAGCAGACGACCTTCACGCTGCGGTCTCCGCGATCAGGTCGGCGGACAGGTTGCTGAACTCCAGGTCATAGAGCGGCGGGGCGCGCCGGGCGCGGGCGAGCTTAAGGATCTCGCCGCTTTCGAACATCGCAAACAGGGCCGCCTCGTCAGGCAGGACCAGGCCATGACCGCCCTCTCGCGTGAAGGCGGCGATATTGCCCGAATCGGGGCCGGTGACGATGGCCGACCCGGCGGCGGCCGCCTCATAGGCGGTCAGCGAGAAGGTCTCGCGGCACAGGGACCAGATCATCGCCGCGTCGATCTCCAGGCGCCTGAGCGCGTCGCGCATGGCCATGGGCTTGCGGGCGGTGGCCGAGACCGGATGGTGCTCCAGGGGCAGGCCTGGCATCGGGGTCTTGCCCAGGTGCAGGAAGGTGTAGCGCGGGTCCTTCTCGAACCGGATGGCCAGGTCGCGGAAGATCGGCCAGCCCTTGTGCAGGGATGGCGTGCCGGGGAAGGCGAAGCGGAAGGGTCCCGGCGTCGGCGCGCGCGGGCGCGCGCGGCTCGGGACCAGGCGGGCCAGGGGCAGGACGCGGGCGTCGACGGCGTCCAGGTCCGAGCCGCCGCGCCAAGTGTCCATCGCCGCCTGGGAGGGGGAGACCACCGTCAGGTCCAGGTGACGGAACAGCCGGGTGTGCTCGGCGATGTGCAGCTCGCGATAGGGGCCATAGAGGCAGATGCCGCAGGCCGGGCTGCTCGGGGGCGGGGCGCCGCAGTCCTCGACATCGTTGCGCAGCAGGTGGATCCCCGCGCAGAGGCTGGTGAAGTCGTGGGTCCAGTAACAGCCGGCCTGCGCGCCGGCGACCCGCACCACGTCGATCACCTCGCGGCTGGAATGGCCCAGCATGGAGTGGATGGCGAAGCTGCGCTCGCCGTCACGCCAGTTCGCCAGGGCCGCCCGCAGCCCCTCGATCACCACCGGCGGGACGAAGGCGCCCACCTTCTGGCCGTTCCACAACACTCCGAGCGGCGGGCCCGACAGGCCCGTGGCGACGATGGGCCAGGGGGAGGCCGGATAGATGTGCAGGTGGTCGCGTCCCAGTTCGGCGAATCGCTGCGCCTCCCGCTGGACGCTGGCCTGCACCCCGCCCACCACGGCGGCGTAGTTGTCGTGGCTGAAGGTGATGTGCAGGTGGCGCCGTCCCGAGCGCGACTCTGCGAGCCCCGCCACGAGATCCTCCGCGGGGCTGAGGCCGACGGCGCGGGCCCAGACCTCGCAGTCGGCCAGCCGCTCCTGCAGGGGCCGCAGCCGGGCCACCGCGTCGTGGCGGAAGCCCAGCCGGCGCACGGCGATGCGGCCCTCGCGCCGTCCCTGGCTGAGGTAGTGGACGAAGGGCTGGACCCCGGCGGCGGCCACGTCGGGATTGAGTTCCAGATAGTCGGCCAGGCTGAAGTCCCGCGACGGATCGCGCCCCTCCTTCCAGCCGCGCTGGAGGAAGTGGTCCAGCGGGTCCTGGCCGGCGGCGGCCACGTCGGGATTGTTGAACAGGTAGAAGGCCGGATCGAACTCGGTGGCCGCCAGCGCCCGGTCGGCGGCGGTGACGGGAACGTCGGCCTTGCCGTCGCGCGCCAGCTTCCGCGCCTCCAGATAGGCCAGGGCCCGGACCGAGGGGACGGCTTCGCGGCCCTCCCGGCGGCCCATGGCCAGGTAGTGGTAGAGGGGGTTGGCGCCGCCCTCGGCGACGTCGGGATAGCGCTCCAGATAGCCGGTGGTGGAGAACCAGGGCGCGGGATCGCGCCCCTCGCGCCAGCCGGCCTGCGCATAGTGGGCCAGGAGGTCGACGCCGGTGGCGGCCAGGTCCGGGTAGGTCGCGCCATAGAAGGCCACGTCCACAGCCGGACCCAGCACCAGCAGGCTGCGATCGAGGGCGGCGGCCATGGGACGAACTCTCTCCAAGGCGGTGAGCTGTGCCGCAGAAACCCGCCCCGATCAACCGCGCCCTTGCCCGCGCGCGCCGGCGGTCATAGAGGCAAGGGTTCACGCGCGTTCGTGGCGCGCCAGTGGGGCCCGATGGCGAGAACGACAACCCGACCGGCCAAGCATGGCGCCTACCTCGTCCTGGGCATGCACCGGTCCGGCACCTCGGCGGCGACCCAGTTGCTGGCGCTCGCCGGCGCCGAGCTGCCGCAGAACGTCATGCCCGGCGACGAGCACAACGCGCGGGGCTATTTCGAGCCCTGGAAGATCGCGCTGTTCAACGATGAACGCCTGCGGGCTGGCGGCAGCGCCTGGGACGACGTCTTCGCCCTGCCCTACGCCCCGCTGGCCAAGGCCGACGAGGCCGCCTGGATCGCACGGGCCACCGCCCTCTATCGCGACGAGTTCGGCGAGGCCCGCTTCCCCCTGCTGAAGGACCCCCGCGTCTCGGTCCTGGCCCCCCTGTGGCGGGCGGTGCTGAAGGACGTGGGCATGCCGGCCCGGGTGGTGATTCCCGTGCGTTCCCCCCTGGCCGTGGCCGGGTCGCTGGCCCGCCGCGACGGGTTCCCCGTGGAGAAGTCGGTGCTGCTATGGTGCGCCTACATGCTGGCCGCCGAGCTCTATTCCCGCGACCTGCCCCGGGCCTTCATCTCCTATGACGGCCTGATCGCCGACTGGCGGGCCGAGGTGGTGCGCATCGAGGCCGCCCACGGCGCGCCCCTGCCCCGGATGAGCCCGCATGCCGAGCGGGAGATCGACGCCTTCCTCACCGGCGACCTGCGCCACAACGCCGGGACCGGCGACCTGGCCGCCGTGCCCACCGTGGGGCCGATGGCCAAGACCGTGTTCGACTGGTTCGCCGCCGCCGCCGTGGGGCCGCACCCGCCGCTCGCGCCCCTGGAGGCCGCCGCCGCCCAGATCGCCGAGCTGAAGGCGAAGATGGGCCCCTTCGTCTCGCCGGTGACCTGCGCCCTGTCGGCGGCCCGCGCCGAGCTGGACGAGGCCGTGCAGGACCGGGCCCGCGACGCCTTCCACACCCGTGAGCTGGAGACCGAGCTGGCCCTGCTGCGTCGCGAGCGCGCCGCGATCGAGGCCCAGGTCGACAACCTCCTGGCCGCCCGCTGATCGCCTTGACCAAACGCCCCACCCGGAAAAAGACGGAGATCTCCGCCGTCGCCACCGAACTCCTGGACCGCCGCCGCGCCCTGCATGCGGCCCATGTGGCCCTGGCCCAGGACCGCTGGAAACGCTTCCAGGCCGCCGCCGCCAGGCGCCAGTGGGACCGCGAGCGCGGCCGGCTGGAGCAGCGGTTCGACCTGACGCTGGCGCGGGGCAAGTGGCCGGGGCGTGTGGCCCTGATCCTGCGCTCGGGCCTGTGGACCTTCGGCCTCGACAAGGGCCTGGGCCGCGAGGGCGGCGCGACCCGCGGGGTGATCAGCTATGTCCGGGCCGGGCCCGATTCCAACGCCCACCCCAAGGCCCTGTTCGACCAGACCTGGTACATCGAGAAGAACCCGGACCTGGCCGGCACCGCCTGGGCGCCGCTGGCCCACTATCTGGTGGCCGGCGACAAGGAGGGGCGCGACCCGCACCCCCTGTTCGACCTGGCCGACTACCGGTCGCGCCACGCGGTCAAGATCGCCGCCAGCGGCCTGACGGCCCTGCAGCACTTCGTCTTCACCGGGGCACGGGAGGGGTTCGATCCCCACCCGCTGTTCGACCTTCGCCACTATGTCGGCCAGGCCGAGGAGGTGGCCCGGTCCGGCGAGAACCCGTTGGCCCACTACCTGCGCGAGGGCTGGCGGCTGGGCTATGAGCCGCATCCGCTGTTCTCCGGCGCCTGGTACCTGCAGCAGAACCCCGACGTGGCCGAGCGCGGCGTCCCGCCCCTGCTGCACTATGTCACCAGCGGGGCCGGCGAGGGCCGCCCGCCCCATCCGCTATTCGACACCGGCTGGTACGCCGACCGTTACCGCGATGCGACCGCGCTCGGCGCCAGCCCGCTGGCCGACTTCCTGGCCCATGGCCGCGAGGGCGGACGCGACCCCAGCGTCCACTTCGATTCGGCCTTCTATCTGGAGCAGAACCCCCAGGCGCCGGCGGGCGTCCATCCGCTGCTGCACTACATGGCGGCAGGCGCCTTCGAGGGCGCCTCCCCGGCCGCCGACTTCGACGAACTGACCTATCTGGCCGCCAATCCCCAGGCCGCCGAGGCCCCGATCTCGGCCCTGGAGCACTGGGCGCTGAGCCGGGCGCCCAAGCCCGATCCCGGGGCCGGCCACGCCCGGGCCGGCGGCTCCGACGTGGGCCTGTTCGAGCAGCTGCGCGGCGCGCGCAACCGCGACGCCAGCCTCTACGACGTCCAGGCCTATCGCGACCTGACCACCGAGCGCCGGCGCATCGAGGACGGCCGCAAGGCGGGCCTCAAGGTCAAGCCCCTGAAGCTGATCAAGATCACCGACCTGGAGAAGGGCGCGGCGGGCCTGGCCTTCCACGCGGCGGCCAGGCCCGCGGCCTCCATCGTCATCCCGGCCTACAATAATCTGAAGTTCACCCTGGAGTGCCTCGCCTCCCTGCAGGCCGCGGGGGGACTGGAGACCGCCGAGGTGATCGTCATCGACGACGCCTCGGCCGACGAGACCTCGGCGGTGCTGGCCAAGGTCCAGGGCCTGACCCTGCTGACCAACCCCGAGAACCTCGGCTTCATCCGCACCTGCAACCGGGCGGCGCAGGCGGCGCGGGGCGAGGTGGTGATCTTCCTGAACAACGACGTCCAGGTGCGGCCGGGCTGGCTTTCGGCCCTGCTGGCGCCCTTCGACGAGGAAACCGGTGTCGGGGCCGTGGCGCCGAAGATGCTGTTCCCCGACGGCCGGCTGCAGGAGGCCGGCGCCCGGATCGCGCCGGACGGGACCGCCGAGATGATCGGGCTGTTCGAGGACCCGGCCCTGCCCCGCTGGAACGTGCGCCGCGAGGTGGACTACGCCTCCGGCGCCTGCCTGGCGGTGCGGCGCGAGGTATTCGCCGAGCTAGGGGGCTTCGACCTGGCCTTCGCCCCGGCCTATTGCGAGGACGCCGACCTCTGCTTCCGCCTGCGGGAGCGTGGCTTGAGGATCATCTACGAGCCGACCTCCGAGATCGTCCACCACCTGTCGGTGACCGCCAACTCCATCGACGCCGGCTACAAGATGCGGCTGGCGACGCGGAACCAGCAGGCCTTCGTCGAGCGCTGGGGCGAGCGCCTGGAGGCGCTCAACACCATCCGCACCATCGCCTTCCACCTGCCCCAGTTCCACGCCATCCCCGAGAACGACCGCTGGTGGGGGGCGGGCTTCACCGAGTGGACCAACGTCACCCGGGCCCTGCCCAACTATCGCGGCCACTACCAACCCCACCTGCCCGCCGACCTCGGCTTCTACGACCTGTCGGACGCCCAAGCCCTGAAGCGCCAGGGGGAGCTGGCCGCCCGCTACGGGATCGGCGGCTTCTGCCACTATTTCTACTGGTTCTCCGGCGGCCGCCGGGTGCTGGAAAAGCCACTGGAGCACCTGCTCACCGGGGCGGCGGGCGACTTCCCCTTCTGCCTGTGCTGGGCCAACGAGAACTGGACTCGGACCTGGGACGGCCAGTCCGGCGACGTGCTGCTGGCCCAGACCTATGAGGAGGGCGACGCCGAGGCCCTGATCGCCGAGATGGGCCCGTACCTCAAGCGCCCCAACTACATCCGGGTCAACGGCAAGCCCCTGGTCCTGCTCTACCGGCCGGGCCTGCTGCCCGACGCCAAGCTGTGGGCGGCCCATTGGCGCGACTGGTGCGCCAGGAACGGCGTGGGCGAGATCTACCTGGCCTATGTGGAGAGCTTCGAGATGGCCGGCGGGGTGACTGATCCGGCCAGCCTGGGCTTCGACGCCAGTGTGGAGTTCCCGCCGGCCGGGTCCCAGGCCCTGATCCATCCGCCGGGACCGCTCTACAACGCCCGCTTCGAGGGCCGGGTGAACGACTACCGCCAGATCGTCCGCCGCTACATGGCCGAGGCCGTCCCGCCCCATACCCGCTTCCGTGGCGCCATGCCGAGCTGGGACAACACCGCGCGGCGGCAGGACAATAGCTGGTCGCACCACCACGCCACGCCCGGCGCCTTCCAGGCCTGGCTGGAAGCCATGTTCGCCGACACCCGGCGGCAGAACTTCGGCGAGGAGCGGATCGTCTTCATCAACGCCTGGAACGAATGGGCCGAGGGCGCGCACCTGGAGCCCGACCAGCGCTATGGCCACGGCTGGCTGGAGGCGGTGAAGAACGCCGCCGACGCCGCCCTGCTGGACAAGCCGTGAGCGGCGACCTCGTCCTGGTGGGCCACCCCTTCTCGGCCATCGGCATGGCCGAGCACGTCCGCTCGGCCTGGCGGGCGTTCCGGGCGGCGGGGATCTCGCCGGGCCTGATCGACATCTACGGCCTGGACCGCAACAAGGACGCCGACTTCGAGCGCGAGTTCGGACCCCACACGGTCCCGACCCTGAGCCCCCGCGCCAACCTCTTCTGCATCAACGCCAACGAGGTGGAGCAGGCCCTGGGGGTGCTGGAGGCCACCGGCTCCAAGGCCGCCTTCGAGAGCGCCTACAACATCATCTATCCGGCCTGGGAGCTGGCGAAATATCCCGAGCCCTGGGCGCGGATCCTGGAGCGCTTCGACGAGGTCTGGGCGCCCTCGGACTTCATCGGCCAGGCCATCACGCCGGCGGTCAGCAAGCCGGTGGCCCACATGCCGTTGGCCGTCGACCTGACCCTGTCGAGCTTCCTGGGGCGGCGCGCCTTCGGCATTCCCGAGCACGCCTTCGTGGTGCTGTTCTCCTTCGACTTCTCGTCCTTCTCCGAGCGCAAGAACCCCCTGGCCATGCTGGAGGCCTTCGAGCGCCTCTGCGCCCTGCGGCCGGCCGCGCCCCTGCACGCCATCGTCAAGTACAAGGGCGGCGACGCCAAGCACCCGGCCCGCAAGGCCCTGGAGGCCCGACTCTCAGCCCTCGGCGGCCGGGCCCAGGGGATCACCCGGGAGCTTTCCGACAATGAGAACAAGAACCTGATCCGCTGCGCCGACGCCTTCGTCTCCCTGCACCGCTCGGAGGGATTCGGACGGGGTCCGGCCGAGGCCATGGCGCTGGGCCGCGTCGCCATCGCCACCAACTATTCGGGCAACCTGGACTTCATGACCCCGGAGACCGGCCTGCTGGTGGACTACGACCTGATCCCCGTGCCCGCCGACGCCTACCTCTTCCCCGAGGGCCAGGTCTGGGCCGACGCCCATGTCGATCACGCCGTGGCGCTGATGGCCCGCATGCTGGACCACCCCGGGGAGGCTCGCGCGCTCGGCCGCCGCGCCAGCCGCCATATCCGCACGAACTTCGGCGCCCGGGCCGTGGGCCTGCGCTACGCCGCCCGGCTGGACGAGCTGGCTAGGGTTTAGGTTTGGGCGCCGGCTTGGCGGGTTCCGGCCGCTTGGGCGGCGGGGCCAGGCCCAGGGCCTCGCGGCCGGGATTCTCGGTCACCGCGATCTGCCGGATCACGAAGCCGCCGCCCGGCGAGTCGTCGGTGTCCAGGCGGATCTGGCTGATGAGGGACGTCGTCCAGTCATCGCCCCCGCCCATCGGATGGGCCATGTCATAGGCCAGGATCAGGGTCTCGTTGACGGCGGGATTTCCCCCCATCACCGGCTTGGCGAAGAAGCCCTGGGATTCCCCGTGGGCCAGGGTCGAATAGTAGAGGGCGCCGTCCCAGGCGGGGCTGGCCTGCTTGCGGGTCAGGCGCACCAGCACCAGGGAGCCGCGGGCGCCGTTGAGCTCCAGGCCGCTGGGAGAGCGCAGGGCCGGGTCGGCCGCCTGGTTGGTGAGCCGCAGGCCGGCGTTCTGGGCCAGGCCCGTCAGGCCGCCGGTGAGCACCCAGCCGTCGCTGGCGCCGTCGAAGGTCCACATCCGCACCGCCTTCAGGGGGGTCGCCCCCAGGCGGAAGGTCTGTTCGGCGGGGTCCCAGGTGATCGGCTGGGCCCGCGTCGAGGGGGCCACGACCTTGTCCACCGGCAGGGCGGGCTTGGGGACCGGCGCCAGCCTGGGCGTGCGAGGGGCGGGCTTGTCGCAGGCCGAAAGCACCAGGACCAGGGCCAGGATCGGCAGGATCGGGCGGGCCATGGTCAGCGCCTCAGCAGCCGGCGGACCTGGGCCACGGGGGGATCGAGCGCCAGGTAGAGCAGGCCGGTCAGGGCCGCCAGGTCCAGGAAGTAGAGATAGCGGTAGTCGCAGGCGATGGAGATGGCCAGGAAACTGCCGGTGAAGGCCAGGCTGGCGGCGAGCATCGCCACCATGACCATGTCGGCCCGATCCCGGCGCAGCAGCAGGGCGCCGGCGGTCAGCAGGGCCGTCAGGGCGTAGCTCAGGTGCGAGAACAGCGGTCCGTCCAGGAACCAGGTCCCGTAGTTGTAGATCGCGCGGTCCGAGGCGTCCTTGCCCACCGCGATCTCGAGCTTCTTCAGGCTATCGGCCGGTCCCTCCACGCCCACGAACAGCGGCAGGCAGGAGTCGATCCTGGGGGTCAGGAACACCCAGCGGAACACGTCGAGGCGGTGGGCCAGATAGGCGCGGGGGTGATGCAGCACGATGTCCAGCCACTGGTCGCGCACCACCTGGTCGCTCTGGCGCCACAGCACCGCGCCGACGGCCGGGTCGGCGTCCAGATAGTCGATGCGGACCGGGGAATAGAGCGGCGCGCCCCGGGCGCGGATCACGGTCTGCGCCTCCGGGTCGGCGGTGTTGAAGACGCTGAGCTGCAGGGTCGGGTCGTGGGCCACGGCGCCGATGATGTCGTAGTGCTCCAGGATGCGGACGCCCACGCCGGAGGCCTTGTCGGGCCCGGCCTTGGCCGGCTGCGCGGCCACGCCGATCAGGTGGGAGGCTGCGACGATGGCCACCAGGGATCCCAGACCCCAGGCCAGGCCGCGCCGCCAGCCCTCACCGCGCACGGTCCAGGCGACAGCCAGGGCCGCAAAGGGGGCGACGATGATCCCGTTCTGGCGGACCTGGGCGGCCAGGGCCAGGGCCAGCAGGGCGCCGGCCAGGACGATCCAGGGCGGCCGGCGCGCGGGCCAGCTCACCGAGGCCCGGGCCAGCAGGAAGAAGCCGCCGATGGCGAGGTTGGCGAACAGCACATCCTTCCAGACGATCCCCTGGAAGACCAGGATGGCCGGCGAGGCCACCATCAGCAGGGTCACCGGAACCGCCGCCCAGGACGCCCGGGGGCGCAGGCCCCGCAGGCCGAGCAGGCTGGCGAACAGGATGAAGCCGCTGGCCACCAGGTAGAGGCCGGTCCCCGGCACGATGGAATCGAAGATCGCCAGCACCGAGGCGTAGGCGGCTGGGCCCCAGGTCTCGCGGGTCCCCATCCGGCCTTCATAGAGCTGGGAGATCGAGTCCGGCGACAGGTGGCCTGGCATGGCGCCGGCCAGCATCACCAGGAAACCCGCGATCAGCAGGCCGCGAACCACGTCGTCGGCGGTTAGATCCAGACTCCGTCGCGGCATCCGCCAAGCTCCCCGTCCCGCCTGAGAGGTAGGGCGCGCGGAGGACGATGAGAAGGTGCAAAAAAGCGTCCGTTGCCGCGACGCGGCGACGCTTCCATGATCGCCCCTGCATGACGACCCCACCAAACCTCCAGATTCGACCAACGGGCGCGGCGCCGCAGGAGCTCGCCGCCTATTCGGCCCTGCTGCAGAAGGTGTTCGGCGCGGCCGAGAAATTCTCCCCCGAGGCCCTGGCCTGGCGCTATCGCGACAATCCCGACGGGGCGGTGCTGGGCTTCGACGCCTGGGACGGGGATCGGCTCTGCGCCCACTATGTCACCTGCCCCACCACCGCGCGGATCGGGACCGAGTCGGTGCGCGGCCTGCTGTCCATGAACACCGCCACCGACCCCGACTACGCCGGCCAGGGGCTGTTCACCCGCCTGGCCCAGGCTGCCTACGCCGCGGCCCCGCGGGAGGGGTTCGGTTTCGTCATGGGGGTGGCCAACGCCAACTCCACCCCGGGCTTCCTGCGCAAGCTGGGCTTCCAGCTGGTGGCGCCCCTGGAGGCCGGCCTGCTGCTGCGCCGCCCCAGCCGGTTCGAGACCACCGACACCGGGTTCCGCATCGACTGGACCCCGCGCCGCCTGGCTTGGCGCCTGGCCAATCCGGCCAGCGCCTATGGCGTGCGCGACCGCGCCGGCCTGACGTTGATCTCGGCGCCCACTCACCTGCCCCTGGTGCGCTGCGTGGGTTTCGTCAGCGAGGGGCTTGTGGAGCCCGGCGGCCCGGCCCTTGGCGCCAGCCTCTTCATCGGCCTGGAGCCGCGGCTGGACCTGAGGTCCCTCGGCTTGCTGCGGCTGCCCCAGCGGTTCCGCCCCTCGCCGCTGAACCTGATCTACCGGCCCCTCAACGCCCCGGCGCCCGCCAGCCTGGACGCGGCCCGCACCGCCATCGGCTTCCTCGACTTCGATCCCTACTGATGGCGATCGCCTACATCCTGGCCCATTTCGACGACGAGTATTTCGCAACCCCCCTGATCCGGCGGGCGGCGGGCGCCGACCAGCGGTTCCTCTATGTCGCCGACTACGCCTCCCCGCAGCTCGCTGCCGTGCGCCTGGCCGAGACGCGGGCCTATCTGGCCGATCTCGGCGTCCCGCCCGAGCGCGTGATCCACGTCGGCGCCGGCTCCGGCGCGCTGGACGGAACCGTCCACCGCCACCTGCCCCGGCTGCGGCGGCTGCTGAGCGCCGAGCTATCGCGAATCGGCCCGGTGGAGCGCTTCGTCGTCACCGCCTGGGAGGGCGGTCACATGGACCACGACGCCTGCGCGGCCCTGGCGCTCGCCCTGGCCAAGGGTGCGCCCGTCGAACAGCTCACCCTCTACAACGGCCCACGCCTGCCGGGCCGGCTGTTTCGGGCCGGGGCTCCCCTGGCGGAGAACGGCCCGCCGATCCGCACGCGCCTGCCGGTTTCGCAATGGCTGGCCTTCGCCGCCGGGGTGCGGCGGTTCCCGTCCCAGGCGCGGACCTGGCTGGGGCTGTGGCCGGTGATGTTCGCCAACTACCTGGCCCGGGGCTACGTCCACCAGCGGCTCGATCCGAATCGCGTGAACGAGCGCCCGCACGCGGGCTCCCTGCTCTATGAGCGGATGTACGGCGTGCCCTATGCCGAGGTCTCCGAGGCGATCAGGACGGCTTGGCCTGCAGGATCACCAGGAAGCCCGCCAGCATGAGGCCGTAGCCCACGGCGAACTTCCAGCTGGCCGGCTCCTTGAAGATTACCCAGGCCATCAGCGGCACCAGGGCCGAGCCCAGGATCGAGAAAGCATAGGCCGTCGACAGCGGCGTCCGGGTCAGGATGTAGAACCAGACTAGCGCCGTCAGTCCGTACCAGCCGAAGGCGCCCATCAGCGGGAAGTTGCGCAGCAGCTTCCAGGGCATCGGGCCCACGATCTCCGCCTGATAGAGGGCCGCCCACTTGAACAGCAGCTGGCCGATGGGCAGGGCCACGGCGAACCCGGCGCAGAGCAGGTAGTCCAGCGCCTTCACGCTCCGTGCTCGCCGGCTTCCATCTGCTGGATGGTGCGCAGATAGGGGTGGATCGGCCGCGAGGGGGTGTTGAGCACGTCGAAGTTCATGGCCTGCAGCAGCATCTGGGTGCCCACGATCACCGGCAGGGCCGCGGCCATGACCACGCCGGCCGAGGCGGTCTGGCCCGGCGCCCGGGTCGCCAGCCAGTGGATGCCGTAGGTCCCCCCGAAGGCCAGGAACAGGGTCCCGAAGATCAGCTCGAGCGTCGCGGCGTGGAAGTCGCGGACGAAGTACTGGCCCATGACCCTCTGGCAGAAGTTGGTGAAGTGCTTCAGGGCGAAGGGGCCGACGATGGCGCCGATGCGCAGGTTGCTGACCTCCTCGCCGTAGCGGGCCGGGATCGGCACATCGCGCACCACCGCCCGCAAGGTGCCCAGGTGGTAGAGCAGGTCGGTCTCGAAGAAGAACCGCTGGGAGACCCGTTTCTCCATCACCCGGTCGGCGACGCAGGCCTCGATGGCGGTGAAGCCGTTGGTAGGGTCGAAGACGTTCCAGTAGCCGGTGGAGACCTTGGCCGCGAAGCTGAGCGCCGCGTTGCCGAACACCCGCACCCCCGGCATGGACTTCAGGTGGCTGATGGAGGTGAAGCGGTTGCCCTTGGTGTAGTCGGCCTCCCCCAGCAGGATGGGGGCCACCAGGTGGGGGATGTAGCCCAGGTCCATCTGGTCGTCGCCGTCCACCTTGACCAGCACCCGGGCGCCCCGGCGGATGGCCTCGGCGTAGCCGGCCAGGACGGCGCCGCCCACCCCGCGGTTCTTCGACAGCCGCACCACCACCACCCGGGGATCGGTGACGGTCGACTCGATGAAGTCCCCCGAGCGTTCCGGACAGCCGTCGTCGACGCAGACGATGCCGTCGGCCCAGGTCGGGATCTTGGCGATCACCTTCAGGACGTGGTCGCGCACGCGGTAGCAGGGGATGACGATCCAAGTGCCCGAGCCCTCCAGGCTGGGCAGGCCGGGGACCGGCGCGACG
The DNA here is from genome assembly GCF_030645195.1 of Phenylobacterium sp. Classification (GTDB taxonomy): domain Bacteria; phylum Pseudomonadota; class Alphaproteobacteria; order Caulobacterales; family Caulobacteraceae; genus Phenylobacterium. The sequence continues at coordinate 70,680 of NZ_JAUSLW010000198.1, read as the reverse complement.
ACGGGCCGGGCCGAGCGGGCCTGGACCATGGTGGCGTCGGGTGGCGTCGGCGGCATCAGGCGTTTTCCCCTATCCTGGTCGGCTAGCATGGCTCCCGGCGGTTGCAAAGCGCGCGGCCTGCGACTACCCCCGAAGCCGACCTGACGTCCCTCAAGCGGCGAGACCCATGCCCCACCACCTGGTGCGCGCCCGCGCGCCGCTCCGGCTCGGCTTCGGCGGCGGCGGCACCGACGTCTCCCCCTATTGCGACGAGCATGGGGGGGTGGTGCTGAACGCCGCCATCGACCTCTTCGCCCATGTCAGCCTGGAACGGCGCGACGACAACCAGGTCCGCCTGGTGGCCGCCGATCGCGAACACTACTGGAACGCCGCGGCGACCGCGCCGCTGCCCACCGACGAGCCCCTGCGGCTGCTCAAGGGGGTCTATAACCGCTTCATGGCCGACCATGCGGAGGGGCAGGCCATTCCCCTGACGCTCACCACCTACGCCGACTGTCCGCCGGGCTCGGGCCTGGGGTCGTCCTCGGCCCTGGTGGTGGCCATGGTGGAGGCCTTCCGCCGGTTCCTGGAGATCCCCATGGACGCCCAGGCCGTCGCCGCCCTGGCCTTCGACATCGAGCGGCGGGAGCTGGGCCTGGCCGGCGGCCACCAGGACCAGTACGCCGCGGCCTTCGGCGGCCTGAACCTGATGCACTTCCAGTCCGGCGACCGGGTGGACGTCGATCCGGTGGAGGTCGATCCCGCCGTGATGAAGGAGCTGGAGGCCTCCCTGGTGCTCTACTTCACCGGAGTCTCCCGGGAATCGGCCTCGATCGTCGACGAGCAGACCGCCAATATGAAGGCCCACGCGCCCAAGGCCCTGGAGGGCCTGCACGAGTTGAAGGCGGGGGCTTTTTCGATGCGCGAGGCCCTACGGGCCGGCGATCTGCCCCGCTTCGGGGCCCTGCTCGACTCAGGCTGGACAGCCAAGAAGCTCACTGCCGCCAAGATCTCCTCGGCCAAGATCGACGAGGTCTATGAGGCGGCCAAGGCCTTTGGGGCCTTCGGCGGCAAGGTCAGCGGGGCCGGCGGCGGCGGCTTCATGATGTTCCTCATCGACCCCACCCGGCGCGACGGGCTCAAGCGCCTGCTGGCCAGCTTCGGCGGCACCGCCCAGTCGGCGCGCTTCACCGATGTCGGCGCCGAATCCTGGGTGGTGCGGTGAGCGGCGAAAACGGCTAGAGCCGAAGCGTGAAAGAGCTCTCCAAGTCCATCGTCCGGCGCATGGCCGACCCCAACTTCGCCCGGCGCTGGTTCATGGGCGAGGGCCTCGACATCGGCGGCAAGCCCGATCCCCTGTCGCTCTACGCCCAATTTTTCCCGGCCATCACCGGCGTGCGGGTCTGGGACTGGGAGGACGGCGACGCGCAGCAGCTGGCGGGCCTGGCGGCCGAGAGCCTGGACTTCGTCCATTCCAGCCACTGCCTGGAGCACCTGGTCGATCCCGTCGAGGGGCTCGCCTCCTGGTTCCGGGTGATCAAGCCCGGCGGCTTCCTGGTGGTGACGGTGCCGGACGAGGACCTCTATGAGCAGGGGGTCTTCCCCTCCACCCACAACCGCGACCACAAATGGACCTTCACGGTCCTGAAGAGCCGCTCCTGGAGCGACAGGTCCATCAACCTGGTGAATCTCTTGTCGGGCCTGGGCGAGGCGGCCGACATCGAGCGGCTGGCCCTGCTGAATTCCACCTTCCGCTATGACCTGCCCCGTTTCGACCAGACGCTCACCCCCATCGGCGAATGCGGGATCGAGTTCGTGGTCCGCAAGCGCACGGCCCGCGAACTGGCCTATGGCGGCCTGGTGCGCAACACGGCGCAGCCCTCTGCCGCCGATCGGCGCCACTTCAACCAGTATCGCGCCGACCACGCCCACATGAAGACCAGCCCGCCCCCCTTCGAGGACGACGGCGAGCTCTAGGAGCGCCCTCCTCCGTGGCGGCCCACCTGGCTTGACGGGCTTGATGCGCCTGACTATTTAACCTATACGTTAATTATGGATTTTGTTAAATGCAGGCGGCGACGGACCCCTTGAGCGCGACGCTCTCGGCGCTGGCCGACCCCACCCGCCGGGCGATCCTGGCGCGGCTGGCGGATGGCGAGGCCACGGTGGGCGAGCTCGCCGAGCCGTTCGACATCAGCCTGCCGGCGGTGTCGCGGCACCTGAAGGTTCTGGAGGCCGCGGGCCTGATATCCCGCGGCCGCGAGGCCCAGTGGCGGCCCGCCCGGTTGGAGGCGGGGCCCTTGAAGGACCTCGCCGGCTGGCTCGAGCACTACCGCCGCTTCTGGGATGGCAGCTTCGACAGGATGGACGCCTATCTGTCCGAGCTCACCAAGGGAAAGCCCCATGGGCGCAAGCATTGAGCCCCGCCGCCCGGCGCACGGCTCTCCCGTGCCCGACGACGAACTCTTCATCGTCCGCGCCTTCGCCGCGCCCGCCGCCCTGGTGTTCCGCCTCTGGGAGGACCCGGCGCATCGCGTCCGCTGGTGGGGACCGAAGGGGGTCACCTGCGCCCATTTCACCCATGACTTCCGCGAGGGCGGCGCCTGGCGCGCCTGTATCAACTCGGCCCAGTTCGGCGAGCAATGGCAGGGCGGCGTCTACCGCGAGATCGAACGCGACAAGAAGATCGTCTTCACCTTCGCCTGGGACTCCGGTCCCTCCGGCGGGGCGGAGAGCGTGGTGACCGTGACGCTGGCCGAACGCAACGGCATGACGGTGCAGACCTTCCACCAAACCCCCTTCGCCAACCTTGAGCGGCGCGACAACCACCTCGTCGCCTGGAGCCGGCTCTTCGACCGCCAGCAGGCCTATGTCGAGGCCATCGCCGAGCCGTAAGGCCGCCCCTCTCCCAGCAGCGCTCTTGCCGAGCTGCTGTCCACCTGGACCGTCGGAGTTCGGCGGCCCTCCTTTCTCCCGGGTGAAGCGCGCAATGGGCGCGAAGCCCACAAACCGAACGGAGACTTCGATGGATACCGTAAGCGTGCGTTACTTCGTCGCCGACATGGACGCGGCCGTCGCCTTCTATCGCGATCTGCTGGGGTTCACCGTCGACATGCAGGCGGGGCCGGGCTTCGCGATGCTCAGCCGTGGGCCGCTGCGAATGTTGCTGAACCGCCCCGGCGCCGGGGGCGCGGGCCAGAGCATGCCCAATGGCGACGCGCCCGCCCCCGGCGGCTGGAACCGCATCCAGCTGGCGGTCGGGGATCTCGAGGCGGAGGTCGAAAGGCTCAAGGCGGCGGGCGGCCGTTTCCGCAACGAGATCGTGCAGGGCAACGGCGGCAAGCAGATCCTCATCGAGGACCCCTCGGGCAACCCGATCGAGCTGTTCGAGCCCCCGTCGCGCTAGGATCGCGCCTCCTGAGCTCCGAGATCGCCGACACGGGCGCTGGAACACCGCTGATTCCCGGGGAATTCGCGGCCCGGCGCCACGCTTGCGCCGCAAAATGCGACCTGTTACCAGCGGCCCCGGTCGGGAGAGTTGATGCAAACCTCGGAACACATGCTGCGCACGGGCCGCCACGGGACCCTGCACGAATTCGGCATGGCGTTCGCTGACCTCAAGGCCTCGACGAAACGCATCGACCTGGCCTGGTCGCTCGCCTGGCACGACATCGTCTCGCGCTATCGCGGTTCGATCCTGGGCCCGTTCTGGATCACGCTCTCCATGGGCCTGATGGTCCTGGGAATGGGCTTCCTCTACGCCGAGATCTTCAAGGTCCCGATCCAGGAATACATGCCCTTCGTGGCCCTGGGCATCGTCTTCTGGGGCGTCATCGTCGGCGTCGTCACCGAGGGCTGCGACACCTTCGTCCATGCCTCGGGCATGCTCAGCCAGACCTCGCTGCCGATGTTCACCTTCGTGTGGCGCACGGTGCTGCGCAACCTGATCACGCTCGCCCACCACCTGGTGATCGTGGTCGTGGTGCTGATCTGGTTCGGCTACTGGAAGGTGGCCAACCTGCCCATGGCCGTGCTCGGCCTGGCCCTGCTGATGCTCAATGTCTCCTGGGTCAGCATGGCGGTCGGCATCGCCTCGGCCCGCTTCCGCGACGTGCCGCAGATCGTCGGCTCGATCATGCAGTTCGCCATGTTCATGACCCCGATCTTCTGGCAGCCCGGCCGTATGAGCGGCGGCAGGGCCCACGCCCTGCTGGTGCTGAACCCCTTCTTCCACATGATCGACGGCATCCGCACCCCGCTGATGGGCGGCCAGTCGGGATCGGGGACCTATCCGATCCTGGCCCTGCTCGCCGTCCTGGGCTGGGCCGGCGCCTTCACCGCCTTCGCCCTCACCCGCCGCCGGATCGTGCACTACCTATGAAGGGCCCGCAGGTCTCCATCGTGGTCAGCGACCTGACCATGCGCTTCCCCGTCTATGGGGTGGACGCCAAGTCGCTGAAGAAGAGCCTGGCCGTGGTCACGGTGGGGGGCCGCCTGGGCTCGTCCCTGACCGGGGCCACCGAGGTCACGGCGCTCTCCAAGGTGAATATCAAGCTCAAGGCCGGCGACCGGCTGGGGCTGATCGGCCACAACGGCTCGGGCAAGACCACCCTGCTGCGGGCTCTGTCGGGGGCCTATGAGCCCGACGAGGGCCAGATCGAGATTCACGGCCAGATCGCCTCCCTGCTGGACCTCAACCTGGGCATCGACGCCTCGGCCACCGGCTATGACAACATCCGCCTTCGGGGCCGCATCGCCGGCCTGAGCGCCCGCGAGATCGAGGACAAGCTGGAGGAGATCGGCGATTTCACCGGCCTGGGTCCCTTCCTGGCCATGCCACTGAAGACCTATTCCGCCGGCATGCAGGCGCGCCTGGCCTTCGCCGTGGCCACCGCCGTCGACGCCGATGTGCTGCTGATGGACGAATGGATCGCGGTCGGCGACGCCCAATTCCAGAAGATCGCCCACAAGCGGCTGCTGTCGCTGATGGAGCGGGCCGGCATCCTGGTGCTGGCCTCCCACGACATCGATCTGATCCGCCTCTACTGCAACAAGGTCATGGTGATGAAGGGCGGCGTCGCCTCGGCGGTCACCAGCGTCAAGAACCTGGACGACCTGCTCGCCGACGCCTGACGGCGCGGCCCGGGACTGCTAGACCAACGATCCCAGAGGCAGGCGCGAGACCCCGTGGACGTCGTCTTCACCATCGTATCGCGCAACTATGCGGCCCAGGCGGCGACCCTGATGGAGAGCCTGGCCGCGGCCGAGCCCGGCGTGGCTCGCGTGGTCATCGCCACCGACGGACCGATCGCCTTTTCCGACAAGGCCATCCGGGTGATCGAGGCCGGGACCATCACACCCAACTTCGCCAACCTGTGCGCCTATTACGACGCCCTGGAGCTGAACACCGCGGTCAAGCCGCACGCCTTCCGCGCCCTGCTGGCCGAGCCCGGCGTGACCTCGGCGGTCTATCTGGACCCCGACATCTACGTCTGCCGGCCGCTCACCGAGGTCCGTGAGGCCCTGGCCCGCGCGCCCCTGGTCCTGACCCCGCACATGACCCGCCCCCTCAAGGGCGACGCCAATCCCAACGACCACGTCATCCTGACCTCCGGCGCCTACAATCTCGGCTTCATGGCTGTGCGCGATGAGCCGCAGATCGAGGCCCTGCTGGCCTGGTGGGCCGAGAAACTGGAATTCGACTGCCGGGTGGATTTCGCGGCCGGCCTGTTCACCGATCAGAAGTGGATGGACCTGGCGCCAGGCCTGGTCAGCGACCTGGCCATCCTGCGCACGCCGGCGCTCAACCTCGCCTACTGGAACCTGGAGGGCCGGACGCTGGAGAAGGCCGCCGACGGCTGGCGGGTGGACGGCGAGCCCCTCGCCTTCTTCCACTTCTCGGGCTTCGATCCCGCCCGCCCCGACCTGCTCTCCAAGCACCAGGACCGCATCAAGGTCGTCCCGGGCTCGCCCCTGGCCGAGCTGCTGAAGGCCTATGCCGGCGCCATGCTGCGCAACGGTCACGCCACGACCCGGTCCACGCCCTATGGCCACCGCGCCTTCCCCTCGGGGCGGCTGGTGAGCCCCGAGCAACGCCGACGGATGCTGGCGGCGGCGCGGGCCCGCGAGCCCTTCGGCGGCGGCCTGACGGCGGCGGCGGAGGCTTGGCTCGACGCCCCCTCCGGCGCGAGCGCCCGCCAGCCGGTCGCCCCGCCGCCGGGGCCGTGGCTCAGTCCGTCGGAGGAGTTGGTCCGCTGGCTGGGGGAGACCTCGCCCGCCCCGGCCCTGGCCGCGATGCTGGCGGCGCGGAAGGACCTGCGCGACCGCTTCGCCGACGACGACAGGGGCCTGCGGGCCTGGCTGCTGGGGCCCGAGGCCCTGGCCGGCCGGTTCGACGCCCGCCTGCTGCCCACCGACATCTGCGACTCCGGCCTCGTGGCCCGCGCCGCCCGCTATGTGGTGGGCGAGGCGCCCGAGGCCCGCCTGCAGGTGGCCGCCTACGGCCTGGCCGATCGCGCCGGCTGGCCGCACGGCCTGACAGATCCCAGCCTGGAGACGCTGGCGGCCCGCCTGGCCAGGGGCCTGCCCTTCCCGCGCCTGTTCCTCGACATCTGGGAGGATCGCGGAGACCTGCAGCGGCTGTTCCCGCTTGGCGGCTTCCGCCAGGGGTTCGCCTACCTCCGCTGGCTGATCGGCGGCGGCCTGGCCGAACTCGGGATCGATATCGCGGCCCTGCCGGCGAGCGTTCGCAACCATCCGGTCTTCCGGCTGGCCCGCCTCACCGTCCGCCACGCGCCCCAAGTCCCGCGGCGGTCTCCGGCGACCGGCGCCTGCCCGACCCTGGTGGTGATGGAGCGCTGGGCGCAAGGGACCAACGCCCCGGTCTTCGAGGCGGCCACGACCCGCTTCCTCACCGCCTCGGGCGAGCCCGCCGCCGCGCCTGCCCAGGTGGGCGAGGTGGTGTTCCAGACCGACCGGGGCCTGGTCCCCGCCGACGCCATCGCCCTGCTGGCCCACGGGGTGGCCTGGCGCGCGGCCCGGGCATGAGCCCTGTCGCCGCCGCCCGCCGCCTCTGGCGCGGCCTGGTCCCGGAGTCCCTGCGCCGCGCCGCCCAGCCGGTGCTGAGCCGGGCGCTGGCGGCCTATGTCCGCGCCTCGGCCCGGGCCCCGCACGGTGCGGAGTCCGTGGACGGACCGATCCGGGTGGTGGGGTTCTTCGAGGGCTCCCACGGCATCGCCGCCTCGGCCCGCCTGGCCGTCCGCGCCTTCGAGGCCCTGGGCGTGCCGGTGGAGCAGGTGGACGTCTCGGCCGCCCGGCTGGACTGGCTGGGCAAGGCCGGACCGGCGCCGGCCGCAGGCCCCTGGATCTTCCACCTCAACCCGCCAGAATTGCTGGCGGCCCTGGCCTTCCTCGGCCCCAGGCGGGTCCGTGGCCCCCGTTACGGCTACTGGGCCTGGGAGCTGCCCAGGGCGCCCGATCTCTGGCTGAAGGACGGCGCCCTGGTGGACGGGATCTGGGCGCCCAGCGCCTATACCGCCCAGGCGCTCTCCGGCGCCGCCGCCCCGGTGCGCGTGGTGCCTCATCCCTTCTTCCTGGAGGACTATCGCGATGTGGTCCCGGCCGCGCGCGCGCCGGGCTTCCTGGCGGTCAGCCTGTTCGACTTCAACTCCGCCGCGGCCCGCAAGAACCCGGAGGGCGTGATCGGCGCCTTCGCCCGCGCCTTCGGCGACGACCCCAGCGCCCGCCTGGTCATGAAGACCCAGAACGGCCACCTCTTCCCCGATCACCTGGCCCGTCTGCGCCGCCTGGCGCCGGCCAACGTCGCCATCGAGGACGCGGTCTGGCCCTATGCCCAGGTCAAGAGCCTGATCGCCAGCGCCGACGTGCTGGTCTCCCTGCACCGGGCCGAGGGCTTCGGCCTGACCCCGGCCGAGGCCATGGCGCTGGGGACCCCGGTGATCGCCACCGGCTGGTCGGGGAACCTGGACTTCATGGACGCCTCAAGCGCCCTGCTGATCCCCGCCCGCCAGATCCCGGTGGAGGACAGCCAAGGCATCTACAGGGGCCAGACCTGGGCCGATCCCGACCTCGACGCCGCCGCCGAGGCGCTCAGGCGCGTGCGCGCCGAGCCGGACCTGGCCCGGCGCCTGGCCGACAACGGCCGCCGGATGGTGGCCGAGCGCCTCTCGCCCCAGGCCTGGTTCACCACCCTGCCCGACGAGGTGAAGCGCGCGGCGATGGCGGCGATCCGGGCAGGCTGAGAAGGTCGTTCCACCAACAATACGAACCATACGACCGAACTTAAGGGTGCCATCCCGCGTGTAGGCCGAAGGCCGGAAGTGCGGGACCCATACTCACCGATCTCTCCGGCACGCCCCGCGCGTCTGGGTCCCGGTCTTTCCGCCTGCCGCGAAAACCGGGATGACACGCTTGAGTTCGGTCGTATGGTTCGTGTCGTTCGTGGACGGATCTAATCCTTCACCGGCCTGCCCACGCTCATCAGCGCGAACACGGCCACGGCCCCCACCAGCACCACCGGCACCATGGACAGGAACACCTGGTCGGCGCTGTAGCCCGCGCCGCGCAACTCTCCGGCGATCAGGGGCCCGGCGATGGACCCCAGCCGCCCCACGGCGATGGCGGCGCCGGCGCCGGCGGCCCGCACCTGAACCGGATAGTAGATGGGCGCCAGCGCATAGAGCACATAGAGCCCCCCCACCACGGTGAAGCCCGCCAGGGCGGCGAAGCCGTTGATGGCCGGCAGGCCCGCCGACTGGGCTAGGCCGTACATGGCGCCGGCCAGCACCAGGAACACCGCCAGCAGGGGCCAGCGGAAACCGACCCGGTCGGCCAACCAGCCCAGGATCAGGGCGCCCACCACGCTGAAGACGTTGAAATAGAGCGAGGTCGCCGCGCCGTCGGCGGCCGTGAAGCCCTTGGCCACCACCAGGGTCGGCAGCCAGTTGAGCAGCAGGTAGGTCACCAGCAGGTCCAGGCCGAACACCAGCCAGATCAGCAGGGTGGTGAGCGCCCGGCGCTCGGAGAACAGACCCTTGGCCAACCCGCGGTCGGCCGCGGGGTCATGCTCGGGCCGGGTTTCCGGCAGCAGGAAGAGCACCACCGGGGTCAACAGCAGGGGCAGGGCCCCGCCGATCAGGAAGATGGTCCGCCAGTCCAGGGCCTCACCGCCGTTGCTGGCCAGCAGGGCCACCAGGGAGCCCCCGGCCGGCAGGCCGCAGAACATGCTGGTGGTGGTGGCCGCCCGTTTGGCGGGCGTGCTGATCTCGGTGGCGATGGCGATCAGGTTGGGCATGGCCCCGCCGAAGCCGATGCCGGTGAGCAGGCGCGCGATGGTCAGCGTCTCGAAGCTGTTGGCGAAGGCGGTGGCCACGGAGAATATCCCGAAGGCCGCCACCGAGACCGCCAGCACCGGCTTGCGCCCCACGCGGTCGGCGAACCAGCCGCCGGTGAGCGCCCCTATCACCAGCCCGATCATGGCCGCGCTGCCGGCCCAGCCCATCTGGCCGGGATTGAGGTGAAGCTCCGGCGCCATGTGCGGCGCCGAGACCCCGAAGGCTTGGATGTCGTAGCCTTCCAAGGCCGCGATGCAGAAGCAGATGGCGACGATGAAGCCTGGGCTGAGACGCTTGGCGACCGCTGCGGTCATGGCCGATTCCCCCGTTCGGATATTCTCGACCGGCAGGAAGCCCCAAGGCGCCGCTCCGCGCCAGTGGCGATGTTCAGGTGGTCCACGGTCACCCCCCAGGACTGGCCGCGGTTCGTCCGCGGCCTCGATTGGCGCGGAGAGTGGGAGGCACGGACGCTCCCGTCAATGCTAAGTAAGGCGAATCGTCAGTCTTACGTCTTATTTGGGGCCGCAGTCAGGCCTCAGGTGGCCGGAGCAAGCGGGGGGATGCCGCTCCGGCCTGGAGCATGGTCCGCCTGAGGCCGAGGCCGGCTCAGGCGGTGGTCACGCTCCAACCTGGAATGAGGGCGGCCTATTGCGGCATCGCGGCGCCGACCTTGTCGAAGGTGCCGCCGACCTTTTGACCCAGGACGGAGATCGATGCGATCAGCACGACGGCGATCAGGGCCGCGATCAGGCCATACTCGATGGCCGTGGCGCCGGACTCGTCGGCGATGAAATTGCGCAGGAACTTGGACATGTGCACCTTTCCCTTTCCGGGAGCCTCGCCAGGCCCATGCCCGCGACGCTAAGGCCCAACTCTGCTCGGTTGGGTTGAAGTAAAGCTTTCCAAGCACGAATAAGATGTATTAAGGCTGACGGCCCGTTTACCCTGCCCCCGGCTCTTAACGCCTTTGAAGGCCCCCGGGCCTAGACTGGCGGGGAACAAGGAAGGGAGCCCGTCATGGCGACCCGTACATCCAGCTACCACCGGCACGCGGTCGATCATTTCGAGCCGCAGGAGACCGACGATCCTCAAGCCCAGCGCCGCATGCGCGGACAGCTTGAACAGATCGACTACACGGCCTTCGCCTCCAACAAGGAGGTGATCGGCGCCGTTCTCGGCTACGCCGACAGCGGCAAGTTCCAGCGGATGGCGGTGGCCGCCGCCATGGCCCGCGCCCAGTGGGTGAAGGAAGCCCTGGCTCTGAGCGAGACCGTCAATCCCCGGCCCGACCAGATGGCCCGCCTCTCGGCCCTGCGGGGGGCCTATGAGGAGCTGGCCGAGGCCTATGAGGCCATGCGCCGGATGGTCGAGCGCGGCTACCTTCCCTACCGCGCCCCGCCCGGAAGCTGACCGGGTCCCGGGGCTCATCCTGGCGGCGCAACCTCGCCTTAAGACCCGCTTCACCCTGAACTCCTAGACTCCAGGCGTGTCTAGCCAGGCCGCGCCATGAAGGTCGCACCGCTCACCTCGATCCCCTCCGCCGCCCTCGTGCCGGCGCTCACCCCCGTGCGCCCGGTCGCCCGGGTGGTGGGGGGCGAGCTGCTGCGGGAGATGCAGCGAGCGGTGGAGGCCGACGCGGTCGATCCGGCCCTGCCCGTCGAGGGCTCTGGACAGGCCGCCCAGATCAAGACCGCCCCGCGCCAGGCGCCGGCCCTGCCCCAGACCCAGGACCAGGCCCTGGCCCTGGCCACGGCCATGCGTTCGGCCCTCACCCGCCAGAGCGGGCTGGCCCCCCTGCTGGCCGATCTCGGCCAGGCGCTGCAGGCCCAGGCCCTGTCGCCCCCGGCCCGCGCCGCGGCCCTGCAGATGCTGACCCAGCTGGTCCCCCTCGACCCCAAGGTGGGCGCCGCCGACATCAAGCGGGCCCTGAAGGGCTCGGGCCTGTTCCTGGAGGCCAATCTCGCCGCCCATCCGGAGGCCTCGCCCCTGGGCTCCGACCTGAAGGCCGCCCTGCTTATCCTGCGCCAGGCCCTGGGGCCGCCCCCCAACCGCCGCGCCCCGGGCGCCACGCCGCGCCCGCCCTATGGCGGCGCCCCCACCTCGGCCCAGCGGGCGGCCCTGCCCAGCCTGCCGCTTGAGGCCGGCGCCGGCGCCATCGGCGAGACCCTGGCCGCCGAGACCCAGGGGGCCCTGGCCCACCTGGATCTTCTGCAGCTGGCCTCCCTGCCCGAGCCCGAGCGGCCGGGCGAGCCCACCCGCTGGATGTTCGAGACCCCGCTGCAAACCCCCCAGGGCCCCAGCGTCGCCCAGTTCGAGATCAGCCGCGACGGCGGCGGCGGTCAGGGGCGCGAGGACGACCGCGAGCCCCTGTGGCGCGCCCGCTTCTCCGTGGACTTCGAACCCGTCGGCCCGGTGGACGCCCAGCTGGCCTTCGAGGGCGACCTGGCCCGGGTCAGCCTGTGGGTCGCCCGCGGCCCCATCGCCGATCGCCTGCGCGCCGCCCAGCCAGCCCTGGCCCAGGCGCTCGCCGCCGCCAATCTACAGCTGGAGATGGCCGTGCACTCCGGCCCCCCGCCCGCGCCCGCCACGCCGTCGGGACGCCTGCTGGACCAGTCGGCATGACCCCCGACCGCAACCGTCTGGCCGTGGCCCTGCAGTACGACGCCCCCAATGCGCCCCGCGTGGTGGCCACCGGTCGCGGCTTGGTCGGCGAACGGATCATCGCCGCGGCCGAGAGCCATGGCGTGCCCCTGGAGCACAATCCCCTGCTGGCCGAGGCCCTGTCCAAGGTCGAGCTGGACAGCGAGATCCCCGAGCGCCTGTTCCTGGCCGTGGCCGAGATCCTCGCCTTCCTGATGCGCGAGGGCGCCCAGGTCCCGGAACCCCCTCCGACCCAGGGCTGACCCAGGACGGCGAAATGCCGCGCCGGCAGTAACCCTATCCCCATATTCGCCCGCCATACTGCTCCCCGGGTGAGGATGGGAGGAAGCCGATGGCGAAGCGATCCGAGGCGGCCAGGTTGCGGGCCCTCGACAGCTACGGCGTGCTCGACACCCCCCCCGAGGAGTCCTTCGATCGCCTGACCGCCCTGGCGGCGGACATCTTCGACGCCCCGATCGCGCTGATCTCCCTGGTCGACGCCGAGCGGCAGTGGTTCAAGTCCAGGCAAGGCCTGGAGGCTCAGTCCACGCCCCGGTCCTGGGCCTTCTGCGCCCATACGATCGAGCTGGAGGCCGGCGCCACCCTGGTGGTGGAGGACGCCGCCCGCGATCCCCGGTTCCGCGAAAACCCCTTGGTGACCGGCGATCCGAATATCCGCTTCTATGCGGGCGTGGTGCTGACCGACGCGGACGGATTCAATCTGGGCACGCTCTGCGTCATCGACACCAAGGTCCGTCCCGCGCCCTCGGCCGAGGCCCTCCATCGGCTGAAGACCCTCGCCGACATCGTCGTGGACAAGCTGGAGATTCACCGCGCCGCGCGCCTGGCGGGCGAGGCCCGCCGCCAGTTGAACATGGCCGAGCGCATGTCCGGCGTCGGTCGCTGGCGTTACCACGTTTCCAGCGGGCAGGTGACCTGGTCCGACGAGGTCTACCGCATCCATGGAGTGTCACGGAAATCCTTCGACCCCGACTATGATGGAACCGTGGCCTTCTATCCCGAGGAGGACCGCGCCAAGGTCGCCAACCTCGTCGCCGAGGCGATCCGGACCGGTCAGGGTTACGAATTCGAACTGCGCATCCGCCGGCCCGACGGCGATCTGCGCGACGTGATCTGCAAGGCCGATTGCATGCTGGATTCCCGCGGCGGCGTCGCCGCGATCTATGGCGTCTTCCAGGACGTGACGGACCATAAGCGGGCGCTGGCGGCCCTGGAACTCGGCAAGGCGCGCTACAAGTTGCTGGCCGACAATGTCGGCGACGTGATCACCCGCATCGGCCTCGACCGCAAGAGCCGGTACGTCTCGCCGGCGGTCCACAAGCTGCTGGGCTACCATCCGGCGGAGATGGCCGAACACCCGGCCGAGACCTTCGTCTACGGCCCCGACCAGGCCGTGGTTCTCGCGGCCATCGACGAGATGGCGCAGGGGGCCGGCGAGAAGACGGTGCAGCATCGCGCCGCCCACAAGGACGGTCGCCTCCTCTGGCTTGAGTCCCACTTCCAATTGGTCCGCGACGAGGCGGGTGCCCCGGCCGAGATCGTCGGCGTCATCCGGGACATCACCGAGCAGAGGAAGGCCGAGGTCGCCATGGCCGAGAGCGAGGCCAAGTATCGCGCCCTGGCCGAGAACTCGACCGACATCCTGGTCCGGGTCGGTCCGGACGGCCTGATCCGTTACCTGTCGCCGGCCTGCCGGGCTCTGGGCCTGGATCCGGAGGAGGAGGTGGGCCAATCGATCATGAGGCTGATCGCGCCCGATAATCTGAAGCACTCCGCCGAGTTCATCTCGGGCCTGTTGAGCGGAATGGTGTCCGACCCCAAGGCCCGACAGCTACACAAGATCATAAACAAGTCGGGCCGAGAGATCTGGCTGGAAGGCAGTCCGACGATCCTGCGCAACGAGGCCGGCGAGGTGGTCGAGGTGATGAGCGTGCTCCGCGACGTCACCGTCAAACACGAGATGGAACGCGCCCTGGCCGAGAGCGAGCACCGCTTCCGAAGCCTGACCGTGAACGCACCCGACATGATCAGCGAAAGCGGGCTCGACGGTGTGCTCACCTATATGTCGCCCGCCTGCCTGGCGATCACCGGCTTCACGCCGGAGGAGCTGATCGGGCAAACCTCCCTCACCTTCATGCATCCCGAGGACGCGGCGAAGGTCGTCGAGATGTGCCAGGCGGTTCTGATCTCCAATGGCGCCGTCGCGCCCTGGGCGGTTGAGTACCGCGCCCGTCATAAGTCCGGGGGCGAGATCTGGCTGGAATCCAAGCCGACCCCGGTCACCGATCCGGTCAGCGGCGCCGTCGTCGGCCTGACCGACGTCATCCATGACATCACCCCGCGAAAGGTCCTCGAGGCCCGGCTGCGCCAGGCCCAGTCGGACGCCGAGGCCGCCGCGGCGGTGAAGGCCGAGTTCCTCGCCAACATGAGTCACGAGCTCCGCACGCCGCTGACCAGCATCATCGGGTTCACCAGCTTGGCCGCCGAGCAGGCCGATCTGGCCCCGCTGACCCGTAACTATGTGGAGCGCGTCGGCGACGCCAGCCGCGCGCTGTTGTGCACCGTCAACGACATCCTCGACTTCTCCAAGCTGGAGGCCGGTCAGGTCAGTTTCCATGTCCAGCCGGTGCCCCTGGCCAAGCTCAGCCGCGCGACCCTGGACCTGTTCACGCCCCAGGCCGGGGCCAAGGACCTGACCCTGACCCTGGAGGGGGACGCCGAGGACCTGATCATCTCCGCCGATCCCGACCGCATTCGCCAGATCCTGCTCAACCTGGTGGGCAACGCCGTCAAGTTCACCACCCTCGGCGGCGTCACCCTGCGCACGGCCTATGACCGGTCCGCCCAGACGCTCAGCGTCGAGGTCGTCGACACCGGCGCGGGCGTCTCGCCGGAGCAGCAGGAGCGTCTCTTCAAGCGGTTCTCCCAGGTGGACGGCTCGCTGACGCGGGCCCATGGCGGCACGGGGCTTGGCCTGGCGATCTGCAAGGGGCTGGTGGAGGCCATGGGCGGGGAGATCGGCGTCGACAGCGTCGTGGGCCAGGGCAGCCGGTTCTGGTTCAGGATCCCGGCGCCCCTGGCGCAGGCGGCGCAGGGCGGCGCCGACGGGCCGGCGATCGAACGCCTGACCTTCGCCGGCGTCCGCGTTCTGGTGGCCGACGACCACGCCGCCAATCGGGAGCTGGCGCGCCTGTTCCTGGCCGGCGTTGGGGCCGAGGTCTCCGAGGCCTGCGACGGCGAAGAGGCCGCTCAGTTGGCGGCCCTGTGGCCCTACGACGTCATCCTCATGGACGTGCGCATGCCCCGGCTCGACGGACCGGGCGCCCTACGGCGGATCCGCGAGACCCCGGGTCCGAACGACGCCACCCCGATCCTGGCCTACACCGCCGACGCCGATGCAGAGATCGGGGGCCGGCTGACGGCCATGGGCTTCCAGGACATCGTGGCCAAACCCCTGGACCCCCGGGCCCTGATCAGCGCGGTCGCCCGCGCCACGGCGTTCGACCATGACCAACAGGCCCAGGAGCAAGCCCATGTCGGCTAGTCCTCGCATCCTGGTGGTGGACGATGAGGTCGGCATCCGGGACCTCATCCGCACCCGGCTCAGGATGGCGGGTTACGACACCCATACGGCGCGAAACGGCGCCGAGGCGGTGCAGCGGATCGCCGAACTGCATCCGGACGGCCTGGTTCTGGATATCAACATGCCGGAGATGGATGGCTTCGGCGTGCTCGAGCACCTGAGGGCCCGGGAGAACCCCAAACGCCTGCCGGTGCTGATGCTCACCGCGCGGCACGACGCCGGAGACGTGCAGCGCGCCGTGGCCCTTGGCGCCAAGGACTATCTGACCAAGCCCTTCAGCGAGAGCCAGCTCCTGGCCCGGGTCGCCCGCCTCCTGCGCCCCCCGATCCCCCCGGCGCCGCGGCGCGACGAGTTTCTACTTTAGCCCCCATCGCCCAGGCCGGCGCCTGATCGGTCAGCGGCAGGGCTGGGCCGTGGCCGTGCACTTGTAGACATAGGTGAAGGCGGGCTTGGAGGACTGGCAGTTGGTGCTCTTATTGGCCGCCTTGTTCCAGAACGTATAGGCCCCGCCAAAGGCGCTGGCCTTGGCGCTCCAGTTGCTCCGGGCGCCCATCTGGGCCTGCTGCTGCTGACTGGCCTGGGCGGTTCCGGTGATCAGGGTCGGCGCCCCATAGGCCTGGGTCTTGCAGTTGGGATTCGGCGGCGGCTGGGCCAGGGCCGAGGAGGCCGACAAGGCCGCCGCGGCGGCCAGCACGATGATCGTCTTCATGGACATTTCCCCGGGGTTCAGGACGGCCACGCCGTCCTGTCGATGTCGGGCGCGGCGGCTTACCGCTTGCCCCAGCGGTCGAAGATGGTGAGCTTGACCCGCAGCTGCCCCCCGGCCCGGCCGCCGCCCTGGACGCCACGCGGGATCGCCACGCTGAGCCTCCGGCCGGCCTTGTCCACGGCGTAGGCGCGCCCCTTGCCGGGCGCGATGGGTTCGGAGGTGACCATGGGCCCGTCCGGCGTTCCGACGCTGATCCGTATCGGCCCCTTCAGGATCGATATGTCATTCAGGACGACGCTGTAGCGGGCGGGCGCCAGCTTTCCGAACATCGCCTCGCCCCGGGCGTCGGTGACGCCGGGGACCCGCACGCTGCCAGGGTCCCCCTCCAGGCCGATGGGGATTCCCTGGATCGGCCCGCCCTCGGCGGCGAGCGCCAGGGGCGCGGCGAAGACGGCGGCCAACACCAGGCCGGCCAGGATGATGCGGCGAGATCCCATTGTTCCCTCCAGGGAACGCCGGGCGCCGGCGTCGAGACGGCGCCGCGGATTTGGACCCGCTCAAGCGCAAGACCTTCACCATGGGACCAATCCCCGAACCGCGATACCTGAATTCACGCGCCGGCAACGTCGCGCCCGCCCGCGCGTTGGGCCCGGAGCGACCATGCGACTATCGATCACCACCGACCTGACCTACCGCTTCGAGCGGCCCTGCGAGGTGCTGCTGCTGCTGGAGGCCGCCCGCGCCGCGGACCAGGCCATCCATTCCGAGCGCCTGACGATCACGCCGGCCGCCGAGATCGCCCGCCTGGACGATTCCGTGACCGGCGAGCGCCGCGCGGTGTTCACCGCCCACGGCGAGGTGGCCATCGCCTATGTGGCCCAGGTCGAGCTGCTGGCCCGCGACGCCAACCTCAAGGGCGCCGCCGCCGCCGCCATCCGCGACCTGCCCGGCGAGGCCCTGCGCTACCTGCGGGCCAGCCGCTACTGCCCGTCGGACCGCTTCGAGGCCTTCGCCAGCGAGGAGTTCGGAAACCTCTCCGGGGGCGACAAGGTGGCCGCCATCCTCGCCTGGATCGGCGAGCACCTGACCTATCAGGCCGGGGTCAGCGACGCCGCCACGACGGCGATGGACACCTTCGTCGACCGCGCCGGGGTCTGCCGCGACTTCACCCATCTGGCCATCAGCCTCTGCCGCGCCGCCGACATTCCGGCCCGCGCCGTCTCCGCCTATGCCTGGAAGCTGGAGCCGCCGGACCTGCACGCCGTGGCCGAGGTCTATCTGGGCGGCCGCTGGCGGCTGATCGACGCCACGGGTCTCGCGCCCATCGACGGCCTGGTGCGGGTCGCCACCGGCCTGGACGCCGCCGACATCGCCTTCATGACCATCTTCGGCAAGGCCGAGTTGATCTCCCAGTCCTTCGCCATTGAGAAGACCCGGGACTGACGGCCCGGCCGGGACCGGCGGCCGTCTGACTATTTTTCGATCATTCACCCTCGTCCAACCCGCCCCGGCTGCACTATCGTGCGCCCCATCGGACCCTGGGGTCGGTCCGGCGGGGGAGTGGCAGATGAACCATTGCGAGTTCCCGTACGGCGTGGAGGCGCCGCTGGCGTTCTCCAGCCTCAGCAGTCTCGGCTGGCTGCTGGCGGGCCTGGAGCTGCTGGTGATCCTGGCCCTGCTGGCGCGCCGCGCCGTCGCCGGCAAGGCCCCCGACACCGAGGTCATCGCCTGGAAACACGCCACGATCCTGGTCTTCGCCGAGGCCGCGGCCAAGGCTGAACTGGCCAATATCTACAAGGCCCGCGACAACCTCCTGCGGGCGATCGAGCCGCTGCTGGGCGACGTGCTGAGGATCAGCGCGGGACTGGCGGCCGAGGTCGGCAAGCTCCGGGCGGTGGGCGAACCGGCCAAGCCCCCGCCTCATCCGCCCCACGCCCCGGCGCCGGCGCACGGGCCTTCCCCCGCCGGCGCCCTGACCGCCCACGGCCCCCAGGTCATCGTCAACGTCCAGGGCCCTGGGCCCGGTCACGGCGATCCTGGCCACGGCGGTCACGGCCAGGACGCGCCCAAGCCCGAACCCTCCCTCGACGACCGGTTGGCCGAGGTCCGCGCCGCCGCGGGGGTCTTCGCCGAGTACTGGAGGAACCGGTCGGCCCGCCTGGCCGAGCTGCAGTCGGCCCGCGACCTGCTCAACCGGCGCGGCGACCTGCCCGCCGACCTTGAGAAGCTACGCGCCGCGACGACCAACACCGCAAAGTCCGGCGGCGCCCGGGGCGGCGGCGACGCGACGAGCCATCGGGGCTTGCACACGGCTTGAGGCGACGCCTCGGCCGCCGGCCTTGACCCGCCCGGGCGCGTTTTTGCCGCACGGTCAGCCCCGCCAATGGCGCGGCCGCCGGGCCGGCGCCGGCCAAGCCGCTGCTCGGCGTCATCGAGAACGCCCTGCGCGCGGCAGGCCTGATGCGCTGACGGGGTTCAGTCGGAGATCCAGCCCTCCGGCAGGCTCGACAGCTGCACATTGACCAGGACCAGCTGGTCGCCGCCCGCGGTCTCGACCACGACATCGGCGCCGCTCTGGCGGACCGTGAAGACGGTGTCGTCATCCAGCAGCACCCGGTCCCCCTCGGCGAAGGAAAAGTCCGTCACCTGATCGAGTCCCGCCCCGGCGAAGAAGTGGAAGGTGTCGGCGCCCCCGCCGCCCGTGAGGGTGTCGGCGCCGCGGTCTCCGGACATCCAGTCGTCGCCGGCGCCGCCGGAGAGGCTATCGCTCCCCTGGCCCCCCCGGACCTGGTCGCGCCCCGAGCCGCCGTCCTCGGTATCGTCGCCGAGGTTGCCGTTGACGATGTCGTCCCCGTCATCGCCGCTCAGGTCGTCATTGTCCTTGCCGCCGACCGCCCAGTCGTCTCCGTCGCCGCCGTGCAGGGTGTCGGCGCCGACATTGCCGTTGAGGTCGTCGAAGCCGGATCCGCCCCGGATGTCGTCGTTCCCGTCGCCGCCGCGCAGATGGTTCTCGCCGCCGCCGCCCTCGATGTGATCGTCACCGGCGGAACCCTCCAGGGAGTCGTCGCCGTCGGAGCCGCGGAGGACGTCCGTGGCGTCGTCGTCCGGCTCGGTCCCGCCGCCGGCCTGGGTGTCGTCGTCCTCCGGCTCGAGGCCGCGGCGATCCTCGATGTCGTCTTCGCGATCGACGTGGGGCATGTCTTCCTCCGGTCGTCGACGCGCCAGGCGGCGCGCCTCAGCTATGGCTCATCCCTAGACGGTCGCGGTTACCGCGCCGCCGACAAGCAAGGTGAATATCGGAACTCCGGCCCCCTTGGCCGCCGCGGCGCGTGGCCGCAGCGGTTTGATCGGGATCAAGGCCCCCGCGCGCCACCGGGCGGAGCCTTCCCCCGGCGCACACCGCAGAACGGCGTACGCCGATGGAGTGAACGGCCATGACCTCCCGCCTGTCCGCCTTCGCCACCCTCGCCACCGCCCTGCTGACCGTGGCCGCCCCCGCCGCAAGTCAGCCGCGCCTGGCGCGAATTCCGGCGCCGCCCGGCGCCCTGCCGCCAGCGCTGCGCGTCTTGCCCGCACCGCCCAAGCCGCCGCCCCTGGCGCCCGCCCGGCTCGTCCAGGCGTTCGGCCAGTTGGCGCCCGGCGCCCTGCCGCCCGCCGTGGGCCAGAAGGTGCAGCTGACCCCCGACGCCCCGGCGACCGCCTCGGCCTTCCTCTCCATTGGTGAGGCGTCGGTGTCGGCGGAGCCCGGGCGCGGCAGCGCCCTCATCAAGCCCATCGGCTGGGCGCAGGTCTCCTTCAAGCCGCTCGGCCAGAAGACCTACCTCATCGACTGCGCCGTCGACCCCAGGGAGGGCGGCGCCAGCCAGGCCAAGTACTATGTCAACGGCGCGGGGATTTCCGGCCCCGGCGGCCAGGCCTATATCCAGGGCATGGCGCCCATCGCCCAGGGCCACGTCCTGATCGCCGCGCCCCCCGGCTCGCCCGACGACACGACCCGGGCCCAGGTGGTATTCTGGCCTTTCGACACCAAGATCGACTGGTACTTCTACGGCTGCGACGTGATCCCGGCGGGTTGAGGCGGGCGCGCCGGGGATCGCGCGCCGCTAGCCCACGCCTCGAACCTGGCGCTATCCTTCCACATGCGTCCGCGCCGCCGCTCCGGAGACGTCCACGTCTCGCCCGCCGATCCCGGCTCGGAGGAGGTCCGCCGCCTGCTGGCCGAACGCGACGCCTATTTCGCCGCCCTCTATCCGGAGCGGAACACCACCCTGCTGCCGGTCGCCACCCTTGCCGGCCCCGAGGTCACCTTCCTGATCGTGCGCGTAGGCGGCGAACTGATAGGCTGCGGCGCCCTGATCGCCCAGGGCCGGGTCGGCGAGCTGAAACGCTTCTATGTCCGTCCCGGCGCCCGACGCCTGGGCCTCGCCGCCCGCCTGCTGGTCGCCGCCGAACGCCGCGCCGCCCAGCTCGGCCTCTGGCGCCTCCGCCTCGAGGTCGGCCGCCGCCAGCCCGCCGCCATCGCCCTCTACCGCCGGGCCGGCTATCGCCCCATCCGATGTTTCAGCCCCTATCGGCCCGATGCGGTGTGCACCTTCCGAGGGAAGGTGCACCGACCCGTCCCCAGGAGACGACCCGCGACATGAGGTGGCGCCGCAAGGAAAAGGAGGTTGAGGACGATCCCAGAGCCACCTTCTGGGCCTGGGCGGGCTATATCGTGCTCGCCTTCACCACAGCCATGCTGCTGTTCATGTGGACCCACCCGGACTTCATCCCCCCGTGTCATGCCACGGGCTCGATTAGAGGGATGGGTGGCGGTAGCTGTGGTCCCCTGTGGGGAAGCGGCAGCCACGTGACGCCGTCCGACATCCGCTACGCCCTGACCCCGCAACGTGAGCCCCCGGCGCCGGTGGAACTCCCTGAGCGCCACCATCCCACACTACGTGAAGCCCTTCCTGCGGCCGCGCCCAGTCCCTAGCCCAAGCTTTTCTCGATCTTGTCGAGCGTCTCCATCGCCGGCAGGCATTGCGCCACGCTGGCGTTCGGCTCCCGCCCCTCGCGGATGGCGGCGAAGAATTCGCGGTCCTGCAGTTCGATGCCGTTCATCGAGACGTCCACCTGGCTGACGTCGATGGGGTTTTCCTTGCCGTCCACCAGGTCGTCATAGCGGGCGATGTAGGTCCCCTCGTCGCAGATGTAGCGGAAGAAGGTGCCCAGGGGCCCGTCGTTGTTGAAGGATAGGGACAGCGTGCAGATCGCCCCGCCCGGGACCTTCATCTGGATCGACATGTCCATGGCGATGCCGAGCTCGGGGTGCGGCGGGCCCTGGACGCCGCGGGCGATGCTGGCGGTTTCGCCCGTCTGGTACTGGAAGAGATCCACCGTGTGGCAGGCGTGGTGCCACAGCAGGTGGTCGGTCCAGCTGCGCGCCTGGCCGAGCGCATTCATGTTGGTGCGGCGGAAGAAGTAGGTCTGGACGTCCATCTGCTGGACCTTCAGCTCGCCGGCCACGATCTTCTTATGGATCCACTGGTGGGACGGGTTGAAGCGCCGGGTGTGGCCGGCCATGGCGATCCTGCCGGCCTTCTTCTGGGCGGCGTCCAGCCTCTGGGCGTCGGCCAGGTTGTCGGCCATGGGGATCTCGACCTGCACATGCTTGCCGGCCTCCAGGCACTGGATGGACTGGGCCGCGTGCAGGCCGGTGGGGGTGGCCAGGATCGCGGCCTCGACGCCCGGCTGGGCCAGGGCCTCGGCCAGGTCGGTGGTCCAGTGCGGGATCTTGAAGCGCTCGGCGACCACCTTGGTGCTCTCAGGCGAACCGCCCGCCAGGCTGACGACCTCGACCCCGTCGATCTTCTCGATCGCCTCCAGGTGCTTGATGCCGAAGGCGCCCTGGCCGGCCATGACGATCTTCATTGTGGGCTACTCCGGGACGGGTTCGAGGATGAGGTGGCCCACCGCCGTGTTGGAGGCGGGCACATGATAGAAGCGGTGCAGTTCGCGCACCTGGCGTGTCAGCGCCCCGCGCATGATCAGCCACATGACCAGCTCGATCCCCTCCGACCCGGCCTCGCGGACATAGTCGATGTGGGGGACGCGGGCCTGGACCTCCGGGTCTTCCACCAGCCGGTCGAGGAAGGCCAGGTCGAACTCCCTGTTGATCAGGCCGGCGCGCGGCCCCTGCAGCTGGTGGCTCATGCCGCCGGTGCCCCAGACCTGGACATTGAGGTCCTGGGGGAAGCTCGCCACGGCGCGCGCGATGGCCTGGCCCAGCTTGAAGCAGCGGTTTCCCGTCGGCGGCGGGTACTGCACCACATTGACCGCCAGGGGGATGACCTTGCAGGGCCAGGCGTCCGGCTGGCCGAACATCAGGGAGAGCGGCACGGTCAGGCCGTGGTCGACGTCCATCCTGTTGACGATGGTCATGTCGAACTCGTCGAGGATCAGGGACTGGGCCAGGTGCCAGGCCAGCTCCGGATGGCCCTGGACCGTCGGCACCGGGCGCGGGCCCCAGCCCTCGTCGGCGGGGGCGAAGCTCTCGGCGCAGCCGATGGCGAAGGTGGGGATCAGTTCCAGGGAGAAGGCCGAGGCATGGTCGTTATAGACCAGGATGACCACGTCGGGCTTGGCGCCCGCGATCCAGCCCTTGGACTTCTCATAGCCCGCGAACACCGGCTTCCAGTAGTCCTCGCCCGAACGGCCGTTGTCGATGGCGGCGCCGATGGCCGGCACATGGCTGGTGGCGACGCCGGCGGTGATACGGGCCATCAGACGCCTCCCTTGCTGCGGTTGCCTTCGATGGTGCGTCCGCCGGCCAGCATCATGGCCGCATAGTCGGCCTGGCTGACGCCGGACATCACCGCGGCGATCTGCTGGAAGGAGAGGCCGTCGGTGGCCGCGATCTTGGAGGTGAAATAGATGTTGCCGCCCAGCGCCAGCATGCCGTTCCAGTCGCGATCCAGGACGGTCTGCTTCTGGGCCTGGGTCATCGGATAACGGTCGAGATAGGCCCGCTCGTCGGCCTTGAAGGCCTCGCGGTTGGGAGCCTTCATCAGCGACATGCAGAACATGTTGAGGTGGTAGCCCTTCCGCGACTGCTCGGCGTCGAACAGGGTGGTGCCCGGGATGTCCTTGAAGGGGTTCTCAGCCACGGTCATCTCCCCAGTAGAGGGCCATCGGATTGTCGATCAGCAGCTTTCGCCGGGCCTCTTCGGTCGCGGCGAACTTGGGGATCTGGTCGACCAGCACGCCGTCGTCGGCCATCTGTCCCTTGAGGTTCGGATGCGGCCAGTCGGTGCCCCACAGCACCCGGTCGGGGAACCGCTCGACGATGGCCTTCTGGAAGGGGACCACATCGTCATAGGGGGGCCCGGCCAGGGAGAGCCGCTCGGGGCAGGAGACCTTGGACCAGACGTCCGGGTCGTCCTCCATCCACTGGATGAAGCGCTGGAACTGCGGGTGGTCGACCCCGAGCGCCACGTCGGGCCGACCCATGTGGTCGACCACGACCTGGGTGGGCAGGCTGGTGAACAGCGGCTGCAGTTCCGCCAGGTCCGGGGCCTCGAAATAGACCACCACATGCCAGCGCAAGGGCGCGACCTTGGCCGCGATCCTTTGCAGGACGTCGTGTGGCGTGAAGTCCGCCAGCCGCCGCAGGAAGTTGAACCGCACCCCGCGCACCCCGGCGTCGTGCAGGGCCTGGAGCTCGCCCTCCGTGATCTCCTCCCCCACCGTGGCGACCCCGCGGGCGAGGCCGTTGGAAGCCCTCAGCGCATCGACCAGCGCCCGGTTGTCCTTGCCGTGGCAGGTGGCCTGGACGACGACGTTGCGGCTGAAACCCAGGAAGTCGCGCAGGGCGAAGAGCTGGTCCTTGCCCGCGTCGCACGGCGTGTACTTGCGTTCCGGCGCGAAGGGGAACTGCGCCTCCGGCCCGAACACGTGGCAGTGGGCGTCCACCGCCCCGGCCGGCGGCCGGAAGGCGGGCTTGCTGGGATTGGGGTGGAAGGGCAGCCAGTCAGGGTCCATTGTATGTCTTACTTACTAATTTCCAGGCGCGGTGAAAAGCCGATCTGCGCGTCCATGACCGACTGGTCGATGGCGCCCTCCCATTTGCAGACCACGATGCTGGCGAGCGTATTGCCCACCAGGTTCACGAAGGTCAGGGCCTCGGCCAGCAGCTTGTGGACCCCCAGGATCAGGGCGATGGCGGCCACCGGGATGTGCCCCACCGTGCCCAGGGTGGCGGCCAGCGCCACGAAGGCCGCGCCGGGCACGGCGGCCGCCCCCTTGGAGGTCAGCATCATCACCCCGATCATCCCGGCCTGCTGGGCCAGCGTCATCGGGGTGTTGGTGGCCTGGGCCAGGAAGATGGCGGCGGTCGCCAGGTAGAGGCAGGTGCCGTCGAGGTTGAAGGAATAGCCGGTGGGCACCACCAGGCCGACGACCCCCTCGTCGCAACCCAGATCCTTCAGCCTCTGCATCACCCGGGGCAGCACCACCTCGGTGGAGCCGGAGCCCGCCACGATGGCGATCTCGTCCTTCAGGTAGGCCAGCAGTTTGAGGATGTTGACCCCCGCCGCCCAGGCGATGGCCCCCATCACCCCGAAGACGAAGACCAGGCAAATCGCCCAGAACTCCAGGACCAGGGTTCCGAGCGACAGCAGCGCGCTGGACCCGAATTTCCCCACCGCGAAGGCCATGGCCCCGAAGGCCCCGATCGGCGCGACCCGCATGATGAAGCCGACGACGTTGAAGAACACCTCCGAGACCCGCTCGATCAGGTCCAGCACCGGCCTGCCCCGCTCGCCGGTGAGCGCCAGGGCGAAGGCGAACAGCAGGGCTACGAACAGCACCTGCAGGACGTTGGGCTGCGTAAAGGCCGAGACGAAGGTGGTGGGGATGATTCCGGTCAGGAACTGGGCCACGGTCTGGCCTTCGGCCTGCTTGGCGTAGTCGGCGACCAGGCCGGTATCCAGGGCCGCCGGGTCGATGTTCATCCCCGCGCCGGGCTGCAGGACATTGGCCGCGGTCATGGCGAAGACCAGGGCCAGCAGGGTCACCCCGAGGAAGTATGCCAACGCCTTGCCGGCCACCCTGCCGACCTTGGCGAAGTCCCCCATCCCGGCCACGCCGTGCACCACGGTGCAGAAGATCACCGGCGGGATGATCATCTTTACGAGCGCGATGAAGGCGTCCCCCAGCGGCTTCATCGCCGCCCCAAGCTCCGGGTGGAAATGCCCCAGCAGGGCGCCGGCCACGGTGGCGGCCAGCACCTGGACCCAGAGCTGGCCGATCAGCCTCACGCCGCCGCCAAACGCTTGGCGAGACGCGGAAAGACCGTCTTGGCGTTGCCCTCGAAGATCGCCGTCTTGTCGGCGTCGGGGATCGCGCTGGCCTCGATATAGCGCTTGGTGTCGTCGTAGAACTGGCCGCTCTCGGGATCGACGCCGCGCACCGCGCCCACCATCTCCGAGCCGAACAGGATGTTCTTGGCCGGGATCACCTTCAGCAGCAGGTCGATGCCCGGCTGGTGATAGACACAGGTGTCGAAGAAGACGTTGTTCATCACCAGCTCGGAGAGCGGCGGGCGCTTCATGTCCTGGGCCAGGCCCCGGTAGCGGCCCCAGTGATAGGGCACGGCCCCGCCGCCATGCGGGATGATCATCCGCAGGGTCGGGAAGTCCTTGAACAGGTCCCCTTGGATGAACTGCATAAAGGCCGTCGTGTCGGCGTTGATGTAGTGGGCGCCCGTCGCGTGGAAGGCCGGATTGCAGGAGGCCGAGACGTGGACCATGGCCGGCACGTCCAGCTCCACCATCTTCTCGTAGAGCGGATACCAGTGGTGGTCGGTGAGCGGGGGGGCCGTCCAGTGGCCACCGGAGGGGTCGGGATTGAGGTTGCAGCCGATGAAGCCCAGCTCGGTGACGCACCGCTCCAGCTCGGCCACCGAGTGGGCGGCCGGCACGCCCGGCGACTGGGGCAGTTGGCAGACGCCGACGAAGTTCTCCGGATAGAGCTCCACCACCCGGCCGATCAGGTCGTTGCACAGCCTCGACCACTGCAGGCTGACCGCCTCGTCGCCGATGTGGTGGGCCATGGCCGAGGCGCGGGGGGAGAAGATCGTCAGGTCGGTGCCGCGCTCGCGCTGCAGCTTGAGCTGGGCGCCCTCCAGGCTCTCGCGGATCTCGTCGTCGGAGATGTTGGGCAGGGTCAGGCGGGCCAGCTGGTGGGCGTCGCAGTTGCAGGCGATCTGCCGCTCGCGGAACTCCTGGAGGGAGGCCGGCGCCGTCGTGTAGTGGCCATGGCAGTCGATGATCATGCCGTCTTCCTGATGATGTGGTCGAGCATGGCGCCCAGGTCGGTTTCGGTGAGCGCCTCGCGATGGTCGGCGGCCCAGTCCTGACGTTCCGCGATCGCCTGGCTCATGAGCGGGGAGACGCGGGCCTCCTCCACCGTGCGGGCGGCCTCGCGCATCTCCTCGGCCCGGCGCACGCCGTGCTCAAGCGAGCGGCTGATCATGTAGCGGGCCGTCGCCTCCCAGTCGGGCAGCGGCAGCAGGTCTGAGAGGGAGGCCAGCACCGTGGCCTCCACCCCATAGTGACGGGCGGCCAGCATGGACTCCGTCAGCAGGGCCTCGATGCCCTTGATCATCACGCTGCGGCACATCTTGGTGGCCGAGGCCTGGCCCACCTGGTCGGAGAACACCTCCAGCCCGGAAAAGCCAAGAGGCCGGGCGACGTCGGCGAAGGCCTGGGCGTGCGGACCGCCCAGCAGCATGGGGGAGCCCAGGCGCTTGGGCGGGAACGGCGCCATGACCGCGGCCTCGACATAGCGGCCGCCGGCCCGGTCGATGATCGCCGCCGAGGCCTGCTTCATGCCCGGCGAGGCGGAGTTGAGATCGAGGAAGAAGCAGCCCTCGCCCAGCGCGCCGGCCACCGAGCGGGCGGCCTCGACATCCTGGGCGGCGGTCACGGCGCTGATGACCAGCTCCGCGCCGGCGACGGCGTCGGCCGCCGTCCCGCAGTCGCGAATGGCGTGGCGCGGCAGGGCCCGGCTTGGGAGGCTGTCGGGGTCGGCGAACAGGAGGTCATGGGCCGACAGCTCGGCCGCGCCGCCCGCCGCCAGGTCCTCGGCCAGGATCTGGCCGACCTCGCCAAACCCGATGAGGCAGATGCGGGTCATTGGCCGCCCCAGACGCTGGCCGGCACATAGACCTCGCCGGACATCAGCTTGCGGGCCGTCCGCAGCAGGGCCGAGCGCCTGACGCTCACCTGACCGTTCACGACCGCCACCTCCATTGCCACGGTGAAGAAGCCGGTGGGATGCTCCACCTCCAGCTCCTTGACCGCCTCTACATCGGCGATCCCGGCCACCTCGGCGGCGATGGAGCCGGGCACGACACAGGCCGTCGCCACGCTGACCGCGCCGAACACCCCGATGGCCTCATGGACGCGGTGCGGGATGAAGTTCCGGGTGCAGATGATCCCGCCATGCTGCGGCGGCGCCACCAGGCACATCTTGGGTACGGTCTTCCTGGCCACATCGCCCAGGTTCATCATCGGCCCGACCCGAAGCCGGATCGCCTCGACCCGGGCCTTCAAGGTCGCGTCGGCCTCCAGCTCTTCGGGGCTCTCGTAGCCGGTCTTGCCGAAGTCGGCCGCGCGCATGACGACGACCGGCATGCCGTTGTCGATGGCGGTCAGCTCGATCCCGTCCACCACGTCGCGCACATTGCCGGTGGGCAGCAGGGCGCCGCAGCTCGACCCCGCCACATTGAGGAAGTCCGTCGGGATCGGCGCGGCCGTCCCGGGCACGCCGTCGATGCGGGCCTCGCCGTCATAGCGCACCACCCCGCCCGGCGTCTGGATCGCGGCCACGGCGATGGACCCGGTATTGACCATGTGGATGCGAACCTCGGTCACCCCGTCCCTGGCGGGAAACAGGCCGGTCTCGATGGAGAAGGGGCCGACGCCGGCCAGCAGGTTGCCGCAGTTCTGGCCCGCATCGACCCGGGGCTCGTCCACCACCACCTGGAGGAACAGGTAGTCCACATCGGCGTCGGGCCGCGTCGCGGGCCCCACCACCGCCACCTTGCTGGTGAGCGGATGAGCGCCGCCCATGCCGTCGATCTCGCGGGGGTCGGGCGACCCCATGGCCGCCAGCAGCACGGCGTCGCGGACAGCGACGTCGGCGGGCAGGTCCTCGATGCGGAAGTAGAGCCCCTTGGAGGTGCCCCCCCGCATCACCGTGCATGGGATGGCGGTCTGCATGCCCCTAGGCCTCGTCGACCCAGACCAGGCCCTTTTCGGCCAGGCGCTCGCGCATCTTGTAGATATCCAATCCGAGTTCGCCTGCGGCCAGTCTCGCGCGCTTGTCGATCTCGTTGGCCTCGCGGACGCGGGCCTTCTCGGCCACCGAGGCCGCCAGTTCGCGGCGCACCACGCAGACCCCGTCGTCGTCGGCGACGATCACGTCGCCCGGATGGATCAGGGCGCCGGCGCAGACCACCGGCGTGTTCACATTGCCGATGGTCTCCTTGACCGTGCCCTGGGCGAACACCGCCCGGGACCAGACCGGGAAGCCCATCTCGGTCAGGACCGCGATGTCGCGCACCCCGGCGTCGATGATCAGGCCGCGCACGCCGTGCGCCTGCAAGGAGGTAGCCAGCAGGTCGCCGAAATAGCCGTCCTCGCAGGGGCTGGTGGGGGAGACCACCAGGACGTCGCCGGGTCGGCACTGCTCCACCGCCACGTGGATCATCCAGTTGTCGCCGGGCGCCACCTCGCAGGTCACCGCCGAGCCCGCGATCTTGGCCGGGCGATAGATGGGTCGCATATAGGAGGCCAGCAGTCCGATGCGCCCCTGGGCCTCATGGACCGTGGCGACGCCGTACTCGGCGAGCGCGTCGATGGCGGCGGACTCCGCGCGCGGGATGTTTCGAACGACGAGCGCCATCTCTGGGTCCTACCTAATTTGTAATGTTTTATCTAGTTCGTACATTATGGTCTTTCCCGTCAATCAGTACGGCAAGCCCACGTAATTTTCAGCCACCGTCATCTGAGCGGCTCGCGAACTGACTATATAGTCTATTTCCGCGCGCTGCATCCGGCGGCCGAAGGCGTCGGTGTCGGTGTCGGGGAAGCGGTGGGTCAGGCCGGTGAACCACCAGGAGAACCGCTCGGCCTTCCACACGCGCGCCAGCGCCTTGGCGGAATAGGCCTCGATCCCGTCGCTGGAACCCTTGGCGTAGAAGGCGATCAGGGCCTCCGACAGATAGTGGACGTCCGAGGCCGCCAGGTTCAGGCCCTTGGCCCCGGTCGGCGGCACGATGTGGGCCGCGTCGCCCGCCAGGAACAGCCGACCCCAGCGCATGGGTTCGGCCACGAAGCTGCGCAGGGGGGCGATGGACTTCTCGATGGACTCCCCGCGGGTCATCGAAGCCGCGGCCTTGGGACCCAGGCGCAGGGCCAGTTCGTCCCAGATCTTGTCGTCGGGCCAGTCCGCCAGGTCCGCATCCACCGGAGTCTGGATGTAGTAGCGGCTGCGCACGTTCGAGCGCATGGAGGCCAATGCGAAGCCCCGCTCGTGGTTGGAATAGATCAGTTCGTGATCGCAGGGCGGCACGTCGGCCAGGATGCCCAGCCAGCCGAAGGGATAGACTCGCTCGAAGCTCCTCAGCACCTCGGCTGGGATCGAGGGCCGGCTGACCCCGTGATAGCCGTCGCAGCCGGCCACGAAGTCGCAATCCAGCCGCTGGGCGACCCCGTCCTTGGCGTAGGTGACGAAGGGCGTGTCGGTCTTCAGATCGTGCAGAGCGACGTCCTGCGCCTCGAAGATCACCGGGGTTCCGCGCGCGGCGGCGGCGTCGTTCAGGTCCTTGGTGACCTCGGTCTGGCCATAGACCATCACCGTCGATCCGCCGGTCAGGCCCTTGAGGTCGATGCGGTGAACCTGGCCGTCGACGGCCAGGGCGAAGCCGTCGTGGATCAGGCCCTCGCGCTTCATCCGCGCATCGACCCCGACCTGCTCCAACAGGCGCACGGCGCTCGTCTCCAGCACGCCCGCGCGGATGCGCGCCTCGACATAGTCGCGGCTGCGCTGTTCCAGCACCACGCTCTCGATCCCGGCAAGGTGCAGCAATTGCTGCAGCAACAGGCCCGCCGGACCGCCACCAATGATCGCAACTTGCGTACGCATCAGACTTCGAGCCTCAGGGGGGACATTGAGCGCCCCGATCTCGGGCGGCTCCACGTGGATAGGATGGGGGCTGTCGACGTCTCTGAAGTCAACGTATCGAGGTCGGTGGGTCGGTCGGTCATGGCGTTTCCCCGAAGACCCCTTTGCGCCGGGCCATCTCAAGTAGTATGTGTTGCAAACAATTTGCCGCCTCGGCAGCCTCACGTCCAGAGGCGGCGCAAAAAAGAGGTGGGACGCGTGACGAAGGGGGAGGACATGGACACGCAAGACTCCTGGTTGTCTCGGGATTTCATCTTCCGCCAGGCCCGCGCGCGGCCCGGCAAGCTGGCGGCCCAGGAGCTGGCCGGCGGCCGCGCCCTGACCTATTCCGCTCTCGAAGCCGAACTGCGGGCCTGTGAAGCCTTCCTGCGGGCGACCCTGAGCGGCCCCGGCGCCCGGGTGGCGATCCTGGCGCGCAATCGCCTCCACCACATCACCCTCTTCTATGGCTGCCCGCGGGCCGGGGCGGTCTTCCAGCCCCTGAACTGGCGGCTGGCGGGGCCGGAGCTGAAGGTGCTGCTGGAGGACGCCGCCCCGGAGCTGCTGATCTACGAGGCCGAGTTCGAGGCCGAGGCGAGGATCGCGCTCGCCGATGTCCCGGTGGCCAGGGTCATCCGCATCGCACCGGGCGAGGACGCCTTCGCCGCCGCCCTGACGGCCGTGACGCCGGTGGCCGAGCCCGGTCGCATCGACCCGGCCGCGCCCGCCATGCTGCTCTACACCTCGGGCACCACGGGCCGGCCCAAGGGGGTGATCGTCACCCCGAAGACCGCCTTCTATTCGGCCATGAACTACAGCCAGGTCGGCGAGCTCTGCGCCGACCACGCCATGCTCTGCGACGTGCCGCTGTTCCATGTGGTGGGGCTGCTGGCCATCCTGCACGGCAGCTTCTTCACCGGCGGCACGGTGCATCTGTCAGACCGCTTCGTCCCGCAGGAGACCCTGAAGCGCCTCTCCGATCCGGCGCTCGGCGTCAGCCACTATTTCTGCGTCCCCCAGATGGCCCAGGCCCTGCTGGACGATCCCGGATTCCCCGACGCCAACCTGGAAGGCCTGCGGCTGTTCACCGGCGGCTCGCCCATGCCGGCCCAGGTGACGCTCGCCCTCGTCGACGCCGGCGTGCGGCCCTCCAACGGCTACGGCATGAGCGAGAACGGCACCGTCCTGGGCGTGCCCCTGGACCCGGAGATCGCGCGGGCCAAGGTGGGCTCGGCGGGGATCGCTTCGCCCGCCATGGAGGTTCGCCTCGTGGGCCGCGACGGCGCCGATGTGAAGCCCGGCGAGCCCGGCGAGATCTGGCTGCGGGGTCCCTCGGTCATGCCCGGCTACTGGAACCAGCCCGAGGCCACCGCCAAGAGCTTCGCCCCCGGCGGCTGGTTCAGGACCGCCGACGCCGCGCGCCAGGACGAGGACGGCTTCTACTTCATCGTCGACCGCTGGAAGGACATGTACATCACCGGCGGCGAGAACGTTTACCCCGCCGAGGTCGAGGCTGCGCTCGCCGACATGCCCCTGGTGGCCGAGGCCGCCGTGGTGGGCGTGCCCGACCCCCGCTGGGGCGAGTCGGGCTGCGCCTATGTGGTGCTGCGGCCCGGAACTTCGTGCGACAGCGCCGCCGTCCTGGCGTGGTGCGACGGCCGGCTGGCCCGCTACAAGCGCCCGGCCCACATCCGGTTCCTCGACGCCCTGCCCCGCACGGCGTCGGGCAAGGTCCAGAAAGACATCCTTCGGCGCGTCTTCGCCGAGCCCCAAACGGAGTCCCCATCGTGAGCTTTGATCGCGTCGAAATCCCCTATGGCGCCTACTGGTCGACCCCCTTCGCGAAGTGGCAGGGATCCCTGCAGCACCTGCACGCCATGAAGCTCGCCGCCCATGTCGCCAAGGCCTGGCTGGCCGAGCGCGACATCGACGCCAAAAGCTTCGACACCGGTGTCTTCGGCATGACCAACACCCAGTACCAGTCCTTCTACGGCGCCCCCTGGCCGCTCTACGAGCTGGGCGCCACCCATACGCCGGGCCACATGATCAGCCAGGTCTGCGCCACCGGCGCCCGGGTGGTGTTCGCCGGCGCCTCGGAGGTCCAGCTCGGCCTGGCCGACCAGGCCCTGCTGATCGCCGCCGACCGCTGCTCCAACGGTCCCCACATCTACTACCCCGCGCCCAAGGGCCCCGGCGGCTACGGCCAGTCCGAGGACCAGGTCACCTACAACATGATGCACGACGCCATCGCCGGGCACTCCATGCTCGACACCGCCGAGAACGTGGCGGCCAAGTTCCAGATCACCAAGGAGGAGCAGGACGAGGTCACCCTACGCCGCTTCGAGCAGTACCAGGACGCACTCGCCGACGACCACGCCTTCCAGCGTCGCTACATGACCCTGCCCTTCTCGGTGCCCAAGCATAACTTCAAGGGCGAGGACGGCGTGATGACCGGCGACGAGGGCGTCTTCGCCACCACCGCGGAGGGCCTGGCCAAGCTGCGTCCCACCCAGGAGGGCGGCACGGTCACCTTCGGCAGCCAGACCCACCCGGCCGACGGCAATGTCGGCCTGATCCTGACGACCCCCGACCGGGCTCGGGAACTCTCCACGGACCCCTCCATCAAGGTCACCTTGCGGGGCTTCGGCCAGTCCCGCGCCGACCTGAAGTTCATGCCCGAGGCGCCGATCCAGGCCAGCCAGCGGGCCCTGGACCACGCCGGGGTGAAGATCGGCGACATCGCCGCCATCAAGTCCCACAACCCCTTCGCCGTGAACGACCTGGCCTTCGCCAAGGCCATGGGGATCGATGTCATGGGCATGAACAACTACGGCTGCTCCCTGATCTGGGGCCACCCCCAGGGCCCCACCGGCCTGCGCGCCATCGTCGAGCTGATCGAGGAGCTGGCCATCAAGGGCGGCGGTCTCGGCCTGTTCCAGGGCTGCGCCGCCGGCGACAGCTCCATGGCCGTGGTGGTGGAGGTCGGGAACCGGTAGCGCCGGGCGGCCTTTGCGGTACGACTTGTCGGCTTGAGATGAGTCGTACCGGCGGAGGCGCGGATGCTGATCCTGTTGGGGGTGGCGGTGGTGGTGGCGGGCTTCGCCGCCGGCTTCAATCCGCTGCTGGTGGTGATGGTCTCGGCCGTGCTGACCGGCATGGCCGCGGGCCTGGCGCCGCTGGAGGTGCTGGCCGCCTTCGGCAAGGCCTTCAACGAGAACCGCTATGTCAGCGCCGCCCTGCTGGTCCTGCCGGTGATCGGGGTGCTGGAGCGGGCCGGCCTGCAGGAGCGGGCCCGGGGCCTGATCGCGGGATTCAAGGCCGTGACCCTCGGCCGCCTGCTGATCGGCTACCTGCTGTTCCGCCAGCTCACCGCGGCCCTGGGGCTGACCTCCATCGCCGGCCAGGCCCAGACCATCCGGCCCATCGTCGCCCCCATGGCCGAGGCCGCCGCCCAGAGCGAGGCGACCGGGGACCTGCCCGAGGAGACGCGGCAGTCCATCCGCGCCATGACCGCGGCCACCGACAATATCGGCCTGTTCTTCGGCGAGGACATCTTCCTGGCCATCGGCTCGATCCTGCTGATGGTGGGCTTCCTGGCCCAGAGCGGCATCGTCATCGAGCCCTTGCATCTGTCGGTCTGGGCCATACCCACGGCCATCGTCGCCTTCCTGATCCATTCGGCCCGGCTGGTGCTGTTCGAGCGCAGGCTGAAGCGGGCCGCGCCATGATCAAGCTCGGTTTCGTCTACGTCCTGGCGGGTCTGGTGTTCGCGGGCTTCGCGGTGCTCAGCGCCCGGGACGCCAGCAATCCCAAGCGCTGGATGAACACCGGCTTCTGGGGCCTGTTCGCGGTCAGCTTCCTGGCCGGCGACTGGCTGGGGGACCTGGGCAACGGGGTGCTGGTGCTGTGCATGGCCCTGATCTCCGGAATCGGCGGCCTGGGACGCGGAGAGCCCGACGGCTCACCGGAGGCCCGCAAACTGTCGGCGGAAAAGTGGGGAAACCGCCTCTTCATCCCGGCCCTGGTGATCCCCGCCACCGTCCTGATCGGCACTCTGGCCCTGCAGCACGTCTCCTTCGGCGGGACCCCACTGTTCCAGGCCAAGCAGGCGACCCTGATCTCCCTGGCCCTGGGGGCGGTGCTCGCCGTGATCACGGCGCTGGTCCTGCTGCGCCAACCGATCCTCAGCCCGCTGCAGGAGGGCCGCCGGCTGATGGACACCGTCGGCTGGGCCGGCCTCCTGCCCCAGATGCTGGCGGCGCTGGGGGCTGTCTTCGCTCTCGCCGGCGTCGGCAAGGTGGTCGGCGACCTGGTGACCACCGCGATCCCCATGGACGGCCACCTGGCGGCGGTCGCCGTCTACTGCCTGGGCATGGCGCTGTTCACCATCATCATGGGCAACGCCTTCGCGGCCTTCCCGGTGATGACCGCGGGCGTCGGCCTGCCCTTCCTGATCGTGAAGTTCGGCGGCGATCCGGCGGTGGTCTGCGCCATCGGCATGCTGTCGGGGTTCTGCGGCACCCTGATGACGCCGCTGGCCGCCAACTTCAACATCGTCCCGGCCGCCCTGCTGGAGCTGAAGGACCGCCACGCGGTCATCCGCGCCCAGATCCCCACCGCCGCCCCCTTGCTGCTCGCCAACATGGTGCTGATGTATGTCCTGGCCTTCCGCTAGCCTGACGCCCGAGATCGCCTCGCGGTTCGCCGCCATCGCCCTGGGTCACGTCGAGCGCGAATATCCCAACAAGATGGATCACGTGCTGGACGGACCGCAGGACGCCGTGGGGCCCCGCGAGCTGCACCCCATCTTCTTCGGCAGCTTCGACTGGCATTCCTGCGTCCACGGCTACTGGACGCTGGCCACCCTGCGCCGCCTGCATCCGGAGATCCCCGAGGCCAAGGCCATCGACGACCTGTTCGCTGGCGCCTTCACGCCGGAGAAGGTGGAGGCCGAGCGGGCCTATCTGGACCGCCCCTCCAGCCGCGGCTTCGAGCGCCCCTATGGCTGGGCCTGGCTGCTGATGCTGCAGGCCGAGCTGATGCGGCATGGGGACGAGACCTGGGCCCGGCGGCTGGCGCCGCTCGCCGAGGCCTTCGCCGACCGCTTCCGCGCCTTCCTGCCCAAGGCCACCTATCCGGTGCGGACCGGGGTCCACAACTCCACCGCCTTCGCCCTGGCGCTCGCCGCCGACTACGCCTCAGCGACCCGGGACTCTGGTCTCGAGACCCTGCTGCGGGACACCGCCCGGGGCTGGTACGGGGCCGACCGCGACGCCGCGGCCTGGGAGCCGTCGGGGGACGACTTCCTGTCGCCGACCCTGATGGAGGCCGAGGCCATGCGCCGCCTGCTGCCGCCCGCGGAGTTCCGAGTGTGGTTCGCGGCCTTCCTGCCGGACGCGGCCAAGGGGGCGCCGGCCAGCCTGTTCACCCCGGCCACGGTCAGCGACCGCACCGACGGCAAGATCGCCCACCTGGATGGCCTGAACCTCAGCCGCGCCTGGTGCTGGCGGGCGATCGCCCAGGGCCTGGACCCCGACGACCACTTGCGCGCCACGGCCCACGAGGCCGCCGACCGCCACCTGGCGGCCAGCCTGTCCCATGTGGCCGGCGACTATATGGGCGAGCACTGGCTGGCCAGCTTCGCCCTGCTGGCTCTCACGGCCTGATCAAGCGCATTGATCTTGGAGCGTGACGGTCGCCGAAACCGGCGGCCACTTTCGGCTGTCACGCTCTGCGCAAGACCACGTCGCCGGTCACCGCCTGGATGAACAGCTCCACCTGCGGCTCGCCGGCCCGGGGCGCGTCGCTGGCGTCGAGGGACGAGGTCACGTCGCCGGTGACGGTGGAGACGTCCAGATAGGCCGAGGAGCCCTGGGCCACCCCCACCAGGATATCGCCCGAGGCGGTCTTGGCCCGCACCCGGCCATGATCCACCCGGGCCACGGAGAGGTCGCCGGAGCCCGCGGTGGCGTCCACCGTGTCGCCGGCCTGGCGGACAGTGACGTCCCCCGAGCCGGTGACGGCCCGGAAGCCGCCGGTGATCTCCCCGGCCTCGATGTCGCCTGACGTACTGGTGAGATCGGCGTGACCGGCCCGGTTCACCGAGATGTCCCCCGAGCCGGTCTTGACCTTCAGGGCGCCGGCGATCTCGCCGATGACGATGTCCCCCGAGCCGGTGATGACCTCGGCGTCGCCGCCGATGGTTCGCACGCTGACATCGGCCGAGCCCCCGCGGGCGTCGCAGTCGCCCTCGACGGTCCCGAGCTGGATATCGCCGGAGCCGGTCTGGACCTGGGCGCGGGCCACATGCTCCAGCTCGACATCGCCCGACCCGCCGTGTGTGGAGACGCGGCCGAGCCGGCCCTTGGTCTCCACGTCGGCCGAGCCGGTGTGGACCAGGGCGTCGCTGCCGACGGGAACCGTGATCACCGCCCGCACCCCGCCGCGGATCTGGAACAGCCGTCGCCGCGGTCGGGGCAGCAGGACGACGATCTCGTCGCCCCGCTGCTCCACCGTCGCCTGGTCGATGAGCTCCTGGGCGTGGGAGTCGCCCAGCATGGCGCTCAGCTCGACCGTCGTGGCGCCGGTCTCGGAGGCCAGGACGGTCACCCGGCCCTGCCAAAGTTCGACCCGCAGCTTGACGGGATCGGGGGTCTGGAAGTTGTGCATGGAAATCTCCCGGGTCATCGCGCCCATCCCTGGATGCGCTTGGACGAACGGTTGCGGCCGGGGGCTCCCGGTCCGATGGGGGCCGATCCGCCGGCCGCGGCGCGGGCGGCGTTGACCAGCCAGGTGTTCAGCGACTGGCCGCGCTGGCCGGCCAGCTCCTCGGCCCGGACCTTCAGGGTCTCGGGCAGGCGCAGGGTGATGCGGGTGACGGCGTCGTCGCCCTCCTTCTCGGCCGCCTCGACCGCCACGGAGGGGGCCGCGGCGCCGGTGACCACGAAGACCGGCTCGCGGCCCGCCAGGCGCACGTCCACCACCGGCCCGCCGAGCTCGGCGGTGATGTCGGCGGCGGCCTGGCTGAGCGCCTCCATCAGGGCCAGCCGGACGGCGGGCTCCAGGGCCATGGTCAGGCGCTCGGCGGCGGCGCGGGTCGCCTCGCCGCCGGCCTCGGCGGCGTTGATCAGGTCCTGACGCAGGGCGTCGACAAAGGGCTTGATGTCCATGGGCGTCAGTTAGACACCACTATGGTGTCACGTCAACACCATCTCGACGCGGACGTGCGGAAGCGCGCCGCGGCGAGGCGCCGGGCGTGTTGACCTTTCAGACAATCGGGGACGTCAGACCTGGTTGTGGATCCGGCTCAGGGCCGCCACCAGGATCTTCAGCTCGGCGGGGGTGAAGCGGGCCTTGAAGCCCCGTTCGTGCCCATCGATAGCCCGCTTGGCGTCGGCGAGCATCGTCTGGCCCGCGTCGGTCAGGTAGAGTTCCTGGCGCCGACGGTCCTCGGTGGAGCGGCGGCGGATGACGAAGCCGCGCTGTTCCAGGCGGTCGATCATGGCCATCATGGTGGCGCGGTCGGTGCCCAGGGTGGCGGCCAGGTCCACTTGGCTGACGGCGGGATTGGCGCCGATCAACTGCAGGGTGGCGCATTGTTTCTGGGTCAGGTCCAGGGCGGCCAGGGCGGTCGTGAAGTCCCGATAGACGGCCACGTGGGCCAGACGCAGATGGAAGCCCAGCAGGTCCGGCAGGCCATCCAGGTCGAGCTTGCCGGTGTTGGCCAGGCCAGATTCGGCGGCGAGGAGGTCGATTTCGCTCATGGGCGAACGATACCGGGGAAGCGACGCATCACAAACGATTGTTTGCAGTGCAGCGACGGGGGGCCGCAGGCGCCGGGTTCCAGGCTCGGGCTATGAGGCGAATCCGACAGACAGAACCAGATCACGACATTGGAGGATAATGGGCGTACAGCTTAGGTATTGGCCCGCCTGCGGGGCGATCGTGGAGATCCTGGCGATCAGGATCGGATGAATTCCCCGCCCCATGAAGCCTTCCCTCCAGGGAATCGAAGACGCCCAGACGCTGGCCCAGGCCATTGTCGACACAATTCATGAGCCGCTGCTGGTGCTCGACGCCCAGTTCTGCGTGCTGGCGGCCAGCCGGTCCTTCTACGAAATCTTCCAGGTCGACCCCGAGCACACCATGGGCCGCCTCCTCTATTCCCTGGGGGATGGCCAGTGGAACATCCCGGCCCTGCGGCTGCTGCTGGAGACCATCATCCCCGAGCACACGGCCATGGACGGGTTCGAGGTCGAGCACGACTTCCCTGGGCTTGGCCACCGCAACATGCTGCTGAACGCGCGCAAGGTGATCTACCAGCGCAGTTCGGACACGACGATCCTGCTGGCCTTCACCGACATCACCGCCCGGCGGTTGATCGAGCGCGAGAAGGCCGAACTGCTGGAGCGCACCGAGGATCTGCTGGGCCAGAAGCAGGTGCTGCTGCAGGAGATGCAGCACCGCGTGGCCAACAGCCTGCAGATCATCGCCAGCATCCTGATGCTCAAGGCCCGGGCCGTAACCTCCCAGGAGACCCGCGACCATCTGAAAGACGCCCACCAGCGGGTGATGTCGGTGGCCGAGGTCCAGGCCCACCTGCACGCCTCCGGCGGCGTCGACAAGATCGAGGTCGGCGCCTACCTCACCAAGCTCTGCGGCAGCCTGGCCGGCTCGATGATCGGGGAGGAACAGCCGATCGAGCTCGAGGTCGCCGCGGACGGCGGCCTGATCGGCTCGGACAAGGCCGTCAGCATCGGCCTGATCGTCACCGAACTCGTGATCAACGCCGTCAAGTACGCCTTCCCCGACTCCAAGGCCGGCGCCCAGATCCTGGTCTCCTTCTCCAGCGACGGGGACGACTGGACCCTGACCGTCGCCGACAACGGCGTCGGCAAGGTCGCCGACCCGGCCCAGACGAAACATGGCGGCCTGGGCACGGTCATCGTCGAGGCTTTGGTCAAGCAGCTGGAGGCGAAGATGGATATCCGCAACGGGCCGGGCATGACCGTCCGATCCAGCGGGCCGCCACCTCGAAGCTTCCGCGGGCCGCCTAGAGCGTTTTTCGACCCGCTCTCGACCCTATTTCCGGCTGGCGTCGTAGGCTTCGAAGCTGCCGCCCTCGCGGGCCAGCTTCACCAGCAGGTCAGCCGGCTTCCAGTAATGGCCGAGCAGGCGGTGATAGTGCTCCACCCGCTCCAGCACATGGGCCAGGCCCAGGGTGTCGCCGTAGAACATCGGGCCGCCCAGGTGACGTGGGAAGCCATAGCCGGAGGTCCAGACCACGTCGATGTCCTTGGCGCGGTAGGCGATGCCCTCGTCCAGCAACTGGGCGCCCACATTCACCAGGGGCAGCATGCAGCGCTCCTGAATCTCGGCGTCGGTGATCTGGCGTGGGGCGATCTTCCGGTCGGCGGCCAGCTGGGCGATCAGGGCCTCGGTGGCCGGGTTCGGATGGGCGGTGCGGTCGCCGGCCTTGTAAAGGAACACGCCCTCCCCGGTCTTCTGGCCGAACTTGCCCTGGGCGGCGAGCGCGTCGGAGACCGCGAAATAGGGGTCGGGCCGGGTCTGGTGCTTGAACAGCTCCTCGCGGACCTTGTAGCCCACGTCGACGCCGGCCATGTCGTTGACCTTGTTGGGGCCCATGGCGAAGCCCAGGGCCTCCACGGCGGAATCGATCTGCGCCGCGCCGGCGCCCTCCAGCAGCAGCTGCTCGGCCTCGCGGAAATAGCCCTCCTGCATCATCCGGTTGCCGATGAAGCCGAAGGCGTCCCCGGAGACCACGCCGATCTTCTTCAGCTTGCGCGCGATCTCCAGGCTGGTGACCAGGGTCTGGGAGGAGGTCGCCCCGCCCCGGACGATCTCCAGCAGGCGCATGACGTGGGCGGGCGAGAAGAAGTGCAGCCCCACCACCTTCTCCGGCCGGCGGGTGACGGAGGCCAGCTCCGTCACCGACAGGGTCGAGGTGTTGGAGCCCAGGATGGTGTGGGGCGGGGTCACCCTGTCCAGCTCGGCCAGGATCTTCTTCTTGAGGTCCATGTCCTCGAAGACCGCCTCGATCACCACGTCGGCGTCCCCGGCGTTCTCCAGGCCCACGGCGCCGGTGATCAGGCCCATGCGCTGCTCAAGCTCGGCCGGCGTCATGCGGCCGCGCTGGACGGTGACCTCGTAG
Source organism: Phenylobacterium sp. (assembly GCF_030645195.1). Lineage (GTDB taxonomy): Bacteria > Pseudomonadota > Alphaproteobacteria > Caulobacterales > Caulobacteraceae > Phenylobacterium. The sequence continues at coordinate 30,013 of NZ_JAUSLW010000198.1, read as the reverse complement.
TTGGCGCGCACGACGCGCAGGCCGCGGTCCAGGGCTTCCTGGCTGACGTCGATCAGCACGGTGGGGACGCCGGAATTGGCCAGGCTCATGGCGATGCCGCCGCCCATGGTGCCGGCCCCGACCACGGCCGCGGCGCGGATCGGTTCGGGATCCATGGCCGGCAGGCCCGGGATCTTGCCCACCTCGCGCTCGGCGAAGAAGATGTGCCGCAGGGCCAGGCCCTCGCGGTCCTTCAGCGAAGCCCGGGAGATGACGTCCTCGGCCTTGAGGCCCTCGGCCAGGGGCAGCTTCGTGGCGGCCTTGATGGCCTCCAGGGTGCGGAACTGGGTGGTGCGGCCCTTCAGCGCCCGGGCCTGGCTGGCCAGGTAGGCCTCGATCTCCGCTTCGGAGAAGCCGGCGGTGTCGACGCTGCGCTCGCCGGTGCGGCGGACCGGCGCGCCGGTGTCAGCCAGCTTCTGGGCATAGGCGAGGCCGCCCTCCAGGGGCGAACCCTCGACGATGGCGTCGATGATCCCCAGCGCCTGGGCCCGGCCCGCGTCGACGGGCGCGCCGGCGATCATCATCTCCAGGGCGGGACGGGCGCCGATCAGGCGCGGCAGGCGCTGGGTGCCGCCGGCGCCGGGGACGATGCCCAGCGTGATCTCCGGCATGCCCATGCGAGCGTCGGCCACGGCCACGCGGTAGTGGCAGGCCAGCGCCATCTCCAGGCCGCCGCCCATGGCCGTGCCGTGTAGGACGGCGACCACCGGCTTGCCCGAGGCCTCCAGCCGGTCGAGGGTGTCGTAATAGGTGGGGGCCTCGATGGTCCCGTTCAGCTCGTTGAGGTCGGCGCCCGACAGGAAGGTGCGGCCGGCGCAGGCCAGCAGGATCACCTTCACCGCAGGATCGGCCAGGGCCTTGTCCAGGCTCTTCCAGATCCCCTCGCGCACGGTCACGTCGATGGCGTTCACCGGGGGGCGGTCGACCAGGATCATGCCGACGTCGCCACGGACGTCGAAACGGACGGTGCTGCTCATAGGGGCTCCCCGGGGTCGCTTATTGTAAGTTAGGCAAATGATTTCTATCACTGCCTAACATCGGGGCGCGGGGCCTAGCAAGCCTTGACCGGCGTTCCCTGGGCGATCACCGCGCGCGCCTTGCGATAGATGGCCTCTCCCGGCAGGCCGTACTCCGCCAGGCGCTGGGCGTTCCTCAGGGCCTCGGCGTCGTAGGCGGCGTCGAAGCGGGCCTGTTCGGCGGGATCGACCGGGACGATGGACATCCCCTCGCTGCGGGCCATGGCCATGCCCTCGGCCTCGGCCTTGCCGATTTCCCGGGCGAGCGCGGCCTCCCAGACCGGGGTGGCCTCGGTGAGGACCCGGCGCAGGTCGGGGCTGAGCGCGCGCCAACGGGCCTCGGAGATGGCCCGGGCCGGATAGGCGCCGCGGCTGACCTGCAGCAGGGAGAGATGCTGGGCCACCTCGTTGAAGTGCAGCGATTTCACCGCGTCGGCCGGCGCCACCACCCCGTCCACCACCCCCTTGGAAATGGCCGAATAGACCTCCCCCATGGGCATGGTGACCACGTCGACCCCCAGGGACTGCAGCACCGGCGTCAGCTCCCCCGGCGCCCGCAGGCGCAGGCCCCGCAGGTCGGCCAGGCCGCGCACCGGTTTGTCGCGGGTTAGCACATTGGGCAGGTTGCCCCCCTGGACCGCCAGGACATGGACGCCGGCCATCTCCTGGCCGAAGATCGGGAAGGCCTGCTCCAGGCAGCGATAGACCGCCACCTGGTCCTCGATGGTCCGCACCCCGCCATAGAAGCCGGCCTGGGTCTTCATCACGTGCATGCCCGAGCGCATGTAGATCGGGGTGATCAGGGCGATGTCGGCCACCCCGTGGCGCAGCTCGATGACGCTCTGATCGGAGCTGATCAGGGCGCCGCCCCAGAAGGGCTGGATCTTGATCCGACCGCCAGTGGCCTTCTCCACGTGCTTCATCCAGGCGATGTCGGCGCGGCTGAAGGGATGGTTGGGGGAATAGGGCGAGGCGTATCTCAGCACCTCGACCCCGCCGGCGGGCTTGGCGGGGGCGCAGGCGGCGAGCAGCATCAGGGCGGCGACCATGCCGATCAGCTTCCAGCCCGTCATCCTGGTTCTCCCTGCGCGCGGTTGGTCCGGCGTCCATCGGTCGCAATTTGGTTCAGGTCTCAATCGTTTGCAAATTAAACAATACGTGTCTAATCACCAATAACGACAAGACAGGGAGCGTAGCAGGATGTCCGGGCCTTTGGCGGGAATGACCGTGGTGGACCTCACCCACGTCATGGCCGGACCCTTCTGCACCCACGTGCTGGGACTGCTGGGGGCGGAGATCATCAAGATCGAGCGGCCCGGCGAGGGCGACGTCTTCCGCCATTATGACCGCCGCCCGGAGTTCGTCGGCATGGCGCCGGCCTTCCAGACGGTGAACGTCGGCAAGAAGTCCATCACCCTGGACCTGAAGAATCCGCAGGCCGTCCAAGTGGTCCTCGACCTGATCGCCAAGGCCGACATCCTGGTGGAGAACTACCGCCCCGGCGTCCTGGCCAAGCTGGGCCTGGGCTACGAGCGGGCCCGCGCGGTCAATCCCGAGCTGATCTACTGCTCGCTCTCCGGCTACGGCCAGACCGGGCCGATGCGCGACAACCCGGCCTATGACCACATCGTCCAGGCCATCTGCGGGGTCATGTCCCTCACCGGCGATCCGCAGGGCGAGGTGGCCAAGGTCGGCTTCCCGATGATCGACACCTTCACCGGCTATGCCGGCGCCTTCGCCTGCCTGGCCGCGGTGCTGCAGCGGCTGCGGTTCGGGGGCGGCGGACGCCACCTGGACGTGGCCATGCTGGACTCGTCCCTGATCCTGATGATCTCGATGATCGGTCCCTATCTGATCGCCGGGGACGAGCCGGCGCGGGTGGGCAACCGCGGCTTCAATCCCAGCCCCACGGCCGCAACCTTCCAGGCCAGCGACGGGCCCCTGCTGCTGGGCGCCAACACCCAGAAGCAGTTCGAGAAGATGTGCGCGGTCCTGGGCTGCGGCGAGCTGACCCGCGATCCCCGCTTCGCCGACCCCAACGCCCGGATCGACAACGAGGCCGCCCTGCTGGCGATCCTGCATCCCCTGTTCGCCAGCCGCACGGCCGAGGCCTGGGAGCTGGCCTTCAACGCCGCCGACGTGCCGGCCGGCGCGGTGCGCACCGTGCCGCAGATCACCGACAACGCCCATGTCGCCAGCCGGTCCCTGCGGGCCGCCTTCGACCTGCCGGGCACGGACCGCCAGGCCGCCACCCTCAATCTCGGCTTCGACCTGGGCCGGCCGCGGGGCGACCGCGTCGCCCCGCCCCCGACGCTCGGCCAGCACACCGACGAGGTGCTGAAGGGCCTGGGCTACGACGACGCGCGCATCTCCGCCCTGAAGGCGGCCGGCGCGGTCTGACCCGCGGCGAGACGCCGCCCGCGTGACGCGGGCGGCGCTGCGAACGCCTTGGACGCCTACTTCTTCTTGGCGGCCTGGACCTCGATCTCGGCCAGCATGCCCGGCGCCACCAGGGCGGCCACCTGCATGGTCACCCGCGCGGGCTTGTTGGGCTGGTCCGCCGAGCCGAAGAACTGCTTGTAGCCCTCCATCATGCCGGCGAAGTCCATGCTCCCGCCCTTGGCCGGGTCGCCCACCAGGTAGACGCGCATCATCACCACGTCGCCCATGGCGTAACCCTGGCCCTTCAGGACCGCGTCGATCTTCTTCATGATCCCGATGGTCTGGGTCTTGGTGTCGCCGAACTCCACCGGCGTACCGGCCGGGGCGCCGGCGTTCAGCGGCGGCGGCGTCTGGCCGCTGACATAGATGGTGTCGTAGCCGGCCGGGACCACGGCGGCCTGCAGGATGGCGGCGGTTGGCGGGCCCACCCGCACGATGGCGTCGGCGGCGGCCGCGGGCGCCGCGGCGGCCGCCAGCACCGGCAGGAGGGCGGCCAGGATCAGTCTGCGCATCGGATCTTCCTTCATGTCGGCGCCGGCGTTCGGCGAGGGCGGCCCACCTTCGGACAGGCGGGCGGGGTTGTTCAAGCCACGCCAGCCGTCGCCCCGTCCGCCCCGATGCGCGCGCAGACCCCACATCGGCCCGCGAAACGGCCTGCGTGATTAAATCGCGGGCAAGCCGTGCATAGTTATCGTGCAGTTGTCATGGCATTTATCCGAGTCGACTTAGGTCATGATCCATCTCGTGTTCCAAAATATGGCGCACTCGATGGTTGTCGTGCCCGATTATCGCGCACGAAATGCGTCAAAAACCCAACATCTGGAGACATTGAGGCCGGAAACCTCCATCTCGTTGACACGAAGAAGGATTCATGTGGACTGTCTTACTATCAGATGAACGTCTTTGAAGAAATCGGGGACAAGCATCTTCTAACTGCAGTAAAATATAAAATATATGAGGAAACATCCGGGCCGGGCGATCTCAAATTCTGCGTGAGCTCTTCGGTATGAGTGTTGATAATTCAGCTTATATCCTGGATGCGGCTATAGAAGCCGAACATCTCGCGGTTCTCTACGCGGATATTGAGCCAAACCACCAACATTTCTGGGCGACCACCAGGAACTAAGGGCCAAAGCCCAGTCCTGGACCGTCCGTCAACGCCCCGACGCCGCGCACATCCGGCGCACGGGGAATCTGCGGCCAATCTGCGCCGCGATTATGAGGGGGCCTACAAGATGAAGACCACGACCCGAAACGCATGGCTGGCGAGCGTCTCTCTCGCCTCCGTATTGATCGCCGGCGCCACTGGCGCCTCGGCCCAGACCCTGGCGGCGGCCACGGTGGACGTCGATGAAGTCATCGTCACCGGCACGCGCCAGACCGGCCTGAAGGTCGAGGACAGCGCCGCGCCCGTGCAGGTGGTGGATACCGCCGCACTGACCCGCACCGGCCAGACCGACCTGCGGGTCGGCCTCAGCAACCTGGTGCCCTCCTTCAACGCCCAGGCCTTCGGCGGCGACACCGCCAACCTGACCCTGTCGGCGCGCCTGCGCGGCCTGTCGCCCAACCACGCCCTGGTGCTGATCAACGGCAAGCGCCGTCACACCACCGCCAACTTCGCGGTCCTCTCCGGCGCCTATCAGGGCGCGGCGGCCACCGACCTCAGCTTCATCCCCATGGCCTCCATCGGCCGTATCGAGGTGCTGACCGACGGCGCCGCGGCCCAGTACGGCACCGACGCCATCGCCGGCGTCATCAACGTCATCCTGAAGAAGGCCGATGCGGGCGGCTCGATCTCGGCGACCGCCGGCGAGTACATGGACGAGGGCGGCAAGACCGCCGCGATCTCGTTCAACATCGGCACGGCGCCGACCGAGAACAGCTGGCTGAACCTGACGGCCGAGACCAAGTACCACGGCTTCAGCAATCGCGGCCTGCCCGACCAGCGCGTGTTCAACCCCGCCAGCCCGAGCTATTCGGCGGCCCACAACGCCATCGAGCGCCTGATCCCCGGCTACCCGAACCTCAACCTGATCTCCGGCGACGCCGAGTACCGGCTGAGCAACCTGGGCTATAATGGCGGCGTCTCCATCGGCGACGATTTCGAGGTCTATTCCTTCGGTTCCTACGGTCACAAGGACGCCTCGGCCTACGAGAACTACCGCCGCTACAACCGCGTCACCGGCAAGATGGGCGCGGTCGACCGTCCCTATCCCCAGGGCTTCAGCCCGCGTGAGCGCATCATCGAGGACGATTATGCCGGCGCCATCGGCTTCTCCGGCGTGGTCGGCGGCTGGAACTTCGACCTGAGCTCCACCTACGGGGTCGACGACATCGAGGTCCGCGTCGAGGACTCGATCAACGCCAGCCTCTATGTCGACACCTCCACCACCACGACCAAGGGCTCCAGCCCCACCAGCTTCCACGCCGGCTCCTGGACCACCACCCAGCTGACCAACAACCTCGACCTCTCCAAGGAGTTCGAGGTCGGCTTGGCGACCCCGCTGGCCGCGGCCTTCGGCTTCGAGAACCGTCACGAGACCTACGAGATCGGCGCCGGCGACGTCGCGTCGCGCTACAAGGAGGGCTCGCAGTCCTATCCGGGCTTCGCGCTGACCGACGCCGGCAAGCACAGCCGCGACAGCTGGGCGATCTACGCCGACCTGGCGGTCTCGCCCATCGAGGCCCTGCAGGTCGACGCCGCCATCCGCTACGAGCACTTCAGCGACTTCGGCGAAACCACCGTCGCCAAGCTGACCGGCCGCTATGACTTCAACGACGCCATCGCCATCCGCGGCACGGCCAGCACCGGCTTCCGCGCCCCGACCCTGGCGGAATCCTACTACTCGGCCACCAACGTGTCGCCGACCGCGGCCTTCGTGCAGCTGGCGCCCAACTCGCCGGCCGCCCGCCTGCTGGGCATCGACGCCCTGAAGCCGGAAGAATCCACCAACTACAGCATCGGCATCGTGGCCCATCCGCTCCCGGCCATGACCCTGACCCTCGACGCCTATCAGATCGAGCTGACCGACCGAATCTTCGGCTCCAGTTCGCTTTACGGCACCCGCAATGGCGTGCTGGCCTCGCCGCAGGTGCTGGCGGCGATCCTCGCCAACGGCAACGTGCTTGATCCCACCGTCACCACCACCGGGATCAACATCTTCTCCAACGGCCTGGACACCCGCTCGCGCGGCGTGGACCTGGTGATCTCCTACCCGACCGACCTGGGCGACTACGGCCGGATCGACTGGACCCTCAGCGGCAACTACAACACCACCAAGGTCACCAAGGTGAAGGCGCCGCCCGCGGCGCTGGCCACCCCCAGCGTCCCGTACCCGACCGGCCAGACCCTGTTCGCGGGCAACGCCAAGTCGCTGCTGGAAGCCGCCTCGCCCAAGTACAAGGTCGGGATCGGCGCCCTCTACACCTTCGGCGCCCTGACCGTGAACCTGACCGAGACCGTCTACGGCAAGTCCTCGTCGCTCTCCGACCCGGGCACCGGGCCCCTGCTGCAGACCTCGATCGGCGCCACGGCCATCACCGACCTGGAAGTCTCCTACAAGTTCGTCGACGCGGTCACGCTTTCGGTGGGCGCCAACAACCTGTTCAACAAGTACCCGGACAAGCTGTCGGCCCAGTACCAGGCCGCCTGCGTCGCCTCCGGCGGCGGTTGCGTGGGCCAGTATCCCAGCTACTCGCCCTTCGGCATCAACGGCGGCTACTATTACGGCCGGATCACCTACACCTTCTGAGCCAAAATTCAGGAGAGCGTGGAAGGGCGGCCCCCCGGGGGCCGCTCTTTTGCGTTCAGGAGAGCGCCTTGCCCATGCGCAGCAGGGGCACCCGGTAGCCGGTGGAGGTCTGAGCCTCGAAGGGCTCGATCACCTGGTAGCCGGCCGCCCGGTAGAGCGGCTCTCCCGACAGGGTGGCGGCCATCTCGCAGCGGCCGAAGCCCTCCGCGGCCGCGGCGGCCTCGCAGGTGTCCAGGATCAGCTTGCCCACTCCCCGGCGGGCGAAGTCGGGGTGGGTGTACATGGCCCGGATGCGGGCGGGCTCGACGGCGGGATCCACCAGGGCTGAGTCACGGCCGGCGCTGTGGTCGCCGCCGAACAGGGTGGCCCGCCGGCTCCAGCCGCCGCAGCCGGCGATCTTGCCGTCGGCCTCCACCACGAAATAGGCGCCATCGGCGATCAGCTGGGTGTCCAGCCCCATCACCTCGAAGGAGGCCGCCACCCCTTCCGGCGGCAGATAGGCGGCCAGGTGGATGCGGATGGCCTGCTCCATCAGGGCCCGCAGGGGCTCCACGTCGGCCATTGTCGCGGTCCGGATGGCCAGGGCGCCGCGCGGGGCGGCCAGCACCGCGCGGGCGGCGTGGCGCCGGTTGAGCAGGGTCACCGCCACCCCCTGCTCCAGCCGGTCCAGCATCCAGGCCGGAAGGGTCACGGTGCGCGCGTCCGGGTTCCAGGCGAAGGCTCGGGCCTCGTCGGCGTCCCGCAGCAGCTTCAGCACATGGGCCCGCGAAACGCCGTGACGCCGCGCCAGGTCGGCCACCGAGACGGGCGCGCGCCCGGTCTCCGAGCCGAGCTGGCCGGCCACCAGGTCCGACAGGATCGCCAGGCCCGCATCCCGCTGCGCGAACAGCAGCAGTTCGGGACCCAGGCCGGGATGGGTCAGGGGCGGATTGACGCTCGCGCTGGCCATGCTGCGGCGCGTGTAATGGAAGAAGTCCGCTCCCGCCATCAGGGGAAGGGCCGCGGCGGCGGACGGGTCCACCAGGGCCAGGGCGCGAAGGCCGGAGCGGACATAGTCCCGGAACCAGGCGAGATAGTCCTCGCTGAAGCCGTGGCGGACCGGCAGGCCCGAGGACTTGCCGAGCGGGATGAGCGCGCCGCGCTGGCGCATCAGGGCCAGGTAGCTCTCCACCCGGCCGGCGCTGCAGATCCCCGATTCCACGCACATCCGGGTCAGGCGGCCCGCCGTCAGCCCCTCCTCGGTGTCGTAGAGGCACAGGGCCAGGGTGCCGATGGTCTGGCTGCCACGGTCCTTGAACAGGCTGCGCAGCGGGCCAAGGGTCAAGGTCGGCCGGGTGGCGTGCTCGCCGCTGGCCAGGAAGGCGGCGCCGAAATTGGGATGGCGCCGCACCTGCGCGATCTCCTCGACCGTCAGCCTCGGCGGCCATCCCCCCAGGTCGAAGGGGTCGTCGAAAATCCGGCTCGTCGGCATCCACACCCTCCCCCGCTCGCCTCTCAGGCGAACCCTCGCAACACCGGCGGGCGAATCCCTCCCCAAAATTCGCCAATTGTCGGTTGCGACGCCAGACCCTTGAATAACACGGGTAGATTTAGCCGTCTTGGGAACTCCCCGGGACGGTGTATCGGGGGTTTTGCTTCATGTCGGAACGGACGCAGAAGCTGCTGCGCCTGGCGCAGGCGCTTGAAAGCCTGCGCGCGCGGCTGCTGGCCGACGCCGCCGATCCCCATACAGCCGCGGCCCTGCGCCGGCAGTTCTCCGGAACCCTCGCCGAACTCTCCGCCCTGCGCCGCTTGGTGGGCGACAGCCCAGCCACGGCGGCGACCCAGCGACTCTACCAGGCGTTGGAGGCCGTGGAGGATGCGGTCGCGGCCCTGCCGCGGACGAACCTGGTCCCGATCTCCCGCCCCGCTGGCCGCCGCGCCCAGAGGCTGGACCAGGCCGCACGGCGTCTCATCGGCCGCGCCGCCGCCCTGGCCCTGGTGGTGGAGGCCGCCAGCCCGCTGGCCGCCGCCGCCGCGCCGGGGCCCAATCTCGAGGTCGTCAATTCGACGCCGGCCACCTACGCCAGCGGCGCCACGGCCCAGTCGCGGGCGGTGACCTTCAACCGGGTGGGCGAGCGTAACGACGCCCAGAACCGCCTGAACCTCGGGAACAACGCCCTGGCCGCCATCAACGGCGACACCAGTCCCACGGCCACCAGCGCGCTCTTCTTCTTCAACTGCACGATCAATCCCGGCTGCCTGTTCGGCGGCGCCCCGGACAAGGCCAAGCTCGCCCCCTATGTGCTGGGCTACATCGCCGTCCAGACCAACACCTTGACCTTCCTCGACGCTCCGCCCCAGCCCGAGGAGGCGCTCGACAGCCTGACCGGCGCCGTGCCGACGATCAGCGCCGGCGGCGCGGCGGCCAACTTCCAGGACGGCGAGCCCGGCGGGACCGTCAGCCTGACCAACACCGCCACGGTGAGCGCCAGCGGCGACTACGGCGCGGGCCTGCTGGCCAAGTCCCAGGGCGGGATCGGGCGGTTCCGCTTCAACGCCGGCCTCTTCAGCCTCGACGTCTACACCAATGGCGGCGCCGGCGGCGCGGTCACCGTCGACAACCGGGCGGCGGTCACCACAAGTGGGGTCAGCGGCCCGGCCATCGCCGCGCTGAGCCTCGGCGCCCTGGGCGTCCAGGGCGGCCGCGGCGGCGACGTCACCGTGACCACCACCGGGGCGCTCGCCACCTCCGGGGTCGGCGGCCACGCCATCCTGGCCGAGAGCCTCGGCGGCCAGTCGGTGAACGACAGCCCCAACGTCACCGGCGGCTTCGCCGGCAAGATCCTTGTCACCGTCAAGTCGGCCATCGTCACCACCGGCGCCAAGGCCTATGGCGTCCTGGCCCGCAGCCTGGGGGGCCAGGGCTCGGCCGGCGACAGCGCCTCGGGCGTCAGCGACAGCTCCAACGCCGGCGGCCGGGGCGGCGATTCCGGGGCGGTCCGCGTCGACATCGCCTCGGGCGGCGCCATCACCACCTCGGGGGCGGGGGCCCACGCCGTGGCCGGCTTCAGCCTCGGCGGCCAGGGCGGCCGCGGCGGCGGCGGCAACAACGCCTATGCCGGCGCCACCGGCGGCGACGGCGGCCTCACCGGCGACGTCACCCTCACCAACGCCGGGACGCTCAAGACCTCCGGCGACCGCGCCTATGGCATGCTGGGCCAGTCCCTGGCCGGCAAGGGCGGCGACGGCGGCGACGGCGACTCCATCTTCGTGGGCCAGGGCGGCAAGGGCGGCGCTTCGGCCCCCGGCGGCGCCATCACCATGAGCAACACCGGGACCATCGCCACCAAGGGCCTGGAATCCTACGGCATGTTCGGCCAGAGCCTGGGGGGCGTCGGCGGCGACGGCGGCTCCTCGGACGGCATCTTCTATTCCGACGCCGGCAACGGCGGCACCGCCGAATCGGCCCGCTGCCGGGTCTACTTCGTCTGCCCGGACGGCGGGGCGGTCAGCCTCAGCAACATGGGGACCATCATCACGCAAGGCGCCCGGGCCCACGCCCTGTTCCTGGAGAGCATCGGCGGCGGCGGCGGCAACGGCGGGTCCGCCGGGGGCTGGATCAGCGTCTCGGGCGGCTCCGGCGGCGACGCCGGCAATGGCGGCCTGGTCACCGCGATCAACGGCCAGGGGGCGACCCTCACCGCCTCGGGCCAGGGCGCCTCGGCGATCTTCGCTCAGAGTATCGGCGGCGGCGGCGGCAACGGCGGCGACGCCTTCGGGGTCGGGGCCTTCGCCTCGGTGGCCGTGGGCGGGGCCGGCGGCGCCGGTGGCAAGGGCGGCGAGGTGGTGGTGCGCAACGACGGCGCCATCAAGAGCTCGGGCCTCGGCGCCGACGCCATCTTCGCCCAGTCCATCGGCGGCGGCGGCGGCAAGGGCGGCTCGGCCACGGCCATCAGCGTCGGGGCCTTCGTCTCGGCCTCGGTGGCGGTGGGCGGCTCCGGCGGCTCCGGCGGCGACGCCTCCACGGTCGATGTCCGCAACTCAGGCGCCATCGAGGCGGCCGGCGACTTCGCCAACGCCATCTTCGCCCAGAGCGTCGGCGGCGGCGGCGGGGCGGGCGGCCAGGCGACCTCGGTGGCCATCGCCGGCGGCGACAAGGTGGCGGTCGCAATCTCCGTGGCCGTCGGCGGCTCCGGCGGCGACGGCGGGGCCGGCAAGCAGGTCGACGTGGCCAACACCGGCGCGCTCACCACCTACGACTTCAACGCCGCCGGCGTCTTCGCCCAGAGCGTCGGCGGCGGCGGCGGTCGCGGCGGCGACGCCTCGGCCACCGCCATCACCGCGGCCGGCGGCAAGGGGACCGAGGTCAATGTCGCGGTCGCCGTGGGCGGCTCCGGCGGCAAGGGCGGGGCTGGCGACATCGTCAATGTCGACAATTCTGGCGTCGTCAGAACCTATGGCGACGGCTCCACCGGCATCTTCGCCCAGAGCGTCGGCGGCGGCGGCGGGGCCGGCGGCGACGCCTCGGCAACCACGGCGGCCTTCAATGTCGGCGGCCAGGTGCGCAGCGCCGAGATCAAGGTGGCGGTCGGCGGCCACGGCGGGGCGGCCGGCGACGGCGCCCTGGTCCATGTGGTCAATAGGGGCGCCATCGTCACCCTGGGCTCGGGCGCCAACGGCGTCACCGCCCAGAGCGTCGGCGGCGGCGGCGGGGCCGGCGGCGCCGGGTCGATGGGCTCCCTGCTGGAAGGCGTCGACATCCCCACCGTCCTGCCCGACGGCAAGGGCGAGGACGCCAACACCAGCCTCAAGCAGAAGGCGACGGAGAAGTACGCCAGCTTCAAGCGCGAGTTCTCCCGCATCGTCTCCAACCCCGGCGCCTTCGGGAAGAACCTGGCCCGCGACGTGGGCAAGAAGACCAGCAAGGCGCCCGACAGCATCGCCATCTCCATCGGCGTGGGCGGCTATGGCGGGGCGGCCGGCAAGGGCGGCGACGTGGCCCTAGAGAACACCGGCGAGATCGTCACGGCCGGCTTCATGTCCTCGGGCGTCTTCGCCCAGAGCGTGGGCGGCGGCGGCGGGTCCGGCGGCGGGGGGGACGGCGAGGCCAGCGGCGACATGAGCATCGGCGGCGGCCTGGGCGGGACCGGCGGCGCCTCGGGGGCCGGCGGCTCGGTCACGGTGGCAAACAAGGGCGCCATCTCCACCCTGGGGGACCTCTCCTACGGGGTTCTGGCCCAGAGCGTCGGCGGCGGCGGCGGCCTCGGCGGCTCGGGCGCCGGCGAGATCGGCGGCGGCTATTCCCTCTCCCTGTCCATCGGCGGCAAGGGCGGGTCGGTGGACAATGGCGGGGCGGTGAAGGTCGCCCAGGACGGCGACGTGGTCACCTTCGGCTCGAGCTCGGTGGGCGTGCTCGCCCAGTCCGTCGGCGGCGGCGGCGGTATCGGCGGCGCGGCCAATGCGTCGAACTACCTCAACGTCGCCCTCGGCGGCCAGGGGACCTCCGGCGGCAATGGCGGCGATGTCGAGGTCTCGGTGAAGGGCGCCATCGCCACCTCCGGCAAGGCCGCCTATGGCGTGCTCGCCCAGAGCGTCGGCGGCGGCGGCGGCCTGGGCGGCGGGGTGGTCCCGGCCACCCTGGTCTTCGGGGTCGATCCCCTGGGCCTGGTGAAGATCGACACCGGCATCCCCTATTCCGTCGCCAGCCTGGGCATGGGCGGTGGCGGCGGGGCCGGCGGCAACGGCGGGGCGGTGAAGGTCACCACCAGCGGGACCATCACCACCACCGGCCAGGGAGCGCACGGGATCTACGCCCAGAGTGTCGGCGGCGGCGGCGGGATCGGCGGCACAGGCGCCAACACCTTCCCGGCGGCCATAGCCCTGTCCGGCTCCAACGGGGACAAGGGGACGGCGGGCGCCATCACCATCGTCCACGCCGGCGACATCAAGGCCTTCGGCGACGGGGCCCACGGCATCCTGGCCCAGAGCGTCGGCGGCCAGGGTTCGAACGGCCGCGGCGGCGACATCAACATCACCGTCAACGGGACGATCCAGGGCGGCGCGAACGGCGGGGCCGGGATCTTCCTGGCCGGGGGCGCGCACAACAAACTCACCATCGGCGGCGGGGCGGTCACGTCGAAATCGCTGCTGGCCATCCTCGGCTCGGACGGGGACGACACGGTGGACAACGCCGGCCGGGTCACCGGCGAGATCGGCCTGGGGGGCGGCGCCAACAGCTTCACCAACCGCGCGGCCGGCCTGGTGGAGAGCTACCGGGTCGCCGCCCTCAACGGAGGGACCTTCGCCAACGCCGGGGCGCTCTCGCCCTATGGCGCGGGCGCAGTGGGGACTACCCGCATCCTCGGCGACCTGACCCAATCCTCCACCGGCGGCCTGAAGATCGACGCCCGCTATCACGCCGGGACCGCCGACCGCATCGAGGTGGCCGGGGCCGCGGCCCTGGCCGGCCAGGTGATGCTGGAGCCCTATCACGTCCTGGACCTGATCCCCGGCAAGTACGTCACCGTGCTGAGCGCGGCCTCCCTCACCAACAACGGGATCGCCGCCGACGCCAGCGACACCCTGGTGATCGACTATGGCCTCACCGCCACGGCCACCGAGCTGAAGGTGGGGACCAACAGGGTCGACTTCGTGCTGGCCGGCCTCAGCCCCAACCAGGTGGCCATCACCAAGCACCTCCAGGCCAGTTGGGCGGCCGGCGGCACGGCGTCCCAGGAGCCCCTGCTGGACGACCTGGCCTTCCAGAAATCCCGCGCGGCCTATGTGGCCCGGGTCAACACCCTCGATCCCGGCGCCGCGCCGACCCAGGGGGTCACGCCCCTGATGTCGTCCCTGACCTTCGTCGGCGGCCTGATGAGCTGCCCCGGCGGCGAAGGCGCGAGCGACGTGCTGCACGAGGGGACCTGCTACTGGGCCAGGGCCGGCGGCGGGTCCAGCCGGATGGAATCCGATGGCGGGACGCCCGGCTACCAGCAGCACGCCATGCGCCTGCAGGCCGGCGGCCAGTTCGCCCTGCCCCAGCCCGGCTGGTTCGGCGGCCTGTCCCTGGGCCTGGAGGACAGCCAGTTCGATTCAGGCGCCCCGGCCCATTCCCGGGCCCGCCGGGTCCAGGCCGGCGGGGTTATCAAACGCGAGATGGGGCCCCTGCTGCTGGCCGCCGCCGCCAGCTACCAGTACAGCCGCGCCGATCTCTCCCGGCCGGTGAACTTTCCGATTCCCCAGGTCGCCGCCAGCAGCCATCCGGTGACCGACCTGGCCTCCCTGCGCCTGCGCGCGGCCTATCTGGCCCAGGGCGCGACCTTCTACCTGCGCCCCTCTCTCGAAGCGGAGGCCTACCACCTGGGCCTCAAGGGCTATCGCGAAAGCGGGGCGCCCGGCCTGAACCTGATCGTCCGGGACTCCGACCAGTCCTTCACCTCGGGGACGGCCAATCTGGAGATTGGCGCCACCCACGTGACGGCCAAGGGGGTGGTGCTGCGGCCCTACGCCAATGTCGGCGTCACCCGCTTCTCGCAGGGGAGCTGGGACATCAAGGCCCGGCTGGAGAGCGCGCCGGCCGCCGCGCCGGACTTCACGGTGAGGACCGAGCTTCCGCGACAGCTCACCCGCGCCGCCGTCGGCCTGGAGGCCGACTTCGAGAAGGGCGCGATCCGGGTCGAGTACGAAACGCGCCAGGGCGACCGCTATCGGGACGACACCGGTTCGATAAAGTTCCGCATGCAGTTCTAACCCTGGGATGACAAGGCCTGTGCATCAGGCCAGTCTCACCCCATGAGCCTGCCGCCCCTGCCCACCCAGCCCGCCGGAACCCCCTGGCCGACGGAGGAGTGGCCACTCGGCCTCTTCCCGCCCGGCTTCGACCGGCTGCGCCTCGACGACCTGATGGCCGAGCAGTTCGAGCAGCTGGCCTTCGGCGAGGCCCACGCCCTGGTGATCGTCAAGGACGGCCGGCTGATCTTCGAGCGCTATGGGCCAGACCACGGCCCTGACAAGACCTGCATGTCCTGGTCCAAGGCCAAGAGCATCACCCACGCCCTGACCGGCCTGCTGGTGGGGGACGGCAAGCTGGACATCCACGCCCCGGCCGACGTGCCCGAGTGGCGCGACGCCGGCGATCCACGCGGCGCCATCACCCTCGATCACCTGCTGCGCATGTCCTCGGGCCTGAGGTTCAGCGAGGTCTATGAGCCCGACCAGCCGTCCGACACCATCGCGATGATATGGGGCGCGGGGAAGGACGACGTCGCCCACTACGCCGCCGACAAGCCGCTGGACTACGCCCCCGGCCGCCATTGGTCCTATTCCAGCGGGACCACCAACATCGTCAGCCGCACCCTGGCCCGAACCCTCGACGCCTATGGCCCGGACTTCGAGGCCTTCATGCGCGAGCGACTGTTCGAGCCGCTGGGCATGGTGAGCCCGGTCCCCAAGTTCGATCCGGCGGGGACCTTCATCGGCTCGTCCTTCTGCTTCGCGACGGCCCAGGACTTCGCCCGCTTCGGCCTGCTCTATCTGCGCGGCGGGGTCTGGGAGAACCGGCGCCTGCTGCCCGAGGGCTGGGTCGATCATGCGAGAACCCCCACCTATCAGCAGCCGGGCGTCACCGAGGGGGCCTATGGCGCCCACTGGTGGCTGGGCATGGCGGGACCAGGAAGCTTCTCGGCCAACGGCCACGAGGGCCAGTTCACGGTGATCGCCCCGGATCTCGACCTGGTGGTGGTGCGCCACGGCAAGACGCCGACCGAAAAGAAAGAGGATCTCAAGGCCTGGCTGGCGGAGCTGGTGGACTGCTTCCGGCCGTGAGCCTGCTTGCCGTCCTGCTGGCCCTGGCGATCGGGACGTTCCTGGTCGCGCGCGGCCAGTTGAACGACGGCGCGGTCCCAAGCGCCCGCTCCCTGCTGGCGCCCGGCCAGCCCAGGACCGCCATGGCGATCTGGGCCCATCCCGACGACGAGATCACCAGCGCCGGAACCCTCGCCAATCTGGCCCGCGAGGGCGCGACTGTGGTCCTGGTCTATGTCACCCGCGGCGAGGCGGCTCGCGATACGGGCTACAGCCGCGAGGACTTGGCGGAGGTGCGGCGGAAAGAGGCCCAGGCCGCCGGCGCGACGCTCGGGGCCCATGCGGTGGAGGTCCTCGAATGGCCGGACGGCGGCCTCGCCACCGCCGACGGCGAGGCGATCAAGGCGGTGCTCCGTGAGCGGATCGACCACTGGAGGCCCAGCCTGCTCATCAGCTTCGACGAGCGCGTCGGCTATTACGGCCACCCCGACCACATCGCCGTCGGCCGCTGGGCCCGGGAGCTGGCGCGGGAGGACAACTCCATCCGCCGCCTCTACCAAGCCACCCTGCCCCGGGCGATGATCCGGCTGGCTCTGAAGCTGGTGGCCGCCTTCCGCGACAACTATCCGAGCGCTCCCGAAGCCGGCCTCCCGGCCCCCACCGTCGCGGTCCCCATCGCCGGCCAGGCCAGCGTCAAACGCCGCCTGCTGGATGTCCACGCCAGCCAAGCCAAGGTCATCGCCGACGTCCAGCCCGGCTACGACCGGGTCCCCGCCTGGCTCTACTACCGCCTGTTCGACCGGGAGTACTTCGCCCTGGCGGTGAGCAAATAGATCCTCCCCCAGCGCGCAGCGCGATGTGGGGGAGGTGGCGCGGACCGCAGGTCCGGGACGGAGGGGGATCGACGTAGTCGACCTCAGTCAAACGAGAGTCAAAGTCCCCCTCAGCCGGCCCTTCGGGCCAACAGCTCCCCCAGTGGGGGAGCATCTAGAACGTCAATCCGCATCCCCCGCCAGCACCGTCTCCCGGTGCGCCAGGGCGACGGCCGCCGGCAGGCTGGACCAGCCCTGCAGCAGGGAGCCCCGACCCCAGGGCGGAGAGAAGTATTCCACCGCCCCCATCCAGCCCTGGCTGAGACAGAACTCCCACCACCGCGTCAGGGGATAGCGCCAGCCGGGCAGGCCCCGCCGCAGCCGCTCCCCGGCATAGAGGCCGTCCAGCCAGGGCCAGTCGGAGCCGTTGTGGTAGCGGTAGGGGAAGACGGTCTTGGACCTCAGGTCGCCGCGCCGGCTGAAGGGCGGGTGGGCGCACATCATCCCCCAGTCGCCGAAGCCCTGGCCGGGATTGTGCCGGGTCTCCAGGCGCCGGCGGACGGACTCCAGCACCTCCAGGGCCTCGGCCCCCGGCACGGCGTCGTGGCGCAGCAGGGTCAGGCTGTCGAGGGTCAAATGGTCCTCGGCGATGTCCGCCGGCGTATCGAGATAGTCGGGATAGCCGCCGTGCGGCCGCTTCAGCTGCGTGGCCACCGCCGCCCGCGCCTCGACGGCCGTGGCCCGCGCCCGTCGCGCGAGGTCGGGATCCTGGGCCTCGCCCATCGCCGCCATGGCGTCCAGGGCCCCGATCCACAGGCCGATATTGTAGCTGACATGGCCGGCCCGATAGACGTTGTCGGCCCAGTCCCGGTCATGGCGCGGCTTGGCCGGCAGGCCGTCCCGCGACAGCTCGACATAGCGCTCATAGATCGCCCGCACGAAGGGCCAGTTCCGATCCACCGGCTCCACGTCGCCGGTGACCCGGACATAGTCCCCGAGCGCCAGGACGAAGAAGAGCGGGCTGTCGAAATGGTCGCTCCACCAGTCGGCGCGGCGCTTGTGGATCCAGTCATAGCCGAACACCGTGGTGCGCAGGGCTTCCCAGGCCTGGGCCATCTCGGGCCCGGAGACGATCACGCCACTTGGGGCCTCGCCGTCGGGCTGGACGCCGGCGGCCAGCAGATCGATCTGGGCGTGGACCACGGCCGGCGCGGCGGTCAGCAGCAGCTGCAGGGTCCAGTAGCCGTCGCGGTAATAGGTGCGGGCAGGGGCGCTATAGGCCAGGCCCGCCGCCAGGCCGTCGAACCGTCCCCGCTCGTCGCGGCGCACCGACGACAGGGCCGCGTGGGTCCCCTGCATGACCATGGAGCGCAGCACCGGATCGGCCTGCGCCATCTGGTCGCAATGGGCGGCGTAGTGCTCGGCCTCGGTGACGATGGTCTCCACGGCCAGGCCCAGGCCCCGCTCGGCCTCGTCCAGGTCCGCCCCGGCCGCGATCACCAGGTCATCTCCCCGGGTCTCGATGAGCAGCACCGCCCAGGGCAGGTCGATCCGCCGCCTCTCGCCCCGGCGCGTGACCTTCGACCTCGGGTGCGCCGTGCGGTCCCAGGACGCGCATTTCCGCGCCGGGGTGAAGCCACGATAGGCCACGCCGCGCAGCACCAGCACCGGGTCGGACTGGGCCGCCCAGGCGCCGCCGGAGGGCGTCGTCAGCAGGTTCGGCGCATGGACATAGGGCCCGGCGAGACCTGAGAACCGCAGCCGCCCCAGGTCGCCGGCGCCCCAGAGGGCCAGCTCCACCCGGCCGTCGGCGTGCAGCTCGCCCTGCAGGCGCGGGGCCATGATCGGCAAGGTGACGGCCATCTGGCTCTCCACCCGGCCGTCGGGGCGGGGAGTCAGCATGGCGCGCCATGGGCGGCCACGGCCACGGCCAGTTCGTCGCGCATCATCTGCTTCAGCCGCTCGGGCGCCAGGATCTCCACCTTGTCGCCCCAGGTGAACAGGTGCCAGGCGAGCTCGCGCATGCCGGCGGCCTGGAAGCTGGCGATCACCCCGCCGTCGGGCTGGGGCTCCAGCTTCTGGGTCGGGTGGAAGCGCCAGCCCATGGCCTCCTCGGCCCCATGCGGCAGGATGCGCAGCCGCACCTCCTCCACCACGTCCTGATAGATGCCGAAGGACCGCTCCACGAAGGCCTGCAGGGTGAAGTCCTCGGGCTTGGCGCCGAAGGTGTCGGTGACCTCCAGGTCGGCGATGCGGTCCAGCCGCCAGGTGCGCGGCTCGGTGGACTTGCCCTCCGCCCCCACCAGGTAGTTGGCCCGGCCAAACAGCACCCCGAAGGGCGTCACCTCCCGCACCCGCCCCGGCGTCGAGCCGCCCTGGTAACGGAAGCGCAGCCGGCGCAGGGACTTGATGGCCTGGCGGATCGCGCCCAGCACCGCCTCGTCCTCGAAGGGGCGCGGTCCGGCGTGAATGGAGATGGCCTCGGCTTCCAACAGGGCCTCCAGGTCCGGGGCGAGCTTGCGGCGCACCCCGGCCCGCATGGCCGAGAGCACCTTCTGTTCCAGGTTCAACAAGGCGCCGGCCCGCCCGGTTGCGCCCATGGCCCGGAACTGCTCGGCCGCGGCGTGCAGGGCGGCGAACTCATCGGCGGTCGGCGCCTGGAAAATGCCGTCCAAGCCGGAGGGAATCTTGAACCGCCGGGTGGGGGGATCCTCCACCTCCTCCATCTGCGGAAAGGCGTCGCGGACCGCGTCACGCATCCGCTCGGCGGTGCGCCGCCCCACCCCCATGGCCTGCGCCATCTCGTCCAGGGTCAGGCCCTCGGCGGAGGAGGCCAGGAGGCGGGCCAACTCCAGCAGCCGTGTCGCCTTCTCGTGCCGCAAGCTCCGTCCTCCGCCTTGGTCCGCATACCCTTTAACCGGTTGCGGGCCTTGCCTGCTACCGGTCCGCGCGGGGCTCGGCGGCGATGGCCGCGGCGAACCGCGCCAGGCCGCCGGCCAGGGCGGTCGACAGCTCCGGGTCGGCGGCGATGGCGGCGGCGTCCAGGGGCCGGCCGCGCAGGGGCAGGGTCACGAAGGCCTCCTCCACCAGCCGCGCCGACATGGTGGTCAGGATCTCCCGCAGCTGGGCCGGGGCGTGGATTGAGCTCGGCGAGGTGCTGATCAGGATGGTGGGGGTGTCGTGGAATTCCAGGCTGGCCACCAGCCAGTCCAGGCCGTTCTTCAGGGCGCCCGGGACACCGTGGGCGTATTCCGGCGAGCTGATCAGCAGGCCGTCGCTGGCCCCGACGGCCTGGCGCAGGGCCACCACGGCGGCGGGCGGGGCGTCGGTGTCGAGGTCGGGATTGAAGGGCGGCAGGCCCGCCAGGCCCTCATAGGCCGCCACCTCCACCCCGACCGGAGCCAGCAGGGCGGCGGCCAGCAGGGCCGCGCCGTTGGAGGAGACGGCCCTCAGGCTGCCGCAGAGGGCGAGCAGGCGCATGGAAATTTCCCACCTCGGCAACTTCATGAATCGACGCCCGTTGATAGGCCGAGTCGGTCCGGGGTCCGGGGCCTCGGAAAAAGAGAACATAGCAAAAACATACGACCGTTTCTGACGCACCCGCCCCCTAGGGTGATCCTGCCGAAACGAAAGGAGCTGCCCATGCCCAACGTCGCTCAACTCCGCCGCCCCCGCGCCGTCCGCTCCGAGCCGTTGTTCCTGTTCGACGTCCGCCGTCCGGTGGAGCCGGCCAACGCCGAGATGATCGCCAAGGTCATCACCCACGCCGACATCGCCGTGCGCCAGGCCGGCGGCCGCATGAAGCTGCGGGTTTCGCCCGAGATGGTCGAGCGCCTGCAGATCCAGGGCCGCCTGGCCGCCGGCGACCATCGCCTGACCGACCTCACCGTGGTCTGGGACGAGGCCCAGGGCGAGGTGGTCAGCGTCCGCGACGACGCCCGCCTGCGCGACGCCAACGCCCGCTTCGCCGAGTGGGACTCGCTGTGGGACGAGGCCAGCTACGAATTTGCGGATGAGCGGCAGTCGGTGGCGGCTTAGTCGGCCTGATCGGCCTGATCGGCCTTGGCCCAAGCCTCGATTCCGGCCGGCGTCAACGCCCCGGCTTCAGGTAGGCACATGAACTTCATGGGCGTTCCATCGCGCAGATAGCGATCCAGTTCGCGCATCCTGGTCTCCGCCGTGTCCATTTCCTTGGCGAGGTCCCGGCTCCATCGAAACCACTCCCCGTCGCTGTCATTCAGGCTGAACCATCGCGGCGGTCCACGATAGATCCGTCCATCCATCCAGGCGACGTAGGTGGTGGGCGGAACCACGACACGCGGGTCTGTCGTCATCCACTCGATCACGAAGCGGCCATTGGAGTATTTCGACCAGTGCAGACCGACTTGGTCGAGTTGCCCTTCCCTCATCCGCCGCCAGCCCAAACGACTGCGCATGCGCTTCACCGGAAGTTTTGCGCCGCGCCGGAATTCGAGTTCCTTGAACAGGGGATAGAGTCGGGCGTGGGCCGCCTCGCGCGTCGCCTTCTGCTTCTCGCTAGCGTTCATGGCCGTCGCCGCCCCATCTCAAATCCACTGGAGAAACCAGTGAGCGGAAGGGCCAACAGCTTTCCGATATCTTCAGGCAAGAAGTGGTCGATCCGATAGTTGGGCAACTCCTTCCACGCCAAGGTTTGCGCTGGGCTTAGATCAGCCTCAAACCCGAACTTCGCCTCTACGGGCTTGCCGGTCTTCGTTAGATGATCAACTCGCGTATAGCTTTTCGACAATTTGACGGGGCGTTGGCGCCGAGCGACACCTTCGCCTTCTAGCCGGCTGCGCATTTCGGAAAGCGCGTCCCCAACCGTACCCTTTCGTAACCCCTTAATGCTGTTCAGCCCCGGGAGTGCATGGACGCCCAAGGTCCCCAAGGCGCCGGCCGTCTTGCCCAGGACGCTCCCGGCCGCCGCACCTTCGGACATCCGGACAAGGGATGGCATGCGCCCGTTGAACGCGTCGTCTGCAGCCGACCCCGTGGCGCCGCCCAGGGCGCCGCCACGGGCCGGGCCTAAGTAGATTGTCCCCACCGAGTCGACCGCGCCACCAACCGCTGACGCCGCATACGACCTCAGACTACTTTTCCGCTGGGAGGCGACATCTGACACAGCCTGCCCTGTCACGCCCGCGGCGCCGCCGGCACCCGCCGCGATCCCCGACCATCGCACATGATCGCCCAACCCTCGGGCCAAGGGCGTGATCCGCCTCGTCGCCGTGGCGCCCTTCACGAAGCGGGCTGCTTTCGGGACATAGCTGGCGGCCTTGAGGGCGCCCGCCTCCACGCCCACCGGTGTGAAGGCCGTCGCGACCGCGCCGGCGACCTGCCCCGCCGTCCGCGTCATCGGATAGTGCGCCTGATCATAGGCGTCCTGGGCGCGCAGCGCCTCCATCTGCTGGTGATAGCGATCCGACCAATGGCCGTCCCCAGGGAGGCCGGCATGGACCAGGGCGGACGCTTGGTCCCCCGCGCCGAAGGTCGCGCCATCGCTGAAGCCGTGGAAGGCAGCCGCCGCGCGCTCGCCGGATGATGTCGGGCTCGGGGCCGCGTCCGGACGCTTCGCCGGCGGGGAATAGCCACGTCCCATAGGTCTGGAGGCCAGGGCCGGGGCTGGGTTCTGACGCTTCGGCGCCGCCATCGGGGAGCTTGACGACGTGGCCGGCCCTCCGCCAGCTTGCGCATAGCTTCGCCCCATCATCTTGGACGTCTGGGGTTGCGCGATCGTCTGACGCCTCGGCGCCGGCGCCGGTTCAGGAGACCCCAGCTTGCGCAACGCGGTCAGCGTGTCGCCCACCGCCGATCCGCCCGTTCGAGTCGCCTCGTTCCAGAGCGTTCGGCCCCGGTCTTCAAACCGCTGGCGCGCCTCGTCGATCTCCGCGGTCGTCCTTCGATAGTAGCGATCAAGCGATCCGCTCATGGCCATCCTTAAGGCTGATGATTGAACACGCCGGCGGCCGGTCTTACGCACCGAGCCGCGCTCCTCAAAGCCGCCATAGGTGCGGCTCAAGCGACCAAAGAACCCTACTACTGGTGAAGCTTGAAGTCGAACAAAAGAAGAACATTTTTCATCCTGCGACCACCGTCAAGCGCCTGCCAGCTCGGCCAACGCCCCCCGCAGAAGATGATGAAGCCGGCTCGCGATCTCTTGTTGCGAGTCATTCTCAAACGCAATAAGCCTGGAGGCCCGCAAGGAGTCGCCCATGGCGCAAGACACCCTCCCCGACCTCACCCATGGCGAGCGCCTGCTGCTCTTCGGCTTCCGGGCGCTCGCCTTCGAGCTGGGGGCCTGTCCCCTGGTGCGGCGGTCCTTCCACCAGGCCTGCGGGGACACCGAGACGCTCAACGCCCTGGAGGTCTTCGTCCGCGAACTGGCCCGCCACGGGCGGCGCAAGGTGACCCTCGGCGTCCCCGGCTCCCTGCCGCTCAGCCGCGACGAGCAGCTGATCCTGGCCCTGTTCGCCGCGGCGCAAGCCGAGGATTATCCGCGGCTGGAGGCCCACCTGGCCTGGCTGCTGGCCGACAGCCCCCGCGCGCCCTTCGCCGCCGCCGCCTGCCTGGTGGCCCAGGCCTTCGGCTTCAACGGCCTGATCCTGCGGGTCCCGGACATGGCCCCCGGGCCCGAGGCCCGCGAGACGGCGGAGGTGGTCGTCCCGTTCCGCCGGGCGATCTAGGGTCCATCGGCGCGCGGCCCCCCCTAGCCCCCCTCATCCGCTCATCCGCTCATCCCGGCGAAGGCCGGGACCCAGATTCATCCCGCGCCGACAGAGATGATCCCCCTCCGCATCCTGGGCTTCCCACGCGCTCGGAGTGGGTTTCACCTGGGTCCCGGCCTTGGCTGCTTCGCGCCGCCGAAGATCGGTCGCCGGGATGAGCGGTATGGAAGACGACCCTCCACAGCGTTCAGTCTCGCCCCATGCTGCGCAGGGTCCCTCTCCCCCGCTGCGCAGGGGCGGAAAAGGAGATCAGGTCCCCGGCTGGATATAGGGGACCTTGGCGAACAGCCGCCGCTCGGCGCCGCGCGGGTCGTCTGCCAGCCGCGTCTGCGCGTCGAAGACCATGGTGGCCCGCCGGGTCAGGTCGTAGGGCGTCCAGGTGGGAAGCGCCGGGTTGTTGGGGTTTCCGGTCCTGGCGAGCGCGATGAAGGCCTCGCTCATCTTGTCGGCCACCGATTGCGCGGCCGCCGACGGCGCCACCGGCGAGCCCTTGGCCGCCAGGTTGTCGAACACCAGGGGGATGTCGGTGGTGTGCATGGCCCGCAGCCGCCCGCCCTCCACAGTGCTCGGCAGGTCGAGCTGATAGACCCAGGCCGGCGCCCCGGCCCGCGCCCGTTCCTCGGCCTCGATCACCGCCCCGCGCCAGGAGCGGCCCGCCGTGATGGCGGCGAAGAACACCTCGCTGGGGGAATAGCCCGGGTACAGATTGCGATATTCGGCCACCACGTGGTCGGGATCGATATCCACCCGCATCTCCGGGGCGATCCGGCCGGCGACCTCGTCCCACCCCAGGTTGAAGGGGTCGGGCCTGGAATGGGCCACGAAGGCGCGGGCCTCGTCGTGGGTGTTGCCGATGATCATCGGGATCTTCAGCCCTTGCGGCGCGGCGTCCGGCCAGAAGGGGTGGCGGGTCAGCGAGCGCTCGTCCAGCACCGGCCCGAAATAGAGGCTCCCCTGGGTGAAGGGATCGCGGACGCTGAGCCCCTCCAGCAGCTTGGCCGTCGGCAGGGTCGCGGCTTCGGCGGCCCGGTCCGACGTCAGGCCGATGGCGGCCAGGAACAGGGTCATCCGCTCGGTGGCGTGCAGGGGACCCGAGGCCGTCACCTGCTGGCCGCTCATGGTGGCCGCGCTGTGGAACAGGCCCGCCGCGGCGGGCATCGCCATCATCGTGGCGATCTTGGCCCCGCCGCCCGACTGGCCGAAGACCATGACCCGGGAGGGATCGCCCCCGAACTGCGCGGCGTTGTCGCGGACCCAGGCCAGCGCCAGCAGGATGTCCAGCATGCCGGCATTGCCGCTGTCGGCGAACCGCGGCCCCGCCAGCCTGGCCAGGAACCCATAGCCGAACACGTTGAGCCGGTGATTGATCGTCACCACCACCACATCGCCGCGACGGCTCAGGCGCACCCCGTCATAGAGGGGGGAGGACCCCGAGCCGTTCGAATAGGCGCCGCCGTGGATGTAGACCATCACCGGACGCCTGACGCCGTCCCTCAGGCCCGGCGTCCAGACATTGAGGAACAGGCAGTCCTCGCTCTGGACGGTGTCTTCGCGGCCGCTCTGGGGCGAGCTTGGGCCATAGGCCGTGGCCTCCAGCGTCCGGGTCCAGGGCGCAGGCGCCACCGGCGGACGGAAGCGGCGCGGGGCGGCGCCGTAGCGCACGCCCTTGAACACCCTGATCCCCCGCTCGACGAACCCTCGCACCGGGCCGTTCGTGGTCCGCGCCACCGGGGATGTCCCCGCCGCGAAGACGCCCGAGGGCGCCAGCAGGGCCCCACCGGCGGCGATCAGCCTGCGTCGCGAGACCTCGCCCATCGGCGTCTCCCCTCGTCTGGTCCGACAAGGATAGCCCCACCCTGACACCGGTGTCACGCCTCCGGAGTCGCTGGGCTGTGGGTCAGCGTTCCGGTGGGACCTCAGCGGTCACATGTCGGCCAATGACGGCCGGCCTGGCCGCCCGCAAGGCCTTGCCCGACAAGCCTCCGTCGGCCACCACGCGGCGAAAAAGGCCTTCTCCTCCATCCGCGACCACCAACATGTGAAATCGGGGCGGCGCGCGCGCTCTAGAACACCACCACCGAGCGGATGCTCTCGCCCGAATGCATCAGGTCGAAGGCCCTGTTGATGTCCTCCAGCGGCATGACGTGGGTGATCATCGGGTCGATCTCGATCTTGCCGTCCATGTACCAGTCGACGATCTTCGGCACATCGGTGCGGCCCCGCGCGCCGCCGAAGGCCGTGCCCTTCCAGACCCGGCCGGTGACCAGCTGGAACGGCCGGGTGGAGATCTCCTTGCCGGCCTCGGCCACCCCGATGATGATGCTCTCGCCCCAGCCGCGATGGCAGGCCTCCAGGGCCTGGCGCATCACCGTGGTGTTGCCGGTGCAGTCGAAGGTGTAGTCGGCCCCGCCGTCGGTCAGGGCCACCAGGTGGGCGACGATGTCCCCGTCGATCGTCTTGGGATTGACGAAGTGGGTCATGCCGAACCGGCGGCCCCATTCCTCGCGGTCGGGATTGATGTCCACCCCGATGATCATGCCCGCGCCCACCATCCGCGCGCCCTGGATGACGTTGAGCCCGATGCCCCCCAGGCCGAACACCACAACATTGGCGCCCGGCTCCACGCCGGCCGTATTGACCACCGCGCCCACCCCCGTGGTGACGCCGCAGCCGATGTAGCAGGCCTTGTCGAAGGGGGCGTCGTCGCGGATCTTGGCCACCGCGATCTCGGGCAGGACCGTGTGGTTGGCGAAGGTCGAGCAGCCCATATAGTGGGCGATCGCCTGGCCCTTGTACGAGAACCGGCTGGTCCCGTCCGGCATCAGGCCCTTGCCCTGGGTGCCCCGGATCGCGGTGCACAGGTTGGTCTTGCGCGACAGGCAGCTTTTGCACTGGCGGCATTCGGGCGTGTAGAGCGGGATCACATGGTCCCCCGGCTTCACGCTGGTCACCCCCGGCCCCACCTCCAGCACGACCCCGGCCCCCTCGTGGCCGAGGATCGAGGGGAACAGCCCCTCTGAATCCAGCCCGTCCAGGGTGTAGGCGTCGGTGTGGCAGATCCCCGTGGCCTTGATCTCCACCAGCACCTCGAAGGCTTTCGGCCCCTCCAGGTCGACCTCGACGATCTCCAGGGGCTGCTTGGCTTGGAAGGCGACGGCGGCGCGGGTCTTCATGGGGGACTCCTCCAGAACTTGCGGGGACCATGTCGGCCCCTCGCCGGAGAGGCAAGACGCCCGGGCGGTCAAAATTTCCCACAGGCGCGAACGGCCTAGCTGCGCGGGGTGAAACGCCGGGTCCACTATGACAGCCGGGTTTCATAGTTACTGGATTTGCCGGAAAATTCCGGCGTCCGCGTCCGAACTGTTTCAGTCTCGCCCCGCCGATTGAAACAAATCCCGCCGACGAAGCTGACCGGTCAATTGCATGGCTCCTCACCGGAGTTGCGCTCCTCCGGGCGCCGCTCCAGGCCAGACCCCCCTGGCCACGAACGAGGGACCAATGCAGATATCAAGCAGTTCAAGTACTTACGACACCAGCGCGACCCAGCGCATGCTGGCCGCCCTGATGCAGCAGCAGCAGGGCGCCGGGCAGGATGTGCAGGCCGGCGGCCGGCCGTCAGGCCCTCCCCCCGGCCCGCCCCCGGGACCGCCGCCGGCCGGCGACTCCCAGGCCTCCAGCCAGTTTTCCTCCAACACCCTGGCCAGTCTGCTCCAGGCCCAGGAGGACGAGCCCACGGCGTCGGATCTCGCCACCAAGCTGATCGGCGACGTGGACACCGACGGCGACGGGACCCTGAGCCTGTCGGAGATCGAGAGCAGCCTGAAGGGCGCCAACGCCGCCAGCGCGTCGTCGGACCTCACCAGCGCGCTCTCCAAGCTCGACACCGACGGCGACGGCAAGCTCGGCCTCGAGGAACTGACCAAGGGGCTGGAGGCGATGGCGGCCAAGCATCAGCGACATCACGCCGAGGCCACCTCCACCGCCGCCAGCATCCTGGCAACAGCGCAAAATGCGTCGTCAGCCACGGAGACCGGCGTCACCGTCTGACCCGTCCAAGGGCCGGAGCCGAAGCTCCGGCCCGAGACCGCCGAAAGCCAAGCGAGCCCCTCGTGCCGGCGATGACCGCCAAGGCGGCGGCGGTGTAGGCCAGGGCGGCGTAGATCGCGCCATCCTGGCTGAGGTCGCTGAAGCGGTTGAACGACCAGTGCATCAGGATGGCCGGCATGACCGCGCCCCGGGTGTTGATCGTCACCCAGGCCATCAGCACGGTCACCGACACCATGGACAGGCAGAACCAGCCGATCGGAAGACTGGACTGCGGCATGCCGGAAAACAGGAAGGCTGGCAGGTGCCAGACGGCCCAGATGACGCCCAGCAGCACCGCCGCGGCCGTCGGATTGAAGCGGTCGAGCATCCTGGGCAGCGCGAACCCGCGCCATCCCGGATCCTCGCCGATGGGACCCGGATCCAGCACCATCATCGCCAGGCCTGTCACGGCGAACTCCGGCCAGCGCGCGAAATCCCACACGGGCGGCGGGGCCGTCCCCCAAAGGTGCGCCTGCAGGAACCGCGCGCCCAGGGCCACCCCCGCGATCCCAAACGTCGCCGCCAGGTACCAGCGCAGCGGGAAGCGCCACCGGAATATCCGCCCCACCAGGTCCCGTAGGCCATCCCGGCCGTCATGCGCAGCCGTGACGGCGAACGCGAGGATCGTGGGCGACCACACGGTCACGAAGATCAGCGGATTGCCCAGGGAAACCTCCCCGAAGACCCTCGCCATCGGCCCGCCGGCCACGGCGAACAACAGGCCCACCCCCCAGGCCCAGGCGAAGACCAGGATGTAGAACACGCCGAGCCCGCTCGCCCGGCGGACGGCGCGCGGCGGCGCCTTGCCGCCGCCCCTGCGGGCGTCCGACTCGGCTCCAGAGCCTGAGTGTTTCTGTTTGTGCATGGCCAAGACCCTCCAAAAGAATTCAGAGGATCGCCGCTTCGGCGCATCGTCTCGGCGACACTGAAAAAGCCTCGTCGATTCCGAACTTAATCGGTGTCCTTGGCGATCTGGGCCTCCAGCGCCGCGCGCCGCCACGCTGTGGGCGTCGCGCCGGTGGCGGCGCGGAACGCCCGGTTGAACGGACTGAGGGAGCCGAACCCCAGGTCAAAGGCCAGGCTCGCGATGGTGGCCTCGGCACGGGCCGGATCGGCCAATCGCGCCTTGGCGGCCGCGATGCGGTAGCCGTTCACGAAGTCGGCGAAATTCCGATGCCGCAGGCGGGTGTTGATGAGCCGGCGCAGCCGGTGCTCCTGGGTTCCGAGTTCATGGGCCAGGGCCGCGATGTTCAGACCCTCCCGGCGCCAGCCGCCGGCGTCCATGAACGCCTCCAGCTTCGCCAGCAGCACCCGCTCGGCGGCGACGAGCCGGGCGTCCGTCACCTTGGGCAGGGCGGCGGGCGTCGCGAAGAGCGGGGTCCGCGCCTGGAGCAGCAGCCAGCCCATCGCCAGGGCCAGGGCCGCAATGGCCACCGCCCCGAACGCCTCCCCAAGGGCCACCGAGGCCCAGGCGCCGCCACGGCCAAGCCCGTGCAGGGCGCCGGCCGCGCCCTGAGTCGCCGCGAAGAGAGCCGCGATCCCCAGGATCAGGCCCCGAGAGGATCTGCGGCTGTCCACAAGGTCGCCGCGCCAGCTGCGGAGAATCAGAACCATCGCGTGCAGGCAGAGCGCGGCGGCGGCGACATTGAAGGCCGCGCGCAGCAGCCGGTCTGGGCCCGCCGGCGACCAGGTCGCGGCGATCCCCAGCAACAGCAGCAGGGCCGCGGGGGCGAAGGCGAACCCGCGGAGGGGGCGATCCTGGAACACGCAGGAGACGAAGGCCCAGAAGAAGCCCGCGGCCGGGAATGTCATCCAGAGCAGCAGCTGGGGACGGCCCAGCAGTATCGAGCTCTGCTCGGACCCGGTGAGCGTCCAGGCGGCGCTGCTCAGGAAGGTCAGGACCGTGGTCAGCTTGGCGTCGCGGCTGAGCTCGCTGCGCGCGACGCTCAGGGCGATGACCAGGAACGCCCCGATCGCGATTCCCCGCAACAATGGCGCCGTCGTCGTCAGCATCTGGCGCCCTCCGCCCGGAGGTCGGCTCAATGCGACCTAGCCTGCCGTCTGCGCCCCTTGCGCTATCTTTAACCTAGCAGCGTGGGAATCCCTCAACAACCGGACCACGCCTCCCCTAGCCCGCCGACAGCGGCAATCTCACCCGCGCCACCAGCCCCTCGGGCCCCGCCCGCAGGGTCACGTCCCCGCCGTGCGCCCGCGCGATGGACCGCGCCACGGCGAGGCCCAGCCCCACCCCGCCGCCGTCCAGCGTTCGCGCGGCCTCGGCGCGGTAGAAGGGCTGGAACACCCGCTCCAGTTCGCCCTCGGCCAGGCCCGGCCCG
>NZ_JAUSLW010000022.1 GCF_030645195.1 Phenylobacterium sp. | reverse complement strand
AGCGCCGCGAAGGGATCGCGCGGATCGCCGGCGCGCATCGTCAGGACCGCCTCGGGTTTCCGGGCCAGATAGGACCACCGGGCCCGAGGCCCCTCCCCGCCGGACAGGAAGGCGATCGCCCACGGCTCCCCGGCGAAGGCCGACAGGACCTGGAGCGGCTCGCGCCAGGACGTCCGAAGCTGGGCTGCGACGCGCATGGGCCGGGCCTTAGCGCCCGGTGGGGTCGAAGGAAAGGAGTCGGTGAGGAGCGTGCGCCTTTGGCTGGGAGTGGAAGGGCCGTCATCCTGCAAAGATGGGCCGGCGTAAACCCACTCCGTCATCCCGGGCGACCGCAGGGAGACCCGGGACCCAGGGGGATTGACTGCGGCCCCTGGGTCCCGGCTCTCCCTGCGCTGCGGCCGGGATGACGTGGTTTGTCAGGCGCCCACCCCCCGGTCTCCGCCCTTGACGAACAGCAGCCCCACGAACCCCACCAAGAGCAGCAACGCGATCGCCGCGAAGCCCCCCTGCTGGGTCTTGAACACCTGGGTCCCCAGATTGACCAGGAACGACCCCAGCCACACCGTCGCCGTGCCCGACAGCGCATAGACCCCGAAAAAGGTCCCGGTCTGCTCAGGCGGGGTCAGCCTCGTCAGCAGGGTGCGGCTCGACGCGTATTGGGCGGTGACGAAGATGGCGTTGGAGAAGCCGATCAGGATGTAGACCACCTGCGGCCAGGTGCCGAACATGCCCTCCCACAGCCGCACCGCCGGGTCGAAGGCCCACAGATAGAGGATCCGGTCCGGCGCCATGCCCAGCAGGGCGATGATGCCCACCAGCGACATGCCGATCTCGATCTGCACCGCCCGCTTGGGTCCGAAGCCCGCATCCAGCCAGCGGCCGACAAAGCCCCCCAGCACCGCCAGGACGCTGAGGATGATCCCCAGCATCAGCAACTCCAGAGCGCCCCACTTCATCACCCCGGCCGAATAGATGCCGAAATAGATCAGCAGGGCGGTCATGCCGTCGTAATAGAACATACGCGAGGCCAGGTAGATCGCCGCCTCCCGGTAGCCCCCCATGGCCTTGATCATCCGCCACAGCTCGCCGGCCCCGCTGGCGAAGGCCTTCAGGGCCGGAACCTGGCTGCGCGGCGCGTCCGGGGTGAACAGGAACAGCGGGATGGCCCCGATCGCGAACATCACCGCGGCGATCGGCGCCACGATCCGCTCGTGCTCGTGCATCACGACGTCGAGCCCGAACAGCGGCTTGGCGGGCACGAAGGCCCAGTCCACGTGACCCGGCAGGGCGAAGGCCCAGGCGCAGAACATCAGCGCGCTCACTGAGCCGAGATTGCCCAGCGCCAGGGCCAGGCCCGAGGCCTTGTGCGCGCCCTCCAGCCCCGCGGCGCGGACCAGCAGCGAATTGTGCAGCACCTCCGAATAGGAGAACAGCACCCCGATCAGCAGCGACAGGGCCATGATGGCGGTGACCGACAGGCCCGACCCGTCCGGCTTGCCCCACCACAGGGCGAAGATGGCCGGGACCATGGTCATCACCACCAGGGCCAGCCAACCCTTGCGCCGCCCCAGCTTGTCGATGGAGGCGCCCAGGAACGGCGCCGTGGCCATCACGATCCAGCCCGCGTACTGGCTCCAGGCCGAGATGATCTGCTGGCCCCGGACGGGATCGCCCACCATGGTCGAGGACACATAGGGCATGAAGACATAGATGGTGATCAGCACCACATAGGGGTTCCGCGCCCCCTCGAAGACCGCCCAGGCGGCCCCGCCCTTGCTCAGCGGCCCATCGCCGCCCACGCCGGCGATCGCCGGCGGATCGAGAATGGCCGAGGCCCCGTGCGTCTCACTCACCAGCATCCTCCCAGCCCGCTCTGACGGCGGCTGGGGCGGAGGTTAGCCCCTTGGTTGGCGATGTAGAGTCGAAAGTTCTCGATGGAACATAACCAGAACTTTGACTAACGTTCCTCCTCCTCTCCCCCTCTTGCGGGGGAGAGGATGGGTGAGGGGGCCGATGAGCCGCAACGCGCCGACAGCCCGCCCTCAGCGCGACGTCATCCTCGCCGCCGCGTGACTTGCGCACCGGGGCTGCTACCGTCGCCAAACCCCTCAACCGAAAGACCCGCTCCATGACGCTTCCCCGCCGGGCCGCCCTCGCCGCCGCGCTCGCCCTGGCCGCAGCGCCGGCCCTGGCCCAGCCGTCGCCGGCCATCGTGCGCCAGGCGCCCGCCACCCGGATCGCCCCGCAGATCGTGCGCGGCGTGGTCAAGGTCGCCAAGGTCGACGCCCTGGTGCTGAAGACCAGGGAGGGCAAGGAGGTCACCGTGAACCTGGCGCCGACCTGGACCGTCTCGGTGATGAAGCCGATCACCGTGGCCGCCATCCAGCCGGGCAGCTTCATCGGCACCGCCGAGATGCCCCAGAAGGACGGCCGCGGGAAATCCCTGGAGGTCCACATCTTCCCGCCCGGCGTGAAGATGGGCGAGGGCCACTACGCCTGGGACCTGAAGAAGGGCTCGATGATGACCAACGGCACGGTGGGCAAGGTGGTGGCCAGCAAGAACGGCCAGGAGCTGGACGTCACCTATTCCTACGGGACCCGCCACATCGTGGTGCCCAAGAACGTCCCCATCGTCCAGATCACCCCGGGCGAGCGGGCGATGATCAAGCCAGGCGTTTCGGTCTTCCTGGTCGCCCAGCCGAGCGCCAAGGGCCTGACCACCAACGCCATCTCCACCGGCGAAAAGGGCAAGGCGCCGCCGATGTAGGAGTCCCCCCCAACAGATGCTCCCCCTCTGGGGGAGCTGTCAGCCGCAGGCTGACTGAGGGGGTGAGGAACTCCGGCTCGCGCTTGCGAGCCGGATGAGATCGACAAGGACTTGTCGATCTCAGAGACGAACGCCTTCGCATAGCGAAGGCTGGGGACTCTTGTTTGCGGGCGCCCTGCCGACCGCCCCCTCCGTCACGCGCCGCTGGCGCGCGCCACCTCCCCCAAACCGCGCTTCGCGCTGGGGGAGGATCTGGGGAGGGCCCCGCGCCGCGGAGCCCTCCGTCAGGTCTCAGAGCCGCAGAAGGAAGCTCACCATCAGCTGGTGGGCCGAATAGTTCTGGTCGCGCCACAGATAGTCGTAGCCGCCGCCCACCGACCAGGCGCCGGGGCTCTTGTAGGTGAAGCCCGCCCCGACATTGAAGGTGTCGGGATCGGCCTTCAGGCCGCTGATGGTGAAGGCCGGGCCGCCGCTTTCGAAGGCCGAGGTGTTGGTCATCTTCTCCTCGCTCAGCGAGTGCAGCCACTTGCCGTGGATCTCGGGCCGGAAGACCCGCGACCCGGAGAGCGGAATGTCGCGGGAGACCTTCACCCCCAGGCCGCTCTGCAGGAAGTCGTACTGCTGGGCGGCGACCTTCAGGTTGAGCGCCGGGTCGCCGGTCTCGGTATAGGCCTCGGTCCGCAGGTCGGTGTACTGCAGGGTCGCATAGGGGGTGACCACCGTCCGCCCGTCGCCGAGCTGGAAGTGATAGCCCGTGGTCCCGAAGGCGGTGAACTGGCTGCCGCCGTAGTCGGCGACCGCCGTGCTGTCGACGCCGGTGAAGGCCACGTGGCGGAAGCCCGAATAGTTGTCGAAGCCGTAGGCGATGGAGCCGTTGAGGAACCAGGGCCCCGGGGCGTAACCGACATAGGCCGTCGCCTGGTAAGAGCTGATGTTCCCATGGCTGCGGGCCGGATTGACCCCGGCGGCGCCGTTGTTTCCGTCGATGGACGAGAGGCCGTAGCGCAGGCCCAGGCCCGCCCGCGCGTTGTCGCCGATCGGCGCGTCATAGGCCACCATGGCCCCGGCGATGCGGGACTCGTTGCCCTCATAGCCGGCGACGTCGCCCTGCCGGTCGGAGCTGAAGGGGGACCGCTCGTATCCGAACCCCGTCATCCACAGGTGCGGACGCCGGTCGTCATCGACCTGGCAGGCCGAGGCGTCGGCCGCGCGGCGGACTTGCCGGTCGCGCATCTGGCTGTCCTGGCTGCAGGACTGCTGGCCCTCGAGATGGGAGGCCCACAGGTCCTGGAACCGCTGGGTGGCCCGGAAGGCCACCTGGGGCGAGGCCAGGTTGGCGGTGCCCGGACCGAGCTGGGCCAGGGCCGCGGCGATCGCCGGGGCGTCGGGCAGCAGGGTGATGGCCGTCAGGATTCCCAGGTTGGTCGGGGTCACCGGCAGGGCGTCGATCACCGGGGCGATGACGATGGGCAGCACCGGGTTGACCACCGGCGCGCCGGGAACCACCGGGACGCCGGGGACCACGGGAGGAACCACCACCGGGGTCACCACGTCCACCAGAGGGATCTGGGTGGTGGTGATCCGCACCAGGCCCGCCGTGGTGGGCGCCGCGGAGAAGGCGTAGCGCAGGGTGTTGCTGGTGGCCGTCACCGTGCTGCCGCTGCTGCCGCTGGTGGCGTCGACGATGTTGAAGCTGGTGCCATTGGCGATCGGTCCGGTGACCGTCACCAGCACCTTCAGGCCGTCGCCGATGGTGGCCGCGCCGACCGGGATGATCTTGCCGTAGAGGGAGGGGCTGAAGATGGTGGTGTTGATCGTGCCCGCCACCGGAATGGCGAAGGCGCCGGCCACGTTCAGGGTGTTGGTGTCGAGGCTATAGGTCCCGGCCTTCACCTGGCCGGTGATCAGGGCGGCGCCGCCGGTGACACGGACCAGCTTCAGGCCGCTGGCCGCGCCCACCGCGCCGTCGAAGATGCTGCCGTTGTTGAGGGTCAGGGTGCCGGTATTGGCGCCGGCGGTGTTGGTCAGGGCCGCCTTGACGGTCTGGCCCGATCCCACGTTCACGAAGCCATCGCCGGCGAAGTCCAGGGTCGAGCCGGTGTTGCTGGTGAAGCCGCGATTGAAGTTGATCGTCCCGCTGCCCGCCACGGTGAAGGTGGTGGCGTAGACCGGGCCGTTGAAGGTCACCGTATTGCCGTTGGCGCCCGCGGAGATGTTGAGGAAGGTGGTCCCGGTGGAGCCGACGAAGCCCGTCACCGTGGAGGTGTTGTTGAACAGGACATTGGCCGTATTGGCCGCCGAGCTGGTGATGCCGCCGCCGGCGTCATTGCCGGTATTGATGTTCTGGGCGCCGACGGTCAGGGTCCCCGGTCCCTGGGTGTCGACCCCGCTGGCGACGCCCACCGGGCTGACCACGCCAGGCAGCACCACCACCTCGCGCGCCACGGCCATCGTCGAAAGGGCCGCGAGCGCCAGGCTCAGCGGCGGAATCAGATACATGTTCTTCATGGTGGCCCCCTCCAGGGTCCGTAAGCAGTCTGCGAAGAGGTCTTGCCGCTGGGTGGCGCGGGCCGCCTGAAAAGCACCGCCGGAGCCTCGCTGCGCGCCAAAAGGCGGAAACGTGGCGCTTCCTAAGCGCCCCGTGAGGGGGTCGGTTCCATGGCGTCCTTCCGGCCCGCTCCGGCCGAAGTCGCGACCTGGAACACAACAAGAACCTTTGCTAACTTCCTCATCCTCTCCCCCTCTTGCGGGGGAGAGGATGGGTGAGGGGGCCGATGAGCCGCAACGCGCCGACAGCCAGGGCCCGCAGCCTGCGCGCGACACAGACCCACGCCGAGGCCCGCCTCTGGCACGTCCTGCGCGCGCGGCGCCTCGGCGGCTGGAAGTGGCGCAGGCAGGTCCCGGTCGGGCCCTATATCGCCGACTTCCTCTGCCTCGAGGCCGCCCTGGTCGTCGAACTGGACGGCGGCCAGCATTCGGAAACGCTCGCCTATGACGCGCGCCGCACCGCCTATCTCCAGGCCCAGGGTTTCCGGGTGATCCGCTTCTGGAATTCGTACGTCCTGGAGTTCCGCAGCGCCGCCTGCGACGTCATCCTCGCCGCCTGCGGCGGCGAGACCCCCTCACCCAACCTCTCCCCCAGGGGGGGAGAGGAGGAACCGGGGCCAACCTCCAGCAACCTCCTCTCCCCCTCTTGCGGGCTACCGGATTCACACATCGGCGTTGGGGGCTAAGAGTGCGACGCCTCGCTTTGCGGCCTGGAAGTCGAGCCATCCGTTGAGCATGACGACGGGGCCGGGTTTTCCGTAGTATCCGGTCCATCCGCCGAGGCGGGCGCAAACCCATGCGGCATAGGCGAGAGACCCCTTGGGGTGAGGGTTCTTCTGTCGTTTGGTCTTGCCCTGGAGCCTTTCGCAGAAGGCCTCAAGCAAGGTCGTGTCCTCGGGATCGAAGGCGTCGAGCATGGGTCTGAGCGGGGCTTGGCCCTGGACGCCATCGCGGGCGTGGACGAGTTGCTGGATGGTGACGGCGGCGATGAGCGTGGCCATGACTAGGCGGCGCAGCGGCGCCTCCTGGCCGATGAGCAGGCCTTCGATGTCGAAGCCCTGGGTCTTCAAGGTCCTGAACAGCTGCTCGATGGCCCAGCGGCGACGATAGAGGTCGGCGACG
This sequence comes from Phenylobacterium sp., assembly GCF_030645195.1. Lineage (GTDB taxonomy): Bacteria > Pseudomonadota > Alphaproteobacteria > Caulobacterales > Caulobacteraceae > Phenylobacterium. The sequence continues at coordinate 9,632 of NZ_JAUSLW010000022.1, read as the reverse complement.
GCGAAGGCCTGAACCGCATCGTCCACGGGCTGGGTGGTCAGCAATCGCCAGTGGACGACCTCGCCGGGCGGCGGATCGACCTCGCGCACGTCCACCAGGGTGAGGCTCACGCTCTTGGGCAGGTCGGCTGCGAGGCCATGGCGGGGCCGGGCCAGTTCCACGCCGGCGAAACGGATCACCACCTGGGCCACACGCGCCTTGCGGCCGGGCTTGGCCGGGAGATCGAGCCTGGCCCGTCCGGCCACCGGCAGGGCGTCCACCCGCTCGAACAATCGCCCCCCATCCTCCAGGCTTCTGTCATGGGCCGCGCGCACCAGCAGATCGACCCCCGCCGGACACGCGGCGAAGGCCGCGAAGATGTCGCTCTCCCGGTCGGAGATCACCGTCACCTGCGTCGCCGCGGCGCAGACCTCGGCGGCCTTGGCCGCCCCGTCCAACCACCGCTGGCTCTGTTTGTCCTTGACCAGCTTGGCCCGCCGCGACGCCTTGAGCCCCTTGTCCCGGCTCAGGAAGGCGGCGTGCGCCAACCCCAGGATCGACCCCTCCTCGGCGTCCACCACAAGAACCGGATGCGCGTAAAGGCCCCCACCGCCGTCCGATCGCACCACCGTCGTGTCCTGGATCGCCAGCACGCGGCGGCCGGCGCAACGCTGCGCCGTGCGACGACCCGCCTCGGCCGCCATCTCCTCGATCGTCACCGCATCGTTGCGCAGCAGACGCGTCAGGCGGATCTCTCCAGCCCGATCGCCGCCAAGCCGGCGGACCCGAAGACCCCGCCCACCCGTCTCCACCAGACGAGCATGCAAGAAGGCCCCCCTTTTTCCAGGCGGCGGTCGCCAAACCGCCCCAGCGTCACATCCAACATCGCCTGCTCCCATCATGACCAACTCAGGGAATCAGACTTCCACAACACCCTCAAATGCAGATGTGTGAATGCGGTAGCTCTTGCGGGGGAGAGGATGGGTGAGGGGGCCGGGCCGCTAAGCCGCGCCCTACCCCAGCGTCGCCTCGGCCGCGGCCACCGCCGCCGCGCCGTCGGTCGCAAACCCCTGGGCGCTCAACGCCTCGCACAGGGCGGTCAGGCAGACCCGCACGTGCCAGGGGGTGGCCGAGGCGCCCATCAGGCCGATGCGCCAGATCTTGCCCTTCAGGGGACCAAGCCCCGCCCCCAGCTCCAGGTCCCATTTGGCCAGCACATGGGCGCGCACGGCGGCCTCGTCGATCCCCTCGGGCACGATCACGGCGTTGAGCTGCGGCAGGCGGTGGGCCGGCTCCACCAGGAATTTCAGGCCGGCGGCCTCGATCCCGGCGGCCAGGGCCTCGTGGCTGCGGGCGTGGCGGACCAGCACGGCCTGCTGGCCTTCCTCGAACAGGGCCACCAGGCTCTCATGGAGCCCATATAATGCGTTGATCGGCGCCGTGTGGTGATAGGTCCGGCCGCCCTCGCCGCCCCAGTAGGCCATCAGCAGGTTGAAATCCAAGAGCCAGTTTCGGACCTTGGTCTTGCGCCCGGTGATGGCGTCCTGGGCCCGCTTCGACAGGCAGATCGGCGACAGGCCGGGCGGCGCCGAGAGGCACTTCTGGGTGCCGGAATAGATCACGTCGGCGTCCCAGGCCGCGGCGTCCACCACGATGCCCCCCAGGGAGGTGACGCAGTCGACGACCGACAGGGCGCCGTACTTGCGGGCCAGGGCGCACAGGGCGGCGGCGTCGCTCTTGGCGCCGGTGGAGGTCTCGGCATGGACGAAGGCCAGGACCTTCACCGGCCCCCCCGCCATCGCGGCCTCGATCCTTTCCGGGTCGACGGGCTGGCCCCATTCGAACTCCACCTTGACCACCTCGGCGCCGGCCCGGTCGGCCATGTCGGCCATGCGGCCGCCGAAGGCGCCGTTGATGGCGATCACCGCCCGGTCGCCAGGCTCCAGCAGGTTCATGATCGCCGCCTCCATCCCGGCGGTGCCGGGGGCCGGCAGCGGCACGCAGGCATAGCCGTCGGCGTTGAACAGCCGCGACAGCCCCGCCTTGATCTCCTCCATCAGGTCCTGGAAGGCCGGGTCCAGGTGACCGATGGTCGGCCGCGCGCAGGCCGCCAGAACCCGCGGGCTGACGTCGGAGGGGCCAGGCCCCATCAGGATGCGGCGCGGCGGCTGGAAGCTCTGCATGAGATGTCCCCGAACAAGATGGCGCGGGACGATTAGGCCGCGAGGGGAAGAAGGGGAAGGCGTTTTCAGATCCTCCCCCAGGCCTCAGGCCGATGTGGGGGAGGTGGCAGACGGCGAAGCCGGCTGACGGAGGGGGATCGACGTAGTCGACACGGACCTCAGCAAACGAGAGTCAAAGTCCCCCTCAGTCAGCTTTGCTGACAGCTCCCCCAGGAGGGGAGCATCTGCGCGGAGGTCACCGCAGTATCCGCGCCTCGATCCTCGCCCGCAGGCTCGAGTCCACCTCCAGCACCTCCTCCAGATAGCGGTCGATGCCGCCGTGGCTTTCGGAGATCGCCGACAGGCCGTGGTCGAGATAGTCCGGATGCACGCTGGCGGCCTGGCGCAGGCCGTCATCGTCCACGTGTCTGCCGGTGAGGTCCAGGATGTAGGTGCGCAGGAAGTCCATCCGCGCGGCCATCCGCTCTTCGTTGTTGGTGGCCAGGTAGTCGGCCAGCGTGTCGTCGCGGTGGACGCCGGCGATGTGGTGGGTCAGCGCGCAGATCAGGCCGGTGCGGTCCTTGCCCGCCGCGCAGTGCACCACCAGGGCGCCGTCGCTGTCGGCGATGGCCCGGAAGTAGCGGCGGAACAGGTCGACGTGGCGCGGGGCGTGCGGCGCCTCGCGGTAGAACCCAAGACTGTCCCTTCGGAACCAGTCGGCGTCCACCCGCTGCGCCGCCGCGATGCCCTCGGCCCAGTCGGTCTCCACGCCCTCGATGTCGTTCTCGATCACCTGGCCGGAAAACCCCGGCCAGCGGCGCGACGGCTCCCGGTCGCGCTCGCGGCGGCGGCGCAGGTCGACGATGGTGGTGATGCCGAGCTCCGCCATCTTGGCCAGGTCGGCGTCGGTGGCCTGGCCGTGATTGGCCGAGCGGTAGAGGACGCCGGGCTTCAGGCCGCGCCCGCAGGCGGTGTCGTAGCCGCCGAAGTCGCGGAAGTTCTCGATGCCTTCGAAGGCGATGTGTCGGGTCATGGACGACCCTCTAACGCCGCGGCGCCGGGGAATGCAATCTTGAGCGGCGCTGATCAACCTGCCTCGGCGGGAATCTCGTCCGGATCGAGCCCCAGGGCCCGCACCCGCGCCGCCCAGCGCTCCATCGCCGTGTCGTGATAGTCGAAGATGCAGGGATAACAGCCGCGCCGGCAGCACTCCATCGGATCGGGCGTCTTGGGCCGCTTGGGAACTGTGGGTTCGTCGGTCATCGTCGGTCAGATGTTGGCGCATGTCGGCCAGTTGGCGGGCCCGATTTCCTTACCAGGCAAGGCCTCGTGGCCCACCGTCGACGAACCCGTTTTCCTCCATCCGCGACCACCGACATGTTCAGCGGAACGGCGGCTCGTCGAAGCTCCGAAGCTTGCGCGAATGCAGCCTCGGACCCTCGTCGCGGAGCAGGGCCATGGTGGCGATGCCGATCTGCAGGTGCTGGCCGATGGCCCGCTCATAGAAGGCGTTGGCCTGGCCCGGCAGCTTGATCTCCCCGTGCAGCGGCTTGTCGGAGACGCACAGCAGGGTCCCATAGGGCACCCGGAACCTATAGCCTTGCGCGGCGATGGTGGCGCTCTCCATGTCGATGGCCACCGCCCGGGACTGGTTGAACCGCAGGGCGCTGACCGAGAACCGGAGCTCCCAGTTGCGGTCGTCGGTGGTGACCACCGTCCCGGTCCGCAGCCGCTTCTTCAGCACCTCCCCGGTCTCCCCGGTGACCTGCTCGGCGGCCCGGCCCAGGGCCACCTGCACCTCGGCGATGGGGGGGATGGGGATGGCCGGCGGCAGGACGTCGTCCAGCACGTGGTCGTCCCGCAGATAGGCGTGGGCCAGCACATAGTCGCCGATGGTCTGGGAGCCCCGCAGCCCCCCGCAGTGGCCGATCATCAGCCAGGCCTGGGGCCGCAGCACCGCCAGGTGATCGGTGATGGTCTTGGCGTTGGAGGGCCCGACCCCGATGTTCACCAGGGTGATCCCGACCCGGCCCTCAGCCATCAGGTGATAGGCCGGCATCTGGTGGCGCCGCCAGGGCCCGTCGGCGATCTGCTGCTCGGGGGTCTCGCTGTCGGCGGTCACCATCACCCGCCCCGAGGCCGAGAGCGCCGTGAACGGACTGCCCGGAACCTTGAGCTGCTCGCAGCCCCAGCGGACGAACTCGTCCACATAGCGGTGGTAGTTGGTGAACAGGATGTACTGCTGCACATGCTCGGCCGGCGCCCCGGTGTAGTGGGTCAGGCGGGCCAGCGAGAAGTCGGTCCGCAGGCCGTCGAACAGGGCCAGGGGTCGGGCCTCCTCCAGGGCCGGGCTCCAGAAGCCGTCGGCGATCTCGTCCCCGATGGCGGACAGCTCAGTTGTGGGGAAATGCCGGGCGATGTCGGCCGAGCCGATGTCGGCCATGGCGATGTCCACGGCCCCGTCCAGCACATAGGGAAAGGGCATCTCCTGGCTGGAGCGGCCCACGCTGATCTCCACCTTGAAGTCGGTCAGCAGCAGGGTGATCTGCTCGATCAGATAGTCGCCGAACAGGTCGGGCCGGGTCACGGTCACCGCGTACTTGCCGGGCGCCGAGAGCCGGGCGTAGGCGCGGCTGAGCCTCGGGAAGCTCTGGCCCGGCGGCCAGGTCAGACGCAGCTCGGGATAGACGAAGGCGCCGTCGGCGCGGACCGCGGGGTCGGGCGGCGGGCCGCCGGCCAGGAAGATCTTCAGGGCGTCCCGCAGGGCGCCGACGCTCCGCTGGTATTCGGCGTTCAGCTTCGCGACGATCGCGGCCGCCTCGGTGTCAGGGTTCATGATCCAACCTAGCGCAGCCCGGCCAAGGTTTCGAGACGCCGCACGCGCCGGTATGGACGCGGGGGCCCATCCCGGCGACAAAGGCCGGCTCTCGGTCCTTCGCAAGGGTTTGCCATGAATCGCCTGTTCACCGCCTTCATCGTCGGCGCCATGGTGCTGGGCGTCGCCGTCGGTTGGGCCGTGAACCAGTACGCCAGCCCCGACCAGGCCAAGACGGTGGCCGACAACCTCTCCATCATCACCGACGTCTTCCTGCGGCTGATCAAGATGATCATCGCCCCCCTGGTGTTCGCCACCCTGGTGGCCGGTATCGCCCACATGGAGGACGCCGCCACCGTCGGCCGGGTCGGAGCCAAGGCGCTGGGCTGGTTCATCACCGCCTCCATCGTCTCGCTCACCATCGGCCTGGTCATGTCCCACCTGCTGCATCCGGGCTCGGGCCTGGCCCTGCCCAATCCGGATGTGGCGGCGGGCGCGGCGGTGGATGTGTCGAAGTTCACCCTGCGCGACTTCATCACCCACCTGGTGCCCAAGTCCATCGTCGAGGCCATGGCCAACAACGAGATCCTGCAGATCGTGATCTTCTCTGTCTTCGTCGGCACCGCGGTGGCGGCCATCGACGACAAGGCGCCCGCGGTCCTGGCCCTGGTGGAGCAGATCGCCGCCATCATGCTCAAGGTGACCGGCTATGTGATGAAGACCGCGCCGCTCGCCATCTTCGCCGCCCTGGCCTCCACCATCGCCGTCCAGGGCCTGGACATCCTGGCGACCTATTTCGCCTTCGTCGGCGGCTTCTACCTGTCGCTGGGCATCCTCTGGGCCCTGCTGATCGGGGTCCTGATCCTGATCGTCGGGGTCCGCGGCCTGAAGCTGGTGAGCGCCATCCGCCAGCCGGCCCTGCTGGCCTTCTCCACCGCCTCCTCGGAAGCCGCCTATCCGCGCACCCTGGAGGAGCTCCAGAAGTGGGGCGTGTCGCGCAAGGTGGCCAGCTTCGTCCTGCCGCTGGGATACTCGTTCAACCTGGACGGCTCGATGATGTACTGCACCTTCGCGGTGTTGTTCATCGCCCAGGCCTATGGGATCGACCTGTCCATCGGCCAGCAGATCACCATGCTGGCCCTGCTGATGGTGACCTCCAAGGGCATGGCCGGGGTGCCGCGGGCCTCCCTGGTGGTGATCGCCGCCACCCTGTCCTACTTCAAGCTGCCCGAGGCCGGCCTGATCCTGATCCTGGCCGTCGATCACCTGCTGGACATGGGCCGCTCGGCCACCAACGTGGTGGGCAATTCCGTCGCCGCCGCCGTGGTCGCCAAGTGGGAAGGCCAGATCGAAAACCCCGAGGCCGAACCTCAAGCCGCGTAAGCTTCGCCGTTAACGGTCGATTCCGGCCTCGTCGGCCAATATCCCCCCGAAATGAGCATAGCGGGGGACGAGATGTCGGAGGCCAGGGCGCAGACACGCCAGTTCGGAGGCGCCCGCTTGGCGCGCCTTGAGGCCGAAACCCTGCTCGCCGCCAAGACCGAGGACCTGCGCCGCGCCACCGAAGAGTTCGAGCGCCTCAGCGCCGCCCTGGGGCGCCGGGTCGACGAGCTGGAGGCCGAGCGGGCGCTCACCCTGCATCTGGCCCGCACCGACGGCCTGACCGGCCTGCTCAACCGCGGCGCCTTCACCTCGGCGCTGATCGAACGGCTGGAGGACGCCCACGAGTCGGGGGACCGGGTGGCCCTCTTCGTCATCGACCTGGACCACTTCAAGCACCTCAACGACACCCTGGGGCACCACGCCGGGGACCTGCTGCTCAACGAGATGGGCACGCGCCTGCGCGGCCAAGCCCGCCACGGCGACCTGGTGGCTCGCCTGGGGGGGGACGAATTCGCCCTGATCACCTCCGACCCAGATGTGGCGGCGCGCGCCGAGCAACTCACCGCCGCCCTGGCCCAGGCCTATTGGATCTATGGCCGCACGGTCGCCCCCAGCGCCTCGGTGGGGGTGGCGGCGTTCCCCGACAACGCGGCGGACGCCACCGACCTGCAGCGCTTCGCCGACATGGCCCTCTACCGCGCCAAGGCCGGGGGCGGGCGCCGGTTCTCGATCTTCGACCGCGAGCTGCGGGAAGCCAGCGACCGGCGCAACAGCCTGGAGGGCGACCTGCGCCGCGCCATTCCCGAGGGCCAGATCGTCCCGTGGTACCAACCGGTGGTGGACGCAAAGAACGGGCGGATCGTCGGGGTCGAGGTGCTGGCGCGCTGGAACCATCCCGAGCAGGGCCTGCTACTGCCCGCGACCTTCGTGCCGCTGGCCGAGGAGCTGGGGCTGATCGGCCAGATGGACGCCGCGGTGTTCGCCGCCGCCTGCCAGCGCGCCGCCCCCTGGGTGGCCCAGGGCCTGATCGACACCGTCTCCTGCAACGTCTCGCCCCGCGAACTGCTGGACCCGGCCTTCTCCCGCAACCTGATCCGTCGGCTGCGGACGACCGACCTGCCGGCCACGGCGCTCACCGTCGAGATCACCGAGACCTTCCTGGTGGACGACCTGAACCTGGCGCGCCGCCATATCGAGCGACTGGCGGCCTGTGGTGTCCGGGTGGCCCTGGACGACTTCGGCACCGGCTATTCCAACCTGCGCGCCCTGATGCAGCTGCCCATTCATACGGTGAAGCTCGACCAGTCCCTGATCCGGGATGTGGGCCGTGACCCCCGGGTCTCCAAGCTGCTGCGCTCCATGCTGCAGGCGGCGACCTCGCTGCAATGCCAGATCGTCGCCGAGGGCGTCGAGGACGAGGCTCAGGCCCTCTTCCTGCGCGCCGCCGGTTGCGACCGGCTGCAGGGCTATCTCTTCGCCCGGCCCATGCCGGCCGAGCAGGTCGAGGCCCGCCTGCTGGAGAGCGCCGCGGCCTGGGCCCCGGCGGGGCCGGCGGTCACGCCCATTCCCTTGCGCAACGCCGGATAGCTTGGCGGGGCGGGGCGCGATCCCCATATCGGTGTCGACCTTTCAGGCCGCCATAGGACCCATGCGCAACCACCTTCGAACCTTCACCCTGCTCGCGGCGCTGACCGCGCTCTTCGTCGGCGTCGGCTATCTGATCGCCGGACCCAGCGGGATGGCGATCGCCTTCCTGATGGCGGTGACGATGAACGCCATCAGCTACTGGAACGCCGACAAGATCGTGCTGCGGATGTACGGCGCGACGGAGGTGGACGAGAGCCACCCGGATTTGCTGGTGCGAAGCTTCGCCGCCGACGTCCACGACCTGTCCGATCGCGCGGGCCTGCCGCGGCCCAAGGTCTATCTGATCAATTCCGAGCAGCCCAACGCCTTCGCCACCGGGCGCGATCCGGAACACGCCGCCGTCGCCGCCAACCTGGGCTTGCTGCGCATGCTGGACCGCCGTGAGATCCACGGCGTGATGGCCCACGAACTGGCCCATGTGAAGAACCGCGACACCCTCACCATGACCGTCACGGCCACCATCGCCGGGGCCATCTCGGCGCTGGCCAACTTCGCCTTCTTCTTCGGCGGCAATGACCGCGACCGGCCGGGCGGCGTGATCGGGACCATCGCGCTCGCCATCCTGGCCCCCATCGCCGCGGCCCTGGTGCAGATGGCCATCAGCCGCCACCGCGAATACGGCGCCGACGCCGGCGGCGCGGAGATCAGCGGCGATCCCCAGGCCCTGGCCTCGGCCCTGCAGAAGATCGAGGCCTATGCCCGGGGCGGGATGATCAATCACCAGGCCGAGCGCAATCCGGCCACCAGCCACATGTTCATCATCAACCCGCTGTCGGGCCAGGGGGCGGACAACCTGTTCTCCACCCACCCTGCGACCCAGAACCGGGTGGCCGCCCTGATGAAGCTGGCGGGCGGCGGCGCGGCCGTGACCGGCACGCGGCGGGCGGGCACTGCGGTTCCGGTCACCCCGTCCGCGCGAGGCCCCTGGAGCTAGCGACCTCGGCTGCGGCGGGGGGCCTACGGTCAGGCCGGGCCCTGGGCGGAAATCACGATCCGCCAGGCCACCGGCCACAGCTATGAGCGGGAAGAGCGGACCTGGCTGCTCGTCACCGTGACCAGGGCCGCCTGAGGCCCTACTCGGCCGGAACGTTCTCGCCGCGGCGCGACAGCGAGCGGTCGAACTCGGCCCAGACGCCGGCTTCCCCGTGCCATTGGCCCTTGGTGGCGGCCTTGGAATATTCGGTGGAGCGGGCCTCGAAGAAGTTGGCGTGCTCGACGCCCGACAGCATGGACTGCAGCCAGGGCAGCGGATTTTCCTTCACCCCGCCGAACACCTCGGGCAGGTGCAGCTGGCGCAGGCGCCAGTCGGCGATGAAGCGGATATAGGCCTTGATGTCCTCGGGCGTCATGCCCTGGACCTCGCCGGCCGAGAAGGCCAGGTCGATGAACTTGTCCTCCAGGCCCACCACCGTCTTGCAGCAGTCGATGATGTCGTCGGCCACGCTCTTGGTGACCACGCCGGTCTCGGCGTTGAAGGCGTGGTAGAGCTTGATGATGCCCTCGCAGTGCAGGCTCTCGTCCCGCACCGACCAGGAGACGATCTGGCCCATGCCCTTCATCTTGTTGTGGCGCGGGAAGTTCATCAGCATGGCGAAGCTGGCGAACAGCTGCAGGCCCTCGGTGAAGCCGCCGAACATGGCCAGCGT
>NZ_JAUSLW010000192.1 GCF_030645195.1 Phenylobacterium sp. | reverse complement strand
GCGCCCGCCTCGGCGGATGGACCGGATACTACGGAAAACCCGGCCCCGTCGTCATGCTCAACGGATGGCTCGACTTCCAGGCCGCAAAGCGAGGCGTCGCACTCTTAGCCCCCAACGCCGATGTGTGAATCCGGTAGCCCCATAAAGGGGAGGGAGGGCTCGCGACCTTGACTTTCGACCCCCCTCATGCGCCCTTCCGCGCCTTGATTTTCTAGAGCTTTGGCGACCATGCATCCCCACCGTTCCCATACCTGCGGCGCCCTCCGGTCGACGGACACCGGTCAGAATGTCCGCCTGTCGGGCTGGATCCACCGCAAGCGCGACCACGGCGGGCTGATGTTCATCGACCTGCGCGACCACTATGGCCTGACCCAATTGGTGATCAGTCCCGAGACCCCCGGCTTCGACCGCGTCGAGCGCCTGCGGGCCGAGAGCGTCATCCGGGTGGACGGCCAGGTCCTGGCCCGCTCGGCCGACACCATCAACCCCAACCTGCCCACCGGCGAGGTCGAGATTCGCGTGTCCTCCATCGACGTGATCTCCGAGGCCGCCGAGCTGCCGCTGCCGGTGTTCGGTGAGCCCGACTACCCCGAGGAGATCCGGCTCAAGCACCGCTACCTGGATCTGCGCCGCGAGACCCTGCACAAGAACATCGTCCTGCGCTCCAAGGTCATTCACTCGATCCGCAACCGCATGATCGGCCAGGGCTTCCTGGAGTATCAGACCCCGATCCTGACGGCCTCGTCGCCGGAAGGCGCGCGGGACTTCCTGGTGCCCTCGCGCCTGCACCCGTCCAAGTTCTACGCGCTTCCCCAGGCCCCCCAGCAGTTCAAGCAGCTGCTGATGGTGGCCGGCTTCGACCGCTACTTCCAGATCGCCCCCTGCTTCCGCGACGAGGACCTGCGCGCCGACCGCAGCCTGGAGTTCTACCAGCTCGACGTGGAGATGAGCTTCGTCACCCAGGAGGATATCTTCGCCGCCATCGAGCCCGTGATGCACGGGGTCTTCGAGGAGTTCGGCGACGGGAAGAGCGTCACGCCCTATCCGTTCCCGCGCATTCCCTACCGCGACTCCATCGCCTGGTACGGCACCGACAAGCCGGATTTGCGCAATCCGCTGAAGATGCAGGACGTCTCCGAGCGCTTCCGCGGCGGCGGCTTTGGCCTGTTCGCCCGCATCCTGGAAGACGCTAAGAACGCCGTCTGGGCGATCCCCGCCCCCAAGGGCGGTAGCCGCGCCTTCTGCGACCGCATGAACTCCTGGGCGCAGGGCGAGGGCCAGCCGGGCCTGGGCTACATTTTCTGGAGCGAGGACCAGGGCGCCTGGGGCGGCCCGATCGCCAAGAACCTGGGCGCCGAGGCCACCGAGGCCCTGATGGCGCAGATCGGCCTCTCGCAGGGCGCCGCCGCCTTCTTCGTCGCCGGCGATCCGAAGAGCTTCTACAAGTTTGCCGGCTCGGCCCGCACCAAGGTCGGGACCGACCTGAAGCTGATCGACGAGACCCGCTTCGAGTTCGTCTGGATCGTCGACTTCCCGATGTTCGAGATGAACGAGGAGACGAACCACGTCGACTTCTCGCACAACCCCTTCTCCATGCCGCAGGGCGAACTGGAGGCCCTGGAGACCAAGGACCCCTTGGACATCCTGGCCTACCAGTATGACATCGTCTGCAACGGCTATGAGCTGTGCTCGGGCGCGGTGCGCAACCATCGCCCCGACGTGATGCTGAAGGCCTTCGATATCGCCGGCTACGGCCCCAGCGTCGTCGAGGAGCAGTTCGGCGGCATGCTCAACGCCTTCCGCCATGGCGCCCCGCCGCACGGCGGTCTCGCCCCCGGCATCGACCGCATCGTCATGCTGCTGGCCGGCCAGACGGCCATCCGCGAGGTCATCGCCTTCCCGCTGAACCAGCAGGGCCAGGACCTGCTGATGAACGCGCCGTCGGAGGTCGAGGACAAGCAGCTCAAGGAACTGCACATCCGGTTGGCCCCGCCGATCAAGGTCTAGGGGCTCGGGCCGCTCCGCTTCGGCGGAGCGAGCCTCAGTGCGTGGCGATGATGTAGCGCGGCTCGCTGGGGGGCGTGGGCGGCGTCGGCGCGCGGATCCGGCCGGAGGGCGGGGCTGCCGGCGCCGGCGGGGTCGGCGGACGCCATCCGGTCCAGCGCACCGTCGCTCCATGGCAGCCGCGGGCGACGAGACCCTGGGGCAGCTTGGTGGAGCCGTCGGCGCAGGCCTCGTCCAGCTGGTCCTGGTCCAGGTTGCGGGCCTTCGACAGGTCCACCCCGTAGAGCACGGCCCGGCGCAGGCTGGCGTCGCGGAAATCGGCGCCGGCGAAGGCCGCGCCCGAGAGCACGGCGTTGTCGAGATTGGTGTCGCGGAAGGACGCCCGGTCGAACCGGCCGCCGGCCAGGACCGCGCCCTGCATGCCGGCGTCGCGGAAACTCACGTCCCGGGCGTCGGCGCGGCTGAAATTGGCGCCCATCAGTTCGCCGTCATTGAGCTGGGCGCCGCCCATGGAGGCCCTGCCGAAGTTGGCCCCCTGGGCCGACAGGTCGCGCAGGTCGGCGTTGGAGAGATCGGCGCCGACGAAGTTGACGCCCTTGGCCTCCACGTCCCGCAGCTTGGCGTTGGAGAGGTTGGCCGAGCCGAAATTGGCGCCGATCATCTCGGAATCCGACAGGTCGGCGCGGGACAGATCGGCGTTGGCGAAATTGGCCCCGTAGAAGCGAGCTTCACGCAGGTCCGAGCCCACGAGGGCCGCGCCGGCGAAATTGGCCCCGTTGAACTGGGCGCCTGTCAGCTTGCGGCCCGACAGTTCGCACTTGGCGCAGGCGCCGCCGAAGGAGACCAGCCTGGCCACTTCCTTGTCGCCGACCATGGCGTTGGCGACCCCGGGGGTGACCGCCGTCAAGGCGGCGAGGGCGCCGGCGAGGGGAGCGATGCGGGACAGGGGGATGCGGAAGAAGCCGAACATGGGAGACACCATGTGCCTATGGGGACGGGCTGCGGCTACTTAAATCGCGGTAATTCTTGACAGATTAGCACGCCGGCACACGCAGGCCGGGTGGCAGGCGGGTGGCGCCATCCCCGCAGGCGCGGTTCAGCTGGCCCTGGGTGAGACCCCGGGCGCGGTCCATCTCGGCGCCGGAGAGGTTGGTCCCGTCCAGGTTCGCACCGGCGAAGTTGGCGCCTTCCAGATAGGTCCCGACGAAGCTGGCGTGCGTCAGGTTGGCGCGGGCGAAATTGGCGCTGGAAAACACCGCGCCATAGGCGTTGACGTCCCGCAGGTCGGCGCCGCCGAAATTGGCGCGGTTCATCACCGAGAGGCTCAGGTCCGACTGCCGCAGGCGCGCGCCGGCATAGTTTCGGCCCTTGATCTCGAGCCCCGAGAAATCGGCCTGGAAGAGGTTGCAGCCGGGGCAGTTGGCGCCGCGCCGGGCGGCGGCGATCTGGCCGGCGTTCTGGGCCAGGGCCGGCGCGGCGGCGGCCAGCGCGGCGATCAGGCTGAGCAGGGCGAGCGGTCTCATCATGGGAACGGCTCCGGGCGAAAGGTCCCGTTCCGATTAGGCCAGCAAACTTAAGGCCTGGTGACCAGACCCTGACCGTTTCGGATGGACTCATCTGAAACGGCAAGAAGGGTCTAGATTCAAAACATTAGAGCACGTCGGGCGGCGGAACCGGTAATCCACTTCCGCCTGACGTGCTCTATAGGGCGTTTCAGCCCGTCCGGCCGCTGTCCTGGGGCCCGGCGCGGACGCCGCAGCTCTCGCAGATCAGGCTGGCGCCCTTGCGCACCACCGCCAGGTCGCCGCAGGCGGCGCAGACGTCGGCCTCCAGCCGGGCGCCCCGCGCATGGGCGCTGGGCAGGAAGACCAGGTTGTCCGGCGTGGCGCCCCGGGCGAAGCCGCGGGAGATGAAGTGGGAGGCCGGCTGCGGCTCGCTCTCCTCGGCGTCGCCCTCGGCCTTGCCGCGGCCCAGGCCGTCGGCGTTGAGCTCGCCGTCGGCGTTGGCCAACTCGTCGCGGCCCAGATAGGAGATGCCCAGCTCGCGGAAGATGTAGTCGAGGATCGAGGTCGCCGACTTCACCGAATCATTGCCCGTCACCGGCCCTGCCGGTTCGAAGCGGGTGAAGACGAAGGCGTCGACGAACTCCTCCAGCGGCACCCCGTACTGCAGGCCAATGGAGATGCCGATGGCGAAGTTGTTCATCAGCGATCGGAAGGCCGCGCCCTCCTTGTGCATGTCGATGAAGATTTCGCCCAGCTCGCCGTCGTCGTACTCGCCGGTGTGCAGATAGACCTTGTGGCCGCCCACGGCCGCCTTCTGGATATAGCCCTTGCGGCGGTCGGGCAGCTTGCGGCGGGTGCGGTCGCGCTCGACGATGCGCTCCACGATCCGCTCCTGAGGCGGGGGCGGGATGGCCGCCTCGGGCTCGCGCATGGCGCGCGGCGGAGGTTCGACCACCTTGGGCAGGTCCAGGGCGAAGCTCAGGGGGGCGTCGCCGCGGCGGATCCGCAGGGCGGCGGCGCGGGCCTGGCCGGCCTCGGCCAGCAGGGCCTGGGCGTCGGCCGGCGCGGTGTCCCACTCCAGCTCGATCTCGGCGATGGCGGGCAGGTGCAGGGCCGGCTGCAGGGCCGCCAGCATGGTGAAATAGGGCGTCGGCCCCAGGTCCTCGGCGGTGAGGAACACCGCCCGCTGGTCGGGGGTCAGGAAGGGGGCGTCGGTCAGGGCCCCGGCGCCCAGGACGTGGGCCTCGGCCACGGCGATCTCGTCGTCGGAGAAACCTGCTTGTTTCAGGGCGTCGAAGTCGGGGTCCGCCAGGTCGGCGTCGCTGGCCCCCAGGACGTCGGAGAGGAAACCCGCGTCCACCACCTGGGGCGAGAAGGCGTCCCGCAGATGGGCGGCGAAGGGCAGGGCGGCCTCGGCCGCGGCGATCTCGTGATCGGTGAAGCCGCGGGCCTTGAGGGCCACGTGGTCGATGGCCGGCGAGTCCGACAGGTCCAGCCGGCCCAGCAGGTGGGCCCGGGCCGCGGCGGGGTCGACCCCCAGGACCGCCAGGCCCTGAAGGGCGGCTTCCGACAGCACCCGGGTGTGAGCGCCGTCCTCGGTCTCGGCGATGGTCACGGCCCCCAGCCAGGGGGCGGCGGCGGCCGAGGCTCCGCCCAGGCGCAGGGTCAGGTCCGGATCGTCGAACACCGCCAGCCCGCCGGTGAGCGGGATGTCGGCCATGGCTTGGCGCGCCTTCAGATAGAGGTCCCGGGCGGCGTCGCGGCCTTCCCGCGAATCATAGGCCAGCCCCTGGGCGGCCAGCCAGTCGGCCACGCCGCCCAGCCCGAGGGCCACCGGGCCTCCGAAGGCGGCCAGGGCGATCGCCGCCAGACCGACGGCGTCGTCGAATCCCGAGGTGTCGAAGTCGTCCCCGGTTCCGAAGGCCATGACGTCGACCCCGCCGCGGGTGGCGGTCCAGGTGTCGGCGATCTGGGCGCCCGCGCCTGGGGCGAAGGCGGCCACCACGGCGCCGGTCTCCCAGGAGGCGGCGGCCAGGGCGACCTGGGCGATGGCCTGGTCGGCGGCGACCTGGGCGATCAGGCCGGGGCCGTCGCCGCTTTCGAACTGGGCCTGGGCCGACCAGATGTCCTCGCCGGCGCGGGCGAGCGTCATGGCGTCCATGATCATGACATCGGTGGCGCCCGCGGCGCGGGCGGCCTCGGCGGCGCGGGCCAGGCCGAGGTTGGATTGCGGGTCGGCGCAGGCGGCGGCATCGCCCTCGCAGCGCGCGATGGCGTCCATCACGCCCTGCAGGCGCTGGGCTAGGGCGGTGGCGGCGGCGCGGGCGGCGACTCGGCCCCGGCGGCGCGCGCGCAGGGTGTTGAGCGCCTTCTCGAAGCCGGGCTCCCCGGCGGCGATCAGGGTGGGGGTGTCGAGGGCGCGGGGCTCGGCTATGGCCAGGCGGCCGCTGAGCAGGGCCGCGCCCAGGTCGCGGCGGAAGGCCGCGCGGGCCCGGGAATCGGTGAGCAGGCCCAGCGACCCGGCCTGTTCGGCGATGGCGTCGGCCTTCTGGAAGATGGCGGCGGGTAGGTCGGTGTCGCCGTCCGCCCAGTCCAGCCACGCCTCGACCCGCGCGTCGGTCCAGCCGGCAGGCGCCAGCACCTCGACCACGCTGTCGGCGCGCTCAAGAGGCCTGCGCTCGATCCTCGCCGGTTCGCTTCGCAACGGTTTGACTCCCACCGCGCGAGGTTAGGCGCCCGGAGGGCCGCCCGCAACAGATGTTGTGGTCGCAGGCCAGTTCTCAACAACATCTTGCGACGTTCGCGCCGCTGGACGCTCGATAGGCGCCCGCCTATAGTCCGCCCGCCTCCCAACCCCGTTGGATCTTCAAAATCGTGCTCAAGTCGATCTTTACCTGGTGGAACGGCGCCACTCTTGGCGCGCTCTTCACCCTCTGGCGGCGCGCCGTCTTCGTGGGCCAGGATGACCTGGGCAACAAATACTACCAGGCCAAGGACGACAGCGATTCCTACGACAAGGGCCGCAAGCGCCGCTGGGTGATCTACCAGGGCTACGCCGAGGCCTCCAAGGTGCCGCCGGACTGGCATGGTTGGCTGCACCACACCTTCGAGGAGCCCCCGACCCGCGAGCCGCTGAAGCGGCAGGCCTGGGAAAAGGACCACCAGCCGAACCTCACCGGCACCGTCAACGCCTGGCGCCCCAAGGGCTCCATCAGCCGCGGCGGCGAGCGCCAGAAGGCGACCGGCGACTACGAGGCCTGGCGGCCGGAATAGTGGTGGCGCGCGGCTTCCTCAGCCTGACGGTCGGTCTCGGCGCCCTGGCGGCGGCGGGGCTCGTGGCCGCCCAGACCGCGCCCCCGGCGCCGATCGCCCCGACGCCAGGACCCGCGCCCGTCGCGCCGTCCCCCCTGCCGCCCGCCGGAGCCCCGGCGCCCGCCGAGGAAGCCCCGCCGGCCATCGTGCCGGTCCCGGCCCCCGTGGCCACTCCGCCGGTCCAGGCCTCGGAGGTCGCGCCGGCCGCGCCCCCCAAGGCCCAGGTGGCCGAGAAGCCCGCCGAAAGCACCACCAAGCGCGCCCGCTACGATGTCGCCATCATCCAGGCCCTGGACAAGGTCACCGCCGAGACGGTCCGCTTCGAGGCCGCCGTCGGCCAGCCGGTGCGCTACAAGACCCTGGTCTTCACCGTGAAGGCCTGCGAGCAGGCGGCTCCCGACGAACCGCAGGAAGACGCCATCGCCTATCTGACGGTGGATTCGCAGCCCAAGGCCGCGCCGGGCAAGCCGACCCCGCCGCCGCGCCAGGCCTTCAAGGGTTGGATGTACGCCTCGTCGCCGGGCCTCAACCCGCTACAGCACCCGGTCTACGACGCCTGGCTGATCACCTGCAGGGCCGCGGCCCCCGTCGTGGCCGCCGGCAGCCGCTGAAAGTCGGCCTGGGCGGCCAGGGCCTTGCCCAGCCGCCGCCGATAGACCGCCCGCGAGATTTCCTGGGTTCCGAACTGCGCCAGGTGCTCGGTCATGAACTGGGTGTCCAGCAGCACGAACCCGCCGGCGATCAGCCGGGCTGCCAGGTGGACCAGGGCGATCTTCGAGGCGTCGGTGGCGGTGGAGAACATGCTCTCGCCGAAGAAGGCCCCGGCCAGGGACACGCCATATAGCCCTCCCACCAGCTCCTCGCCGCGCCAGCACTCGACGCTGTGGGCGTGGCCGATGGAGAACAGCTCGGCGTAGAGCCGCTCGATGGGGCGGTTGATCCAGGTCTCCACCCGGCCGGGTCTGGCCTCGGCGCAGGCTGCGACCACCTGCGGGAAGGCGGAGTCGATACGCACCTGGAAGGGATCGCGCCGCACCGTGCGCGCCAGCCGATGGGAGACGTGGAACCCATCCAGCGGGATCACCCCCCGCCGCTCCGGGTCGATCAGGAAGAGCGCCTCGTCCTCCCGGGCGTCGGCCATGGGGAAGACCCCACGGGCGTAGCACTCCAGGAGTTCGGGCGCCCCAAAGGTCTTCATGGCGCTCGCGGTCCGCGCCCTCAGGCCGACAGGTCGGTCTGCGACTTCATCCAGCGCTCCAGCCAGTGGATGTCGTAATTGCCGGCGATGATGTCGGGCTGGTGGATCAACTCCTGGAACAGCGGAATCGAGGTCTCGATGCCGCCCACCACCATCTCGCCCAGGCAGCGGTTGAGGCGCGCGATGCACTCCTCGCGGTCGCGGCCGTGGACGATGAGCTTGCCCACCAGGCTGTCGTAGTCAGGCGGGATCGTATAGCCCGCATAGAGGGCGCTATCGAGCCGCACCCCCAGGCCGCCGGGGGCATGGAAGTCGGTCACCAGGCCCGGCGAGGGGGCGAAGGTCTTGGGGTTCTCGGCGTTGATTCGGCACTCGATGGCGTGACCCTCGAAGACGATGTCCTCCTGGCGGAAGGACAGCGGCAGGCCCGCGGCGATGCGGATCTGTTCGCGGACCAGGTCGATGCCGGTGATGGCCTCGGTGACCGGGTGCTCCACCTGCAGGCGGGTGTTCATCTCGATGAAGAAGAACTCGCCGTTTTCGTACAGGAACTCGATGGTGCCGACGCCGAGATAGCCGATGGCCTTGATCGCATCGACCACCACCTTGCCGATCTTGGCGCGCTCAGCCGCATTGATGACCGGGGAGGGGGCTTCCTCCAGCACCTTCTGGTGACGCCGCTGCAGGGAGCAGTCGCGCTCCCCCAGATGGCAGACATTGCCGAAGCTGTCGGCGATGACCTGGATCTCGATGTGGCGCGGGGTCTGGAGGTAGCGCTCCATATAGACCGCGTCGTCGCCGAAGGAGGCGCGCGCCTCGGCCCGGGCCGTCGAGACGGCCTCGGCCAGGTCTTCCATCGTCTCGGCGACCTTCATGCCGCGCCCGCCGCCGCCGGCGGCGGCCTTGATCAGGACCGGGAAACCGATCTGCTTGGCGGCGGCGAAGGCCTCCTCCTCCGTGGTCACGGCGCCGTCGGAGCCGGGGACCACGGGGATGCCGGCGTTCTTCACGGCCTGTTTGGCGGTGATCTTGTCGCCCATCATCAGGATGTGCTCGGCCTTCGGGCCGATGAAGGTGAAGCCGTGCGCCGTGACGATCTCGGCGAAGCGGGCGTTCTCCGACAGGAAGCCGTAGCCCGGATGGATCGCCTGGGCGCCGGTGATTTCGGCCGCCGCGATAATCGAGGGGATGTTCAGATAGCTCTTGGCCGCCGAGCGCGGGCCAATGCAGACGCTCTCGTCGGCCAGCCGCACCCACATGGCGCCGGCGTCGGCCTCGGAGTGGACCGCCACCGTCGAGATGCCCATTTCCTTGCAGGCCCGGTGGACCCGCAGCGCGATCTCGCCCCGGTTGGCGATGAGGATTTTTTCGAACATCGGGTTACTCGATGACGACGAGGGGTTCGCCGAACTCCACAGGGTCGCCATCGCCCACCAGGATCTCCACCACCTTGCCTGCCTTGGTGGCCGGGATCGGGTTCATGGTCTTCATGGCCTCGATGATCATCAGGGTCTGGCCGGCGCTCACCGTGTCGCCGACCTTCACGAAGGGTGGGGCCTCAGGGGAGGGCTGCATGTAGACGGTGCCCACCATGGGGGACTTCACCAGGTCGCCAGCGGCCCGCGACGCGGCGGCCGGCGCGGCGTCGAGGGCGGGCGCGGCGGCGGCGGG
>NZ_JAUSLW010000165.1 GCF_030645195.1 Phenylobacterium sp. | reverse complement strand
GATGGGCGGCCCGATCGCCCACGGCTACCTGACCCTGTCCCTGCTGCCCTTCCTGGGCGGCGGGCTGATGCCGGTGAAGGGCGTGACGCGGGGGATCAACTACGGTTCCGACAAGGTGCGCTTCGTGAACATGGTCCGGGTGGGCAAGCGCGTGCGCCTGCGCCAGAAGCTGATCGGGGTCGAGCCCAAGGCCGGCGGCGTGCAGATCCGCAACGAATGCACCATCGAGATCGAAGGCGAGGACAAGCCCGCCTGCATCGCCGAGACCCTGTCCCTGCTGTACGGGGCGTAAGACTGTGTAGACCTCCCTGCCTTACCGCGGGGAGGTTCTCGCCTACCAGTCGGGCGAGACGGCCTCTTCGGCCGAGGCCGCCTTGGCGCCCGTGAACACCTCGTTGGAGGCCGTGGTCACAGGGGCGTAGGGATTCTCCACCAGACCGATGGTCTCGCGGATGTACTTGGCCTGGGTGACGATCCCGATCTCCAGGCGCTCATTGTTCAGCTCCACCTGCTGGGTCAGCAGGCCCGCGATGAACTGCGCCGGCTGGGCCTCGGTGGCGCCGAGGCGGCGGCGCGAATTGTCGGCCATGAACACCGGCCCGCCCGAATTGCCCGGGAAGACGCTGAAATCCAGCAGGAAGGTCGGGAAGACCTTGGCCGGGGCGATGGGATAGGAGGCCACGCGGCCGGCCCGAAGGATCGGGAAGCCGGCGCGGTTGGCGGCCAGACCGCGCGGGAAGCCGAGCGCCATCATCTCGTCGCCCGCCCCCACCTGCAGGGAGGCGAAGGTCTGGTCGTCGGCCAGCCAGGTCAGCGGGATGGCGGCCTTGGCGAATTCTTCGGGCGCGGTGATGGAGATGGCGGCGACATCACGCGACGGGTGGCGCGTCCACAGCTCGTGGCCCGCGCCGTCGCGAATCTTCAGGGTCTGGGGGGAGTAGGTCCAGGATCCGTCGGGGTTCTCGATCCGATAGCCGATGCGCGCCTCGGCGCCAGGCATCTTGGAGAGCACGTGATTGGCGGTGACGAGGACGGTGTGGGGCTGGCCGTCGGGGCTGACCGACTGGATCAGGAACCCGGTGCCGACCGTGCGCGTTCCGTCGCCGAGCGGCTGTTCCAGCTGTACCGTCGCGTGGATCAGTTCCACGGATAGGTCGTAGACCATCGACGCCCCCGAAAAATCGCACCTTACCCCTGCGACTAGGGGGATAGTTCCTTAAGATCACGGTTAACGCAAAGGGACTTCTCGCCTGCGGCCCGTGCGCCCGATTGCCGCGTGGGAAATGGCCCAGGGTCTTGAGAGCGCCTCAGGCCTGGCGCATCTAACGGGCATGACCCGTCCCACACCGCCCACCGCCCGGCGCCAGCCGAAAACCCTCACCCAGCTCGGCCGCACCCGCGTGGACGACTACGCCTGGATGAAGGACGACAATTGGAAGGAGGTGCTGCGCGATCCCAAGGCGCTGCGCGCCGACATCCGCGAGCATCTGGAGGCCGAGAACGCCTACACCAAGACCCTGCTGGAGACGCCGACCCAGGCTCTGCAGGACGCCCTGTTCGCCGAGATGAAGGGGCGGATCAAGGAGGACGATTCGTCGGTGCCCGCCTCCGACGGCGCCTGGGACTACTATGTCCGCTACGAGATCGGCGCCGAGCATCCGGTGCATGGCCGTCGGCCGCGGGGCCGCACCGACGGCGAGGTGGTGCTGCTGGACGAGGAGGCGCTGTCCAAGGGCAAGCCCTTCTTCCAGGTGGGCGCGGCCCATCACAGCCCCGACCACCGCCTCTACGCCTGGGCCGCCGACGAGCAGGGGTCGGAGTACTACACGATCCGAATCAAGGACCTGGCCACGGGCGAGGCCCTGCCCGTCGAGATCGAGAGCGCCTACGGCGACTTCGCCTTCTCGCCGGACAGCCAGTGGCTGTTCTGGATCTGGCGCGACGAGAACGCCCGCCCCTCCAAGGTCTTCCGCCGCCCCGCCCGCGGCGGCGAGGACACCCTGGTCTATGAGGAGGCCGACGACGGCATGTTCCTGGGGGTGGGGACCACCGCCGACGACAGCCACATCGCCATCCATGTGGGCAATCAGGAGACCACCGAGATCTGGCTGATCCCGGCCTCCGATCCCACCCGCCCGCCCTTCGTCGCCGAACCCCGGCGGGTGGGGATCAAGTACGAGCTGGACCACTGGAGCGACCGCTGGGTGATCCGCACCAATGACGACGGGGCGGTGGACTTCAAGCTGGCGGCCTCCGCCGCCGAGATCCCCGCCAAGTCCACCTGGACCGACCTGGTTCCCCACCGGCCCGGCCACTACATCACCGGCTTTTCCGCCTATGCTGACCACCTGGTGCGCCTGGAGCGCGTCAACGCCAACGACCGGATCGTGGTGATGGCCAGGGGTGGCGGCGAGCACGAGGTGGGCTTCGACGAGGAGGCCTATGCGCTTTCCCTGACCGGCGGCTACGAGTACGACACCCCGCTGACCCGCTTCGTCTACCAGTCCCCCACCACGCCCCGGCAGTGGTTCGACTACGACATGGCCACCCGCGAACGGACCCTGCGCAAGACCCAGGAGATCCCCTCCGGCCACGACCCGGCCCGCTATGTGGCGCGCCGCCTGATGGCCAAGGCCGGCGACGGCGCCGAGGTTCCGGTCACCGTCCTGATGCTGAGGGACACCCCGCTCGACGGCTCGGCGCCCCTGCTGCTCTACGGCTACGGCGCCTATGGACACGCCATGGAGCCCAGCTTCTCGATCCGCAGTCTCAGCCTGGTGGACCGCGGTTGGATCTGGGCCGTGGCCCACGTGCGCGGCGGCTCCGACAAGGGCTGGGGCTGGTTCCTGGACGGCCGCAAGGAGAAGAAGGCCAACAGCTTCACCGACTTCATCGCCTGCGCCGAGCATCTGTCGGCCAATGGCTACGGCAAGGCCGGGAGGATGGTGGCCTATGGCGGCTCGGCCGGCGGCATGCTGATGGGCGCCGTCGCCAACCTGCGCCCCGACCTCTGGGCCGGGATCATCGCCGCGGTGCCCTTCGTCGACGTGCTCAACACCATGAGCGACACCACCCTGCCGCTGACCCCGCCGGAGTGGCCCGAATGGGGCAATCCGCTGGAGGACGCGGCGGCCTACGACACCATCGCCGCTTACAGCCCCTATGACCAGGTGGCCCCCCTGCCCTATCCGCCGATCCTGGCGACCGGCGGCCTGTCGGATCCGCGCGTCACCTATTGGGAGCCGGAGAAGTGGGTGGCCAGGCTGCGGCAGTTCTCGACATCGACCGCCCCCATCCTGCTCAGGATCAACATGGAGGCCGGCCACGGCGGCGCCTCGGGACGGTTCGACTTCCTCAAGGAGATCGCCCTGGACTACGCTTTCGCCATCTGGGCGATGGACAAGGGGTGGGAGAAGCCATGATCGTCAGAGCTTCGCTGGACAGCGACGCGGAGGCCCTGGCGGCCATCTACGGCCACGACGTCCTGCACGGCTTCGGCACCTTCGAGGAGGTCCCGCCGAGCCCGCGGGAGATGGCGGCGCGGCGCCTGGCCATCGTCGAGCGGGGCCTGCCGCACCTGGTGGCCGAGGCGGACGGCAAGGTGCTGGGCTTCGCCTATGCCGGCCTGTTCCGGCCCCGGGCGGCCTATCGTTTCACGGTCGAGGACAGCGTCTATGTGGCCCCTGACGCCAAGGGGCGCGGCGTGGGCAAGGCTGTCCTCACCCAGGTCCTGGCGGCCTGCGAGGCGCTGGGCCTGCGCCAGGTGATGGCGGTGATCGGCGACAGCGGCAACGCCGGCTCCATCGGCCTGCATCGGTCCCTCGGCTTCGAGCCTGCCGGGGTCTGCCGCAGCGTCGGCTTCAAGCACGGACGGTGGGTCGACACCGTCTGGATGCAGAAGCCGATCAACGGCGGCGACTCGACCCTCCCCGACGCCGGCGGCCTGGTCCTCACCGGCCACTAGAGCTTGGTCAGCCTCAGGCGCAGGGCGTTGCTGATGACGCTCACCGAGGACAGCGACATGGCCGCCGCGGCGATGGCCGGGGTCAGCAGCAGGCCGAAGGCCGGATAGAGCACGCCGGCGGCGATGGGCACCCCCAGGACGTTGTAGACGAAGGCCAGGACCAGGTTCTGGCGGATGTTGCCCATCACCGCCCTCGACAGCCGCCGGGCCCGCAGCAGGGCCCGCAGGTCGCCCTGCAGCAGGGTGATCCCGGCGCTCTCGATGGCGACATCGGAGCCCGCGCCCATGGCGATCCCCACCTCGGCGGCGGCGAGGGCCGGGGCGTCGTTCACCCCGTCCCCGGCCATGGCGACGATGCGGCCCTGCGACCTCAGGCGGGCCACCACGGCGGCCTTGTCCTGGGGCAGGACCTCGGCCTCCACCTCGGCGATCCCCAGGCGGGCGGCGACGGCCTGGGCGGTGACGCGGTTGTCGCCGGTGAGCATCACCACCCGCACGCCGGCCCCGCGCAACTCGGCCACGACCTCGGCGGCGTCGGCCTTGATCGGGTCGGCGATGCCGAACAGGCCGGCCAGGACGCCGTCGACAGCGACGAAGATCCCCGTGGCGCCGTCCCCGCGCAGGGCCTCGGCGGCGGCCTTCAGGGGGCCGATGTCGACCCCGGCCTCGGTGAGGAAGCGGTCGCTGCCGATGGCCAGGCTGCGGCCGTCGACGGACCCGGTGACGCCCCTGCCGACGGGGGAGTCGAAGTCCTGGGGCTCGGCCAGGGTCAGGCCGCGCTCCAGGGCGGCGCGGACCACGGCCTCGGCCAGGGGATGCTCGCTGCCCCGCTCCAGGCTGGCGGCCAGGCGCAGCAGGTCGGCCTCCGCGAAGCCTTCCGCGGCATGGATTTCCGTGACCGCGGGGCGGCCCTCGGTGAGGGTCCCGGTCTTGTCCACCACCAGGGTGTCGACCTTCTCCAGCCGCTCCAGGGCCTCGGCGTTCTTGATCAGCACCCCGGCCTGGGCCCCGCGTCCGACCCCGACCATGATCGACATCGGCGTGGCCAGGCCCAGCGCGCAGGGGCAGGCGATGATCAGCACCGAGACCGCCGCCACCAAGGCGTGGGCGAGCTTGGGGTCGGGGCCCAGGAACCACCAGGCCGCGAAGGCCGCCAGGGCCGAGGCGATGACGGCCGGCACGAACCAGGCCGAGACCCGGTCGGCCAGGCGCTGGATGGGGGCGCGGCTGCGCTGGGCCTGGGCGACCATCGCGACGATCTGGGAGAGCAGGGTGTCGGCGCCCACCTTGTCGGCCCGCAGGACGAAGGACCCGGTCCTGTTGATGGCGCCGGCCACCAGGCGGGCGCCCTTGACCTTCTCCACCGGCATGGACTCCCCGGTGACCAGGCTCTCGTCCACGGCGCCTGCGCCCTCCAGCACCTCGCCGTCGACCGGGACCTTCTCGCCGGGGCGGACCCGCAGGCGGTCGCCGAGCGCGATCTGGTCGATGGCGACCTCGTGGTCGGTCCCGTCGGCGGCGATCCGGCGGGCGGTCTTGGGGGCCAGGTGCAGCAGGGCCTTGATGGCGCCGGAGGTGGCCTCCCGGGCCCGTAGCTCCAGCATCTGGCCCAGCAGGACCAGGACCACGATCACCGCGGCGGCCTCGAAATAGATCGGGACTTCGCCGCCGGGGGTCTTGAAATCATTGGGGATCGAGGCGGGGAACAGGGTGGCGAAAGTGGAGTAGAGCCAGGCCGCCCCGGCGCCCAGGGCGATCAGGGTGAACATGTTGAGGTTGCGGCTGACCAGGCTCGCCCAGCCCCGCTCGAAGAAGGGCCAGCCCGCCCAGAGCACCACCGGGGTGGCCAGGACCAGCTGGATCCAGCCGCTCCAGGCCATGGGCCAGGGGGTGCGCATGCCGAGCGCGTGGCCGCCCATCTCCAGGACGAAGACCGGGGCGGTCAGCGCCAGGCCGATCCAGAAGCGGCGGGTGAAGTCGACCAGCTCGGGGTTGGGGCCGGCGTCCAGGCTGACCAGCTCCGGCTCCAGGGCCATGCCGCAGATGGGGCAGGAGCCGGGGCCCTCCTGGCGGATCTCCGGGTGCATGGGGCAGGTGTAGATCGTGCCCGGCGGGGGCGCGGGCTCCGCCTCCCGCTCGCCCAGGTACTTGCCCGGGTCGGCGGCGAACTTGGCCTTGCAGCCGGCCGAGCAGAAGCCGAACTCGGCGCCGTCATGGACGTGGCGATGGGTGTCGGTCTTCACGGTCATGCCGCAGACGGGGTCGATGAGGGGGGCTTGCTCGGACATGTCGGTCGCCAGGGATGGAAGAAAACGTCCCTCGCAGATATACCCCCTGGGGGCATATTGCAATTACCCTAGGGGGGTATATAAGGGCGGCATGAAACGCGAGAACAAACCCAAGCTGCTCACCCGGCTGAGCCGCGTCGAGGGCCAGGTGCGCGGCATCGCGCGGATGGTCGACGAAGACCGCTACTGCATCGACATCCTCACCCAGCTGCAGGCGGTCCGCGCCGCCCTGGCGCGGGTGGAAACCGAGCTGCTGCGCGACCACCTGAGCCACTGTATCGAGAGCGCCATCGTCAGCGGCGACGCCGACGAGCAGCGCAAAAAAGTCAATGAACTCATCGCGCTGCTGGAACGCAGCACCCACTAACCCGAGCGACCTCCCCCATGAAGACCACCCTCCTCGCCGCCGCCGCCCTCGCCGCGCTGGCCACCGCCGCCCACGCCCAGGACAGCCACGCCGGGCACGACATGAGCGGCCAACATGCGCCGACAAGTGACCCTCAAGGTCCCACCGATCCGCACGCGGGCCACGACATGTCCGGCATGGACATGAGCGGCCCCGCCACCGCGACGGACGACGCCGCCCCCCACGCCATGACCAGCGCGCTGGGCCCCTTCCCCATGAGCCGCGACGGCTCGGGCACCGCCTGGCAGCCCGACGCCAGCCCGCACATGGGCGCCATGGGCCACCACGGCGACTGGATGACCATGGGCCACGCCCTGATCAACGTCGTCTATTCCGACCAGGGCGGCCCGCGCGGCGGCGACAAGGCCTTCCTGGCCGGCATGGTGATGGGCATGGCGCAACGGCCCCTGGGACAGGGCACGCTCGGCCTGCGGGCCATGCTCAGCCCCGACCCCTTCATGGGCAAGTCGGGCTATCCCCTGCTGCTGGCGGCCGGCGAGAGCGCCGACGGGGCGACCCCGCTGGTGGACCGCCAGCACCCGCACGACCTGTTCATGGAGCTGTCAGCCAGCTACAGCCTGCCGGTGGGCGAGCGCGGCAGCCTCTTCCTCTATGGCGGCCTGCCCGGCGAGCCGGCCTTCGGTCCCCCCAGCTTCATGCACCGGCTCTCGGCGCTGGACAGCCCCGAGGCGCCCATCACCCACCATTGGCTCGATAGCACCCACATCACCTTCGGGGTGCTGACGGCGGGCTATGTCCAGGGGGACTGGAAGGTCGAGGCCTCGCGCTTCCGCGGCCGCGAGCCCGACGAGAAGCGCTTCGACATCGAGACCGGGGCGCTGGACTCCACCGCCGCGCGGATCTCCTGGAACCCCGGGCAGAACTGGTCGGTCCAGGCCAGCTGGGCCGACATCAAGAGCCCCGAGGCCCTGGAGCCGCACCACGACGAGACGCGGTTCTCCGCCAGCGGCGCCTATCTGCGACGCTTAGAGCGCGGCGGGCTGGTGGCCGTGTCCCTGGCCGCCGCCCAGAAGAACCGCCAGCCGGGCCCCATCCTCTGGGGCGTCCTGGCCGAGGCGGCCTATATGCCCAACGACGCCTGGACCGTCTTCGGCCGGGCCGAACGGGTGGACCAGGACGAACTGGCCCACGGCCACGGCGACCCCGTCACCGTGGGCAAGCTCTCGGTGGGCGCGATCCACGACTGGACCCTGCGGCCGGGGGTGAAGCTGGGCCTGGGAGCGCTGGTCTCGGCCTTCGACATCCCGTCGCCGCTGAAGGCGTCCTATGGGGAGCCGTCGGCGGGGATGGTGTTCGTGCGGTTGAAGGTGGGGTGAGGCGGGGGCCCTCACCGCGCCTGACCGAGGTGACGCCATTTCATACAGTGGCACCGTAACCCCTCCTCCAGGTGTTTGAGCTGACGAGGGCTTGCACCTGAAGCCGGTTCACATTTCTCAGAACGCGCTCCAACTCGCGTGACGCCGTTCGGCGATTGGTACATCCTGCCCTGGAGGCTTCCGGGGGGGGGAAGGCATGGACGGCGGACGAAACCAACCGACGGTCAGCGGACCCGAGCCCTCGGGTTTGTCGACGCTGTGGGCTCGGCTCAGGGCCGCGCTGGCCGCGCTGCGGTCGAGGCCCGCCGACCCGGCGCCTCGCGAGAAGGCCCGCCGGCGGACGGCCGAGGCCCGTCAGGACCCGGCGGAGGCGGCCGAGGTGAAAGCCTGGCGCAAGGTCCATGGACGGCCGGCGATTTGGATGGCCCCCTTCTTCTTGTTGTTCGCCGCCCTTTATGCGTTCCCGCATCTGGCGCTGATGATCCAGCCGCAGGCGCCGCGCAGCCTGATCGCCGTCCTGGTCGCCGCCTTGCCGGGCTGGGCCGAACCGCTTTCGGCGATGCTGGCCGGGTGGCTATGGGCGCCATGGTGGCTGGGGGTGCTTGCCCTGCTCTTCCGGCTGCGGGCCGCCTGGACGGCCGGTAAGGCCATGCTCGACGCCGTAGGCTGGGCGATGGCCGCCCTCGTGGTCGAGGGGGGCGCCTGGCTGTTCTTCGGCCGGGAGGCGCTGGAGGCCTTCAGCGTGGCGGAACAGACCGGCGCCTGGCGGTTGCTGGCGGCGGAATTCATCTTCCTGTTCCTGACCGCCGTGCTGTTCGGGCCGAACACCTACCAGCGCGTCCGGTTCGAACAGAGCTAGAGCGGGTTACGGGGAATTGCGGGGACAGGAGCACCATTCCCGTCGCCTCCTCCGGAGGGCGCGGTGCAGGCTTCGCGTTAGCGGCCGTGGCAGGAAATGATGCTCCTGTCCCCTTATTGAGCGCTTACTTCCAGGGGGAGAAGGTCTTGGTGTCGTAGACGTAGACCCGAAGCCCTGGGCCCGCGCCTCGTGCATCTCGCCAGCGCTCCATCCACCGCCGGATCGTAGCCTCCTGTGCTTCCAGGCCTCCAAATGCGCCGATGTAGATGGCGCCGATGCGGCCGGTGCCTACGTGCCGCAACAGATGCTCGTCACGGTCATCCAAGCTGTGGCCGTAGGTGAACAGCACCCCCCCACGATCCCGTAGACCGCTGCGCAGGAACTTGAGGCCCCACTTAAGATATGCACTCCGTGCGATCCGCGCGGCCTTGGCCTCACTGGTGCCCTCCGAAACAATTGCAGGGAAGCTGCCGCGATCCAGCCGGCCTTTCGCCTGGGCAATGAGACTGCGCTGCCCATCGTACCGGAGCATCGCCTGCCCGCCGCCTGGCCTTTCGTAGACATGCAACGCGCCGTGGAGGTAAACCAAGCCCGGCGGCTTTTCTGGCTCCCACAGCCCGTAGCGCTTGTCGTCCACCGGACTGATGTGGCTGTCGTAACAGAGTAGGCGGCGACCGCTGCGGGCGAGCACCCAATAAAGCAAAAGATCGTAGTTCGTGGTGTAGATTCGACCGATCTTCCTGAAAGGACGCCGTCGCCCGACAAAATGTTCTAGAAACGATGTAATGCATTGTTCGCACTCGTCGCGCCCCATCAACGCGGCATTATCCGGATGCACTCGCTGAACCGCCTGAATGAAAGCCGCCCGCACCTCATCTTCTTGGCGTTTCCATTCCTGGCGCACGGAGGGCGGTGCGGCGATGTCCTCCACTCTCGGCTTGAGGGCGTCCAGCACGCGCTCGAAATCCTCGGTTTCGAGGTCTTGGAACAGCGCAGACACAGGTTCGCTAAATGGGCCGGCCCGGCGGAATAGAGAAGGATAAGAGAAGCTGCCGCGTGCGGCGATGCTGAAGCCGTTCCCGAGGAGCAGGTAGCGCGTTTGGTCGACCGTCTCTGCTATGGCCTGCTCGAATGTGATCGGCTCCGGCTCATCGAACGGCTCGCCCATATGGCTAGGATGCGATGATTCCTGACCACAAGACATATCGACCGCAGGGGCCCGGGCCGCCACTGGCTTCAGCGCTGCCGTGGGGAATACGAGGCAACACGGGGCAACACGGGGACAGGAGCATCAGTCCCCTTGCCGTCCGGCAGGGCCGCCGTATTCGCCCCCGACCTAGAGCGCCGACCGGCCCACCGCCCGGCGAGCTCCGAGCACGTTTCGCATTCGCGGCCGTGGCGGGGAATAGTGCTCTAGCCCCTTTCCGGCCCCCGATGGAATTGCGGTGACAACGCACAAACTCGGCCGCCACGGGCTGATCTAGGGCGGGTCTGAGATTGAGCGCACTGTCGCCCCCTTCTCACCGAAATCCCAATCACGGCTTCCGCCTGATTGCCCATACCAAGGCCGCCAAGCCGGGTAGCAGAGCCGCGAAGGCGGCGACTAGCTGCGGCGTCAGTAGGATCATCGAACGTCTAACTCCCAGTGGATGCGTCATGAAAGCAGGGAACAGTCCGCATTTCGTGCGGGACGATCCGCAGACTTTGCACCTCGCTCGCTGGGGTTCTCTGACTAAGAAGTCACACTTCCCGGTGAGCGTGGAAGGATCTCAGCACGGACGCCGAATGATTTCCTGCCCGCCGTTGGGCAACTTCTGCCCGACGACAACCGCATCGAAACACGGATAGCTCGGGGGAAACCGACACAAGAAAGGGGGATTTTCGCCCATCAAAGGAGCTTGACGCCTGAATTACGGTGACGGCCCATAAATTCAGACGCCATGGCCAACCTGTGGCGGCTTGGTTTGAGCGCTCAGTCTAGGTAATCCGCGTTGCTTAGTTGCCGTTGAGCCCCATCTCCTTCGTTCGCAGCTTAGCCTTCCATCGCCGCTCCATCTCGTCGATGTCCGCCGGTGTCGCGGATGAGCCGGCGACCTCCAGGATCGAGACCTGATAGTCGCTCGGCTCGCGGCTCTTCAGACGCACATTGCCGCCATCGCCCGTGGCGACATAGGTGGACCAGCGGCCCCAGAAACCGTCTGCGCCATCGGCCTTGCCGACGTACTGCTCCTCGGTGCGCGGGCAGGTCAGGAGGTAGACGCCTTTCGCGTTCCTGAGGGCCGTCACCCACGACGAGGGCAGGTTGGGCACCTCCGACATCTGCTTGACGACCTTGAGGTGCCCGGGAAATTCCGGTTCGCGGTAGGCGTCGTACAGTTCTGTGATGGGTTTCAGCTTCTTGTCCGCGCGCTGGTTCCAGGCGCGGTAGGACAGGCCCCAGTCGATGAAGAGCTTGCCCCGATACTCCGCCAATTCCGGCAGGAGTTCGGAGCCGTACTGATCATAGAGCATCGGGTTCAGCTCGTGGCCGCCCAGGGGATCAATCGCTCCGGCCGCCACAGGGCCGATGCGCCAGGTCCTGTAGAGTCCCAGCAACAGTGTCCGGCCACCGTCCACCGCGGTGAAGGCCGCCCAGTTCGGCCAGGCGAAGCTGGCCGCGCTGCCGGCGAGTTGGACGCGCTGGTAGCGCTCGAAGGTGTCGTGGTTGGTGCGCCAGAGCGTGAAGGGGTCCGTTATCCCCTTCGGCTGGTGCCGCAGCAGGCGGACGGTGCTCAGGTCGAGGCCCGCATCGGTCAGCAGGGTTTGGAACATGATCGGCATAGGGCCACGCTAGCGGCCAGCCGGACGATGGCAATCGACCTCGGTCAGGAATACCGGCGACTACGGGGACAGGAGCCCCTTGCCGTTCAGCAGGGTCGCCGCCTTGCCTCTGACCTAGGGTGCCCGCCGGCCCACACGTTCGCCCGGTGAACTCCGGCCGCGCCCCCGAACCGATCGTCCCGCCGCGTCGCCACGCGCTGGGCGCTGACCTTGTCGCCTCAAATTAAACGGCCGTGCGATTGAACCCGTCGCCCGCGGCCGACGACCAGGGCTGGTAACGGCGATCTTCCGGCCTTGCCGCGGCCTCGCCGACCCAAGCAACACCGCAAGGAGACGAATTGCAGATGCGCATTTCCGGACGTCTATCCTGGATCGCTGGAGCCGCCTGGATCGCGGCTGTGGCGCTGGCCGCCCCCATGGCGGCGCAAGCCGCCCCCGGCGTCGACATCAAGGTCCA
>NZ_JAUSLW010000178.1 GCF_030645195.1 Phenylobacterium sp. | reverse complement strand
CCAGCATCTGGCGGTAGACCGCCTCCAGCTGCAGCTGGGCCACCCGCTTGCCGATGCAGGTGTGGGGGCCGTAGCCGAAGGCGATGTGCTTGTCGGCGTTGGCCCGGGTCACGTCCAGCCGGTCGGGATCGGGGAACACCGAGGCGTCCCGGTTGGCCGAGCCGTAGTACATGATCACCTTCTCCCCCTCGGCGATCTGCTGGCCGGCCACCTCGACGTCGCGGGTGGCGGTGCGGCGCATGTAGATCACCGGGCTGATCATGCGGATGAACTCGTTCACCGCCCCGGGGATCAGCTCGGGCCGGGCGATCAGCTTGGCCTTCTCGTCGGGGAAGTCGCTGAGCAGCTGCATGGAGCCGGAAATGGTGTTGCGGGTGGTGTCGTTGCCGGCGAACACGATCAGCAGCCAGGAGCCGTCCAGGTACTCATCAGCCAGCAGGTCGCCGTCCACCTGGGCCTTGGCGATGGCGCTCATCAGGTCGGCCTGGGGGTCCAGGCGGCGCTTGTGCAGCATGTGGCGGCCGTATTCGAACATCTCGGCGATGGCCGCGGTGAAGGCGTCGAGGAAGGCCTTCATCTCCGGCGGCACCTCGGCGGCCGCCCCCTCCAGCCCGCCGCCGGCGCCGCTGCGCTCTGCGGCGAAGGAGTTGGCCAGTTCCAGATAATGCATCCAGGTCAGGAACTTGGGCCGATCTTCTAGCGGGACGCCCAGGATCTCGCACAGGGTGAACAGCGGCAGTTGCGCCGACAGGCTCTGCACCAGATCGACCCGGCCCTGCTTGGCCATGGCGTCCAGCAGGCGGGTCACCTCGCCCTCCACCCGGTCGGTGAGACCGCGCAGATAGGCCGGCGTGAAATAGGGCATGTGCTCGCGGCGCAGCTGCATGTGCATGGGCGCGTCCATGTTGATCATGGCGTCCAGGCTGGCCCGGGCCAGCTGCATCTCCGAGCGCTGGTGGCTCATCAGGATGCCGCCGCGCTGCGAGGAGAAGGTCTCGTAGTCGCTGTTGACCCGCATGACGTCGTCGTAGCGGGTCACCGCCCAAAAGCCGGGCCGGTCCTCGGGCTCGGGGGTCCAGGCGATGGGGGAGGCCTGGCGCATGGCGGCGAAGGCGCTCATCGGCGGGCCCTTGGTGAAGGCCTCGGGGTTCCACAGCTCCACCGGGCTCACCGGATATTTCGGCGGGTGGGCGGGGCCCTTGGGACCGCCGACTTCCACGGTGTCGCTGATCAGAAGCATGGGGCCGTCTCCGTCGGTTGAAGCTCAAGTCGGCCTAAACGCGTGACGTAGGGCAAGGCAAATCGTGGCTACCGTCGGATCCGCGTCGACAGGATGATCGAGGAGGTGGTCCGCTCCACCCCCTCGATCAGGCCGATGTCGTCCAGCACCCGGTCCAGCTCCTCGATGGAGGCCGCGGCCACCATGACGATCAGGTCGAAGGGCCCCGACACCGAGTGCAGGGCCTCCACCTGTGGCATGGCGCGCAGCGTGGCCTCTATATGTCGGGCGGCCTTGGGCGCGGCCGTCACCAGAACATGTCCCCTTACGATGCGGGATTCCAAGGGATTTCCCAGGCGGATCGTGAACCCCGCGATCACCCCGTCGGCCACAAGTCGGTCAATGCGCGTCTGCACCGTCGTGCGCGACACCCCCAGCCGCTTGGCCAGGGTCGAGGCGGGCAACCGGGAGTCGGTCTCCAGCAACCGGACCAGGGCCAGGTCCCGGGCGTCGAGTTTCATATCGTCGGCCGAACTTGGCATATCGCCCACCTGACTGCGCATATCCGACGCTCTGTCTGTTCAAATCGCCCCGAAAACGCCCCACCGTCAAGCCTTCGCTAGGGGAGAGACGTCATGCGCAAGATCGTGGTCATCGGCGGCGGCAAGATCGGGTCCATCATCGCCCAGATGCTGGTGGAGAGCGGCGACTACGCCGTGACCCTCGTCGACCGCTCGGCGGCGGCCCTGCAGGCCGTCCATCCGCGGCTGTCGACATGTGCGCTGGACGTCACCGACGCCGAGGCCCTGGACGCCGCGCTCTCCGGCGCCTTCGCCGTCCTCTCCGCCGCCCCCTTCCACCTCACCGCCGCCGTCGCCCAGGCCGCGGCCCGGGTCGGCTGCCACTATCTCGACCTCACCGAGGACGTCGCCACCACCAAGATGGTCAAGGCCCTGGCGCAGGGCGCCAAGAGCGCCTTCATCCCCCAGTGCGGCCTGGCGCCGGGCTTCATCTCCATCGCCGGCGCCGAGCTGGCCCGCGGCTTCGACCGGGTCGAGGAGCTGCGCCTGCGGGTCGGCGCCCTGCCCCGCTATCCGTCCAACAGCCTCGGCTACAATCTCACCTGGTCCACCGAGGGTGTGATCAACGAGTACTGCGAACCCTGCGAGGCCCTGGTGGAGGGCGAGCTGCGCGAGGTCCCGGCCCTGGAGGGCCTGGAGACCTTCAGCCTCGACGGCGTCACCTACGAGGCCTTCAACACCTCCGGCGGCCTGGGCTCCCTGGCCGAGGTTCTGGCGGGTAAGGCGCGGAACCTGAACTACAAATCGGTCCGCTATCCCGGCCACTGCGCCCTGATGCGCACCCTGCTCAACGACCTCAACCTGCGCCACCGCCGCGACCTGCTGAAGGACGTCCTGGAGGGCGCGGTCCCCGGCACCGAGCAGGACGTGGTGGTCTTCTTCGTCACCGCCTCGGGCTGGCGCGGCGGCCGCCTGATGCAGGAGAGCTACGCCGGCAAGGTGATGGGGGAGCACCATGGCGCCGGCTTCTGGAGCGCCATCCAGGTCACCACGGCGGCGGGGATCTGCACGGTCTTGGACCTGCTGGCCGCCGGGCGCTTGCCTGGGCAGGGCTATGTCCGCCAGGAGGAGATCGCGCTCGCCGACTTCCTGGCCAACCGCTTCGGCAAGGCCTACCGCCAACCCGGCGACCACGTGGCCGACGCCCCGGTCGCCGCGGTCGCCTGAGGAGCCTGAGATGAACGTCCACGTCCGCCCCCTCCCCGCCGTCCGCGACGACCTGATGGCCACCCTGAGCGCCCTCGGCGTCGACCTCGCCGCCCTGGAGGGCGCCGATCTGCCAGCCCGCTCCCCCATCAACGGCGCGGTCCTCACCACCCTGCGGGCCCACACGCCCCCCGAGGTGGACGCCGCCGTCGAGCGCGCGCACTCAGCCTTCCTCGACTGGCGCAAGGTCCCCGCCCCCCGCCGCGGCGAGCTGGTCCGGCTGTTCGGCGAGGAGCTGCGCGCCGCCAAGGACCACCTGGGTCGCCTGGTGGCCCTGGAGGCCGGCAAGGTCACCTCCGAGGGCCTGGGCGAGGTCCAGGAGATGATCGACATCTGCGACTTCGCCGTCGGCCTGTCGCGCCAGCTCCACGGCCTGACCATCGCCACCGAACGCCCCGGCCACCGGATGATGGAGACCTGGCACCCCCTCGGGGTCTGCGGCGTCATCTCGGCCTTCAACTTCCCGGTCGCCGTCTGGTGCTGGAACGCCGCCCTGGCGCTCGTTTGCGGCGACCCCGTGGTCTGGAAGCCTTCGGAGAAGACGCCCCTCACCGCCCAGGCCGTGCAGGCCATCTTCCTCAAGGCGGCCGCCCGCTTCGGCGACGCGCCGGCCGACCTCTCCCAGGTGATCCAGGGCGGCGCCCAGGTCGGCGCGGCCCTGGTGGCCCACCCCAAGGTCGCCATCCTGTCGGCTACCGGCTCCACGGCCATGGGCCGCGCCGTGGCCCCGGTCCTGGCCGCCCGCTTCGCCCGCGCCATCCTCGAGCTGGGGGGCAACAACGCCGCCATCGTCGCCCCCTCCGCCGACCTGGAGCTGGCCCTGCGCGGCGTCGCCTTCTCGGCCATGGGCACGGCGGGCCAGCGCTGCACCACCCTGCGCCGCCTGTTCGTGCACGAGGACGTCGCCGACGCCCTGATCGGCCGCCTGAAGGCCGTCTACGCTTCGGTTCCAGTTGGCGACCCCCGGGAAGCCGGGACCCTGCTGGGTCCGCTGATCGACGAGGCGGCCTATGACGGCATGCGGGCGGCGCTGGCGCAGGCCAAGGCCTGCGGCGGGACTGTCCATGGCGGCGAGCGGGTCGACCGCCCCGGCGTCTATGTCCACCCGGCCCTGGTGGACATGCCCAGCCAGACCGGCCCCATGCTGCGCGAGACCTTCGCCCCGATCCTCTATGTCGTTCGCTATCGCGACCTGGCCGAAGCCATCGCCCTGCAGAACGCCACGGCAGCGGGCCTGGCCTCCTCGATCTTCTCCAACGACGTCCGCGAGACCGAGCTATTCATCAGCGATGTGGGTTCCGACTGCGGCATCGCCAACGTCAATATCGGCCCCTCGGGCGCGGAGATCGGCGGGGCCTTCGGCGGCGAGAAAGAGACGGGCGGCGGCCGCGAGGCGGGCTCCGACAGCTGGAAAGCCTATATGCGCCGGGCCACCAACACCCTGAACTATTCCCGCGACCTGCCCCTGGCCCAGGGCGTGACCTTCGACGTCTAGGCGTTGCCCCCAGAGCGACGCAGCGTTTCAGGAACCGCGCTTGGGACCCGAAGGCGGCGGCGCCATATGGGAGGTATGAACACGCCCTCCCGCATGCCCGTCGTCTTCGTCGGCCACGGCAGCCCCATGAACGCCCTGGGCGGCCCCACCGCCGAGGTCTGGCGCAAGGTGGCCGCCGGCCTGCCGCGCCCCAAGGCCATACTGGCGATCTCCGCCCACTGGTGTCTGGACGAGACGGCCGTCACCGCCATGGCGGCGCCCAAGACCATCCACGACTTCGGCGGCTTCCCGCAGCCGCTGTTCGACATGCAGTACCCCGCCCCGGGCGACGCGGCGCTGGCCGCCCGCGCGGCCGAGCTGCTGGCGCCGATGGCGGTGCGCGCCGACCAGGACTGGGGTCTGGACCACGGAACCTGGTCGGTCCTGGCCCACATGTATCCGGACGCCGATGTCCCCGTGGTGCAGCTGGCCATGGACCTCAGCCAGCCGATGCCCGCCCACTACGATATCGGCCGGCGCCTGGCGCCCCTGCGCGACGAGGGCGTGCTGATCCTCGGCTCCGGCGATGTCGTCCACAACCTGCGCGCCGCCGTGCGCGCCGAGAACGCCCAGCCCCTGGCCTGGGCCCAGCACTTCCACGAGGCCGTGCGCGACCGCCTGGCCGCCGGCGACCACGCCGCCCTCGTCGACCCCGGCGCGCTTGGACCCGAGGCCGGCATGGCCGTCGACGAGCATTACCTGCCCCTGCTCTACGTCCTGGGCGCCAGCGAACCCGGCGAACCGGTCAGCCTGTTCAACGACTATGTCGACCTGGGCAGCATCAGCATGCTGGGCGCGCGGATCGGCTAGAGGCCTTCGCCTACCGCGCGAACTTCTGGAACTTCAGCCGGTGGGGGATGAGGCTGTCGGCGCCCAGGCGGCGCTTCTTGTCGTCCTCATAGGCTTCGAAGTTGCCCTCGAACCATTCCACGTGGCTGTCGCCCTCGAAGGCCAGGATGTGGGTGGCCAGGCGGTCCAGGAACCAGCGGTCGTGGGAGATGATCACGGCGCAGCCGGCGAATTCCTCCAGGGCCTCTTCCAGGTTCTGCAGGGTCTCGATGTCCAGGTCGTTGGTGGGTTCGTCGAGCAGGATCAGGTTGCCGCCGGTGGTGAGCGTCTTGGCCAGGTGGACGCGGTTGCGCTCCCCGCCCGAGAGCTGGCCGACCTTCTTCTGCTGGTCGCCGCCACGGAAGTTGAAGGAGCCGACATAGGAGCGGGTGTTGATCTCGCGCTTGCCCACCGCCAGCACGTCGAGGCCGCCGGAGATCTCCTGCCAGACGGTCTTGGTGGGATCCAGCGCGTCGCGGCTCTGGTCGACATAGGCCAGCTTCACGGTCTCGCCGACCCGGAAGGTCCCGGCGTCGGGGGTCTCCTGGCCGGTGATCAGCTTGAACAGGGTCGACTTGCCCGCCCCGTTGGGCCCGATGACGCCGACGATGCCGTTGGGGGGGAGCTTGAAGGAGAGGTCCTTGAATAGGACCTTGTCGCCATAGGCCTTCTCCAGGTTCTCGACCTCGAGCACCACATTGCCCAGGCGTGGGCCCGGCGGGATCTGGATGGTGGCGGTGGTCTGGGCCAGGCGCGACGTCTCCTGCTCGCGGACCATCTCGTCATAGGCCGCCAGGCGGGCCTTGGACTTGGCCTGGCGGGCCTTGGCGCCGGAGCGCACCCATTCCAGCTCGCGGGTCATGGCCCGCTGGCGGGCCTCGGACTCCGACTGCTCCTGGACGATCCGCTTGGTCTTCTGTTCCAGCCAGCCGGAATAGTTGCCCTCGTAGGGGATGCCCTTGCCGCGATCGAGCTCCAGCGTCCACTTGGTCACCTGGTCCAGGAAGTAGCGGTCGTGGGTCACCAGGATGACGCAGCCCGGGAAGGCCTCCAGGTGGTGCTGCAGCCAGGCCACGGACTCGGCGTCCAGGTGGTTGGTGGG
>NZ_JAUSLW010000157.1 GCF_030645195.1 Phenylobacterium sp. | reverse complement strand
CCCCCCCCCCCCCCCCCCCCCCCCCCCCCCCCCCCCCCCCCCCCCCCCCCCCCCCCCCCCCCCCCCCCCCCCCCCCCCCCCCAACCCCTGACGTGATTCGCTGCGGGCGGGGACGCTTGGATTTACCGATCGGAAGGGAGGGTGGTGCCGCTTAGGTGACTCGAACACCTGACCCCATCATTACGAATGATGTGCTCTACCAGCTGAGCTAAAGCGGCCTAAACCTCGCGGATCGGCGAACCGGTCCGCGCGGGAGCGCCTATTTAGCTGCTCTCGGCGCGCTCGCCAAGCGGCGTCGGGCCTGGGGACGTCTCTGGCCCACCGGCGGGGGCGGCGGGGGTTCGGGCGGCTCGTCGTCATAGAGGCCTTCGTCCCCCTCATAGGGCGGCGGGGCGGCCTCCTGGGCGGCCAGGAAGGGGGCGCTGTCGGCATAGGCGATGGGCAGTTCCGGCAGTTCGCTCATGGTCCGCTCGGCCCGTTCGTGGCGCGGATGGATCAGTTCACCGGTCTCGGCATAGGCCGCGGTCAACCGCGCCCAGTCGGCGGCCTGGTAGGCGAAAGCCTGGCCCTCCGGATCCAGATCGCTCCAGTCGGCCTCCTGCGGAGCGCCGACACCGCGCGCCATCCAGACCCGGGCCTCGTCCGGCTGGCCGGCGGCGAAGGCCACCCGCGCCATCAGGCCGGCGATGCGGGCGGTGACGGGTTCGGCCTCCAGGGTCTTGGCCGCCTCTCTGGCCCGGGCGGGGGTCCCGCCGATCAGGGCCTGTTCGACGAAGAGGATGCGGCTCTCCCGAGCGTCGGGGTTCAGCCGCGCCAGGTCGCTGAGCCGCTCGGCCCTCTGGCGTGGGGTCTCGCTGGTCTTCAGGTCGCGATAGGCCAGCCACAGGGCCGGGTGGGGCGCCACCTTCCAGGCGGTCTCGATCACCTGGGCCGCGCGGTTGGCCTTGCCCTCGCCCGCCAGCAGGCGGGCGGCCATCACCACGCCCGGCGCGAAGCCCGGCTGCAGCTTGGCGGCCTCCGCCGCGTAGTCGGTGGCCTGGCTGCGCACCTTGGGGTCCAGGGAGGTCTCAAGCTGGGCGGCCGAGGCGGCCAGCAGGGCGGCGCGGGCCCGTTCGGCGACGATGGGGGAGACGATCTTGCGGTCCAGGGCGGTCTTGACCAGGTCGAGCGCCCCGTCCCAGTCGCCGGCCTCCAGCCGCGCCTCCAGCAGGGCGCGCCAAGCCCAGCGGGCGGTGCGGCCCTGGCCGAAGGCCTGCTCGGCATGACGCACGGCCCCGGCCTTGTCGCCCTGGGTCAGGGCCAGCTGCATCAGGCCCCGGTGACCGGCCAGGCGCATCTCGGGAAAGCCCAGCATGGCCGAATAGGCGGCCTGGGCGGCGATGGCGTCGCCGGCGGCCTCGGCGGCCTGAGCGGCCAGGACCCGCACCAGGCCGGGCGCCTCATCGGCCAGGTCGGCGGCCTTCAGGGCCAGGCGGCGGGCCTCCGAGCCGTCGCCGGCGGCGGCGGCCAGGAAGCCGCGGGTCAGGGCCTCGTTGGCCTGGCGGCGGCGGGCGTCGGCCCGGGCCCGCTCGGCCCGGCGCGGCGCCTCCATCACCCACAGCAGCAGCCGCCAGCCGATCATGGCGCCCAGCGCGCCCATCAGGGTGATCAGCACCATGGCCGCGGCGGTCATGTCGGCCCGCCAGCCCAGCCAGACGATACTGGCGTGGCCGGGCTCGCCGGTGACGGCCAGGATGGCGGTGGCGGTCGCCACCACCAGGAAGACGACGATGGCGGTGCGGATCATGCCCCGCTCCGGGCCAGCCGGGCGAGGTCCTCCAGGGCCTGGACGCGAACCGCGGAGACGCGGCGGTCGATGTCGGCCCGGTTCTCGGCGGCGGCGCGCCAGGGGGCGACGGCCTCGCGTCCGGCGGGCGGCAGGCCATCCAGGGTCTTCAGGGCGTGGTCGAGGTCGCCCTCCTCCACCTGGCGTTCGGCCCGGGCCAGCAGGGCGTCGATCCCTGTCCCGGGCACGTCGCCCACCTGGCGCAGGGTGACAACGCGGGACAGGGCCGCGGCCAGGCGGGCGCCGAGGCCCGCCCCCTCGCCCGGCGCGCGGGCGGCGCCGGCGGCGCGGGCGGCGTAGTCGGGGAAGCTGGCGGCCAGGGCCGCACGGCTGGGGGCGCCGCGTTCGGCGATCCGCCGCAGGGCGCGCAGCTCGGTCGAGGGGGGCGAGACCGCGTCGAGGGCGGCCAGTTCGTCAGCGAAGGGGCGCGAGGTCTGGGACGCCTCCATCAGGGCCGCGGCGGCGAGCGCCGAGGCCGCCGCCTCCGCGGTGCGCGACTGCTCGGCCTCCAGGGCCTCGATCCGTTCGGTGAGCCGGACCACCGCCTCCGACATCGGGGGCGCGGGCGCCTCATCGGCGAGCGGCAGGGCGGCCTCGGTCGCCGCGGGACCGCTGGCGGGCGCGGCCAATGGAACGGCGACGGCGCTGGCCGGGGCCTGCGGCTTGACCGGGAAGAGCTGGGGACCGAATCGCGAGATGCCGAAGCCGGCGAGGATGCACAGCACCCCGAACGCGATCAGGGCCCAGAACCCGGGTCCCATGAGCCTCGAGCGGCCATAGGAGGCGGGATCCCGAGGGGCCGAAAGTTCGACGGGGTCCGGAGCTATGCTCATGGTCTAACGGTCTATCAGATTAAGCAGCGCCGCTTCGAGTGGAAAGGGCGCGAACACCTTGGCCGAAAGCTTGGTGCGCGTGAGCGGCTTCATCACCGCCTTGGACAGACAGAGCGCCCGGAGCTGCGGCAGGGGGTAGTCCTTCAGCAGGTCGGCCAGCACCTTGGCGGCCTTGGGGGAGTGCAGCAGGACGGCGTCCAGGGTGGGCAGGACCTCCAGCATCTCCGGCGTCAGCTGGGTCGGTCCGGTGTCGTAGAGGATCAGGCGCCGCGCCTCGATCCCGTGCTTTTCCAGGGCGCTCACCAGGTCGCCGGCCGGTTCGGCGGCGCCGGGATGCAGCACGCAGCCCTTGAGATCGCGCTTGCGGGCGGCGATGCCCTCGGCCAGGGCCTCGACGTCCCCGTCGGCCGACAGCACGTTCTTGAAGCCGGCCGCGCGAACCGCCTGGGCGGTGGCCGACCCGACGGCGAAGACCCGCAGGGACCGCTCCGGCGTGGCCTCGATGAAGGCGCGCACGCCATTGGCGCTGGTGAAGGCCAGGGCGCAGACGCCGGACAGGTCGATTTCGACACCCTCAACCGGCCGCACCTCCAGCAGGGGAGCGACGAAGGCCTCGTGGCCGAGGGCGCGCACGCGGGCGGCGGTGGCCTCGGCGCCCGGCTGGGCGCGGGTGATCCAGATCTTGCGGCTGCTCATCGTCCGACTACGGTTGAGCGAAGCTTGGTCTTAACGCAACCCTGGGCGGTCATCATGTCGCGTGCAGGGCGAGCAGGTCGCCGCCCTCCTCGAGCACCTGGGCGCCCAGGACCAGACCCAGTTCCCGGGCCACGGCCACGTGGTCGCCGGACAGGACGGCCTCGCCCTCACGGCGGAAGCGGTGGATCCCGTCAGGGGAAAGGGCCTCGACGATCAGGTGAATGCGGTCCCCCAGCAGGCGGGCATGGGCGCCGATGGCGGTCTTGCAGGACCCTTCCAGGGCGGCCAGGGCCCCGCGCTCGGCGGCCACGGCGACGGTGGTGCCGGCGTGGCGCACGGCGTCGAGCCAGGGCAGGCCGATGTCGGCCTCGCGGGTCTCGATGGCCAGGGCCCCCTGGCCCGGGGCCGGCGGGACCTCGATGGGATCGATCAGGCTCTTGGGCAGGTGGCCCAGGCCCAGGCGGTTGAGGCCCGACATGGCCAGCAGGATGGCGTCGGCGTCCCCGGCCTGCAGCTTGGCCAGGCGGGTGTCGACATTGCCCCGCAGCATCTGAACGTCGAGGTCCGGGCGGCGGTGCAGGGACTGCGCTTGTCGGCGCAGCGAGGCGGTGCCTAGGCGCGCGCCCTGCGGCAGATCCTCCAGCCGGTCGGCCTTCAGCGACAGGAAGGCGTCGCGGGGGTCCTCACGCTCGGGGATGGCGGCGATGGTCAGGCCTTGCGGGCAGACCGCCGGCATGTCCTTCAGCGAGTGGATGGCGCAGTCGATGGCGCCCTCCAGCATCGCCTCCTCGATCTCCTTGGTGAACAGCCCCTTGCCGCCGATCTCCAGCAGGCGGCGGTCCTGAACCCGGTCGCCGGTCGTGGTGATGATGATCAGGGGCGCGACGCGCTCGGCGTCCTCGGGGGGCGCCCCGAGGGCCGCGGCGATACGGCGTTGCATCATGCCGGCCTGGGCCAGCGAAAGCTTGGAGCCACGGGCTCCGATCCGGACAGGTTGCGTGGACACGGCGGGAGGGCTACCTCGGCGGGGACTGAGCCGTTGGCTACAGGACGGAACCCCAAGTCGCAACGCAGATGACCGACCTAACCCTCCTGGGCCTCGAAACAAGCTGCGACGAAACCGCCGCCTCCGTGGTCCGGCGGTCCGCCGACGGCCGCGTCGAGGTGCTGTCCTCCGTCATCGCCAGCCAGATCGCCGCCCACGCCCCCTATGGCGGTGTGGTGCCCGAGATCGCCGCCCGGGCCCATGTGGAGTCAATCGACGCCATCGCCGCCCAGGCCATGGCCGAGGCCGGCGTGACCTATGGCGACCTCTCCGGGGTGGCGGCCACCGCCGGCCCCGGCCTGGTGGGCGGGGTGATGGTGGGCCTGGCCTTCGGCAAGGCCGTGGCCCTGGCCCGCGGCCTGCCCCTGATCGCGGTGAACCACCTGGAGGGCCACGCGGTCTCCGCCCGCCTGGCCGTCGACATTCCCTATCCCTTCCTGCTGCTGCTGGTCTCCGGCGGGCATTGTCAGCTTCTGGCCGTGGAGGGCATTGGCGCCTGCAAGCGCCTGGGCTCCACCATCGACGACGCCGCCGGCGAGGCCTTCGACAAGATCGCCAAGAGCCTGGGCC
Source organism: Phenylobacterium sp. (assembly GCF_030645195.1). Taxonomy (GTDB): domain Bacteria; phylum Pseudomonadota; class Alphaproteobacteria; order Caulobacterales; family Caulobacteraceae; genus Phenylobacterium. The sequence continues at coordinate 7,984 of NZ_JAUSLW010000157.1, read as the reverse complement.
TGCCCTATCCCGGCGGCCCGGCCCTGGAGAAGCTCGCGCAGGGCGGGGATCCGACCGCCTTCACCCTGCCCCGCGCCCTGCTGGGACGGCAGGGCTGCGACTTCTCCTTCTCCGGCCTGAAGACCGCCGCCGCCCGCCTGGCCGAGACGGTCACCAGCGAGGCCGAGCGCAGGAACCTGGCTGCCTGCGTCCAGACCGCCATCGCCCGCCAGCTGTCGGACCGCACCGACAGGGCCATGGCCGCCTACGCTCTCACCCAGCAGGGGCGCGACCTGCGCTTCGTCGTCGCTGGCGGGGTGGCGGCCAACGGGGCGGTGCGGGCCAAGCTGCAGGAGACCGCCCGGGCCCGGGGCTTTTCCTTCGACGCCCCGCCGCTCGCCTACTGCACCGACAACGCCGCCATGATCGCGCTCGCCGGCGCCGAGCGTCTGGCGCTCGGCATGACCGATCCCCTGGACGCCCCGGCCCGGCCGCGCTGGCCCCTCGACGCCGCCGCGGCGCTCGCCAACCCCACCCACTCTTACGGTCGCAAGGGCGCCAAGGCATGAGCATGAAGACCGCGGGCGTGATCGGCGGCGGAGCCTGGGGCACGGCCCTGGCCCTGGTCTGTGGCCGGGCCGGCCTGACCACCACACTCTGGGCCCGCGAGCCCGAGGTGGTGGAAGCGATCCGCACCCGGGGGGAGAACAGCGTCTTCCTGCCGGGGATCAAGCTGGAGCCCGCCTTCGCCGTCACCGGCGACCTGGCCGACCTGGCCGCCTGCGACCTGATCCTCAACGTCACCCCGGCCCAGCACCTGCGGGCCAGCCTGAAGGCCTTCGCCCCCCACGCTCGGCCCGGCGTCCCGATCCTGCTCTGCGCCAAGGGGGTGGAGCAGGGGACCCTGAAGCTGATGACCGAGGTCCTGGCCGAGACCCTGCCCCAGGCGGCGCCCGCCGTGCTGTCGGGGCCGAGCTTCGCCGGCGAGGTGGCCCGCGGCCTGCCCACCGCCGTGACGCTCGCCTGTCCCGACGAGGCCCTGGGCCGCGCCCTGGCCGAGGCCATCGCCAGCCCGCTGTTCCGCCCCTATGTGGCCACCGACATGGTGGGCGCCGAGATCGGCGGCTCGGTGAAGAACGTGCTGGCCATCGCCTGCGGCATCGTCGAGGGCCGCGGCCTGGGGCGCAGCGCGCACGCCGCCCTGATCACCCGCGGCTTCGCCGAGCTGACCCGGCTGGCCGTGGCCCTGGGGGGCAAGGCCGAGACCGTCGCCGGCCTCTGCGGCCTGGGGGACCTGGTGCTCACCTGTTCCAGCGCCCAGTCGCGCAACAACCGCATCGGCCTGGCGCTGGGCCAGGGGATGAGCCTGGAGGCGGCGCTGGCCAGCCTCGGCGGCGCGGTCGCCGAGGGCGTGGCCTCGGCCCCGGCGGTGCGCGATCTCGCCGCCAAGGTGGGGGTGGAGATGCCGATCTCCGACGCCGTCGCCGCCATCCTGGCCGGGGAGGCCGATCTCGACACGGCCATCGCCGGCCTGCTCTCCCGTCCCCTCAAGGCTGAACGCTAAGGAATCCCATGGCCCTCTTCGTCCTGATCTGCCTCGACAAGCCCGACTCGCTGGACCTGCGCATGGCCACCCGGCCGGCCCACCTGGCCTATGCCGGAACCTTCAGCGACGTGGTGAAGCTGGGCGGGCCGATCCTGGACGACAAGGGCGACATGGCCGGCTCCCTGATCATCCTGGAGGGCGAGAGCGAGGAAGCGGCCCGGGCCTTCACCCGCGACGACCCCTACAGCCTGGCCGGCCTGTTCCAGAGCGTCCAGATCCTGCCCTTCCGCGCCACCGTCGGAAACCTGTGATCCGCGAGGACCCCGACAATCCGGCCCGGCCGCCGGCCGGTCAGTATCTCTGCGCGCTGGCCGACCTCGCCGATCCGGGGGCCAAGGGATTCCGGTTCCGCAACGACCGGGCCCTGTTCGCCGGCTTCGTGGTGCGGCAGGGGGACCAGGTGGCCGGCTATGTCGATTCCTGCCCGCACAACGGCTGGCCCCTGGCGGTGATGGACGACCGCTACCTGACCCGGGAGGGCGACCGGATCCTCTGCTCGGCCCACGGCGCCATGTTCCGTCCCGCCGATGGCCTCTGCGTGGCCGGCCCCTGCGCCGACGACCACCTGCGGCCCTGGCCGGTGACCGTGGCGGACGGCGAAATCCTCACCGCCTGACTCTTCCTTAACCCAGGACGGCTAAGCCATCCGGGCCGAGATTTGAGGAGCCTGCCATGGCCGACGCCCTTCGCGCCCTTGCGACCATGAACCACCGATTCGCGCCGCAATTGGCCAAGACCATGCTGGCCACGCCGCGCGCCGACGAGGACGCGCAGGCCTTCGCCCGCTACTGCAAGGCCAGGGGCTTCGAGTTCACCGAGGGCTGGGCCGACCAGAACATCCCCTTCGTCTCCCCCCTGCTGCGCGACTTCGCCAAGAGCCGCGGGGTGATCCGCTACATGGAGATCGGCGCCTATGAAGGCCGCAACCTGGCCTTCATGGACTGGCTGCTGCCGGCCAAGCTCGACGTCACGGTGATCGATCCCTGGTTCGACGAGGACTTGAATCCGGAAGAGAAATATCACGCCGTCGAGCCGCGCTTCGCCCGCAACACCGCCAAGCTCGGCTTCTCCAAGCTGACCACCCACAAGGGCTTCTCCACCTACGAACTACCCAAGATGCTGGAGCGGGGCGAGGCCTACGACCTGATCTATATCGACGGCTCCCACACCGCCTGGGCGGTGGGGGTGGACCTGGCCTACTGCGCGGCCCTGCTGGAAGTCGGTGGAATGCTGGTGCTGGACGACTACTGGCACCACGAGAGCGAGATCGGCGGGCCTGGCGTGAAACAGGCGGTCGATCACTTCCACGGAGTCTTCCACCGCTACTTTGACATCACCGCGGTCTATCGCCAGGTGGCCTTGACCAAGGTCAAAGAAATCCCGCGCTGATTACTGCCAAGCTTTCCTGAGGGCTTGCTCTGCGGCGTCGCCGCGGAGTCGCGAACCGTCCCTGACTGTTTGGGCGGCGCCTCACGCATAGTTAATGCAAAATAAAAGAATCCTGGTGGCGCGATCCCCGTTTCGGGTTTATGGCGTCCCACTTGCATTTGCTGCAGCGCACTGTCCCAGGAGAAGACATCACGTGTTGAGCCGCTTCCGTCATCTCTCGCAGCTCCTCTCGAGCCGCCTGCCGCGACGCGACGCGATCCACCTCGTGGGCGTGGAGCTGGGCCTTGCGGCCGCGCTCACCGCCGGCCTCGCCTTCGCCGCGGCCCCGGACGGCCGCAACGCGCGCCTCGCCCGTCTGACTGGCGGCGAGATGTCGGCCCAGGCCTTCGCCCGCCTCACCTCCGGCATGGATCCCGCCATGCTGACCCTGGCCAGCCGGGTCGAGCCCCGCATGGGCGGCGCCCTGCAGAAGGCGGGTGGGGTGAATCCCGACGCCCTGCCGGAAGGCGCCGCGGCCGACGCCGCCGTCATCCGCCTGCAGGATCTCGATCCCGACCAGGCCCGCGCCTGGAACCTGGCCAACCCCACCTCGACCCTGCCCAATCCGGCGGCCCGGCCCTTCAAGCTGAAGACCGGCGGCATGCTGGACGAGGCCCGGGCCATCGATTGCATGACCGCGGCCATCTATTACGAGGCCGCCTGGGAAAGCCTGGACGGCCAGCGGGCCGTGGCCCAGGTGGTCCTCAATCGCATGCGCCACCCGGCCTTCCCCAAGACGGTCTGCGGCGTGGTCTTCCAGGGCTCCAACCGCACCACCGGCTGCCAGTTCAGCTTCACCTGCGACGGCGCCATGAACCGCCAGCCGCAGGAAGCCGCCTGGCTGCGGGCCCGCAGCGTCGCCTCGGCCTCGCTGAACGGCTTCGTGATGCGCAAGGTCGGCACCGCCACCCACTATCACGCCAACTATGTGGCCGCCTACTGGAGCCCGAGCCTGGTCAAGGTCGGCTCCATCGGCGCGCACATCTTCTATCGCTGGACCGGCGGCTCGGGCCTGCCGCCCGCCTTCTCCGGCAAGTATCTCGGCACCGAGGCCGAGGGCATGCAGATCGCCGCCCTCGACCGCTACGCCACCACCCCGAAGATCGACGCCTCGCTGACCAAGGATTTGGTGGAGGAAGCCCTCCCGGTCGAGGAGGCCGTGCTGACCAAGGCCCCCAAGGGCGCCGACGGCAAGTCGCCCAGCGGCGGCCATGAGGCGCCCGTCGCCAAGGCCGAGGAGCTGATCACCGTGGCGGACGCCGCCAAGGACGCCGGCGCCCTGCTGAAGGCCGAGGACCTCGACTGGACCGGCCAGCCCAAGAGGAAGGGCCCGCCGCGCCTGGCCATGCCCGGTTCGATGTTCTAGGGGCGGAAGCCTCCGGCGCCACCTGGCGGGTGATCTCGCCAGGCCGCCCAATCCATCGTCATCCCGGGCGACCCGCAGGGGAGACCCGGGATGACGGGATTTTTGCGAAGGCCTAGCTAGCCCGGCGCGACCTCCGCCGAGAAGGCGTTCACGTCCTCGATCAGGCCCGCCGCGGCCGTCGACACCAGTTCGCCGCCCTTTTCCGGGGTGGCCAGCGCCGGGTCCGACCCCATGCGGCCGTCCGGATAGCGGGCGCGGAAGTCCAGGGCCTCGCGGATCGGGCCCGTGGGCGCGATCTGGGGGGCGTAGTTGGCGCTCTTGATGTGGTCGGGATAGGCCCACTGGGTCACCGCGATCTCCGAGGGGGTGGCGTGGCTGCCGTGGCCCACCGGGAACTGGCGGTTGGCCACCGCCATCACCCCCTTCAGCTCCCACCAGTTCTTCAGCTTCAGGGAAAAGCCGCGCGGGCGGCCGGCGAAGCTCGCCTCGGCGTAGAGCTCGGAGAAGGCCGCCTCGATGGTGGCGACGTTGCCGCCGTGGCCGTTGAGGAAATAGATCCTCTCAAACCCGTGATGCCCCAGGGACCGGCACCAGTCGCCGATGGCGGCGATGAAGGTGGAGGGCCGCAGGGAGATGGTGCCCGGGAAGCCCAGGTGATGCTGGGCCATGCCGATGTTGAAGGTCGGCCCCACCAGGATGTCGCCGGTCTTCTGGGCCTCGTGGGCGATGATCTCCGGGCACAGCCAGTCGGTGCCCAGCAGGCCGGTGGGCCCATGCTGCTCATTGGACCCGATCGGGATCACCACCGTCCTCGAGCGCGTAAGGAAGGTTTCGATCTCGGGCCAGGTGGAGAGGTGCAGCAGCATGAAGCGGTCCTGGGCTGGGAAATGACGTCCCATCCCACATAGTCGGTTCCCCAGCCGGCGATAAGCGCCGGCTGGATTCTTTGCTTGTCGCGCTTTCCGGGCGCCGAACCGGTTCGCCTGAAAGCGCTTCAGCGCCGGCGAAGGATCATCGGCAGCCCGCCGCGCGGGCGCATGGTGATTTTCTGGAGGATCTCCACCTGGTGGCCGGGCTTCAGGGCCAGGCTGTAGCGCTGGGCCAGGGTGGCCAGGATCAGCAGGGTCTCGGTGGTGGCCAGCGCCGCCCCGATGCAGACCTTGGGCCCGCCGCCGAAGGGCATGTAGGCGAAGCGCGGACGCTCGACGCCGGGGGCGAAGCGCTCGGGATCGAACCGGCCGGGATCCTCCCACAGGGTCTCGTGCCGGTGCTGAATCCAGGGGGCGACGGCGACCATGCCGCCCTTGGGAATCTTCACCCCGCAGATCTCGTCGGCCTCCAGGGCCACCCGGGTGGAGAGGCCCGGCGCGGCCGGATAGATCCGCAGCGCCTCGTCCACCACCATCCTGGCATAGGGCAGCCTGGCCAGGTCCTCGTGGCCCGGCGTGCGGCCGTCCAGGACCTGGTCGAGTTCGGCGTGCAGGCGGGCCTCCACCTGCGGATGCTGGGAGAGCAGGTACCAGAGCCAGCACATGGTGGCCGCCGTGGTCTCGTGCCCGGCCAGGAAGATGGTCACCACCTGGTCGCGGATCTCCTTGGGGCTCATGGCCTGGCCGGTCTCGCCGTCGCGGGCGGCGATCAGCCGGGCCAGCAGGTCCTGCGGCCCGCCCAGCGGATCGGCCTGGCGCTGCGCGATCATCCGGGCGATGGCGGCGTCCAGCTCGGCGAAGATGGTCTCGATCCGCCGCTCCCGGGCCTTGAACCGCAACTCGCCGATCCCCGGCAGCAGGTCGAGGATGTTGAAGTCCAGCTGGTCCATGGCCCGGCTCATCGCCCCGCGCACCACGCCTGCGACATCGGCGCCGTCGGTGGAGAACATGGTCCTGGCGATGATCTGCAGGGTCAGGTCGGTCATGGCCTCGGCCACGTCCACCTCCATCCCATCGGGCGCCTGGTCCCAACGCCCGCGGAAGGCCTCGGCGCAGGCGGCCATGGTCGGCGCGTAGGACGCCACGCTGGGGGGCGAGAAGGACGGCGCCATGGTCCGCCGATGGGCGCGCCAGACCTCCCCGTCGGTGGAGAGCAGGCCGTCGCCGAACATGGCCGAGAAGAACCGCCGCTCGCGCTCGGTCTTCGGGTAATTGGCGACATGATCAAGCAAGATTCGCTTCACCCCCGCCGGGTCGCTGACCACGTAGAAGCGCTGGCCGCCCACGGTGGGGACCTTGATCACCGGCGCCCGGTAGGCCTGGGGCGGGATGGTGGGGAAGGGGTGTTTGCGCAGGGCCTTGTCCAGGCCAAACAGCGGCATGCGGCGCGGCGGCGGATCGGACCCCACCAGCTTCGGCGACATCTCGACGGCGGTCATGGCGCGCCCTCCCAGGTTCATTTAACGTCGTTAAACTGAGCCTACGCCCGCGAAGGAGATTTACAACGTTAAATGAATGACAGAATTACGCGCATGGTCTCCCGCCTCCCGTCCAAGGCCCGTCCGCAGCTCAGTCCCGACCTGGTGGTGGAGGCTGCGGCGCGGGTCCTGGAGCGGGTGGGGATCGAGGGCCTGACCATGCGGGCGGTGGCCGCCGAGCTGAACGTCCAGGCCCCGGCCCTCTACTGGCACTTCCCGAGCAAGGACGCCCTGCAGGTGGCGCTCTACGACCACCTGATGGCCGACCTGACCTTCACCCTGGACGGGCGGGACTGGCGCGAGGACATCTACCGCATCGCCCAGCAGCTGCGCCGCCACCTGCTGGCCCGGCGCGACGTGGCCAAGCTGCTGCCGCACGGCTTCTTCGTCGGCCCCAACATCATGGCCCAGGCCGAGATGATCCTGGCGATCCTGATGCGGGCGGGCCTGTCGCCGAAGGACGCCGCCTACGCCATGAGCACGGGGTTTTCCTATGTGGTGAGCTGGGCGGTGGGGGAGGCCGAGCTGCGCGCCCGCCAGGCGACCGGCCACGACGGCAATGACGACCTGGCCAAGGCCATGCTGGCCACCGGCGCCTATCCCCACTTCGCCCAGGTGATGAGCGCCTTCGAGGTGGGGGGCGATGTCGACGGCCAGTTCGCCTTCGGCCTCAACTGCCTGATCGCCGGCTTCGAGCAGCTCATTCCGAAACGCTGATTTCTAGTGGAGCCTGTTGCGCCGACGTGGCGCCCTCCGCATAACTCGCAGCCAAGATTTGATGGGAGTGTGAACGGTGAGCGAGGGCGAAGTTTTCCCGGTTCCCGCGGCCTGGGCCAAGCGGGCCAAGATGAACGCGCAGGCCTATGAGGCGGCGGTTCAACGCGTGGAGACCGACCCCGACGGCTACTGGCGCGACGTCGCCGGCCGGCTCGACTGGATCAAGCCCTTCACGGAGGTGAAGGACACCTCCTTCCACAAGCATCCCTTCCACATCCGCTGGTACGCCGACGGCGTGCTGAACGTCTCGGTCAACTGCCTGGACCGGCACCTGGAGACCCGCGGCGACCAGGTGGCGATCATCTGGGAGAGCGACGAGGGCGAGCCCTGGGACAACCTCACCTACCGCCAGCTGCACGCCGAAACCTGCCGCATGGCCAATGTGCTGAAGGCCAAGGGCGTCCAGAAGGGTGACCGGGTC
>NZ_JAUSLW010000156.1 GCF_030645195.1 Phenylobacterium sp. | reverse complement strand
GAAGATCGCCACCATCGCCGAACCCTGGATCAAGGCCACCATCCTGACCCCGGACGAGTATCTCGGCTCGGTGATCAAGCTGTGCCAGGACCGCCGCGGCGAACAACGCGAGCTGTCCTATGTCGGCTCCCGCGCCCTGGTGGTCTACGACCTGCCGCTCAACGAGGTGGTGTTCGACTTCTACGACCGCCTGAAGAGCGTCTCCAAGGGCTACGCCTCCTTCGACTACGCCATCGAGGGCTACCGGGTCGGCGACCTGGTGCGGATGTCCATCCTGGTGAATTCCGAGCCGGTGGACGCGCTCTCCATGCTGGTCCACGCCGACCGCGCCGAGGCCAGGGGCCGGGGCATGGTGGAGAAGATGAAGGACCTCATCAGTCCCCACATGTTCCAGATCCCGATCCAGGCGGCCATTGGCGGCCGGATCATCGCGCGTGAGACCGTGCGCGCCCTGCGCAAGGACGTCACCGCCAAGTGCTACGGCGGCGACATGAGCCGCAAGCGCAAGCTGCTGGACAAGCAGAAGGCCGGCAAGAAGCGCATGCGCCAGTTCGGCAAGGTGGAGATCCCCCAGGAAGCCTTCATCGCGGCGCTGAAGATGGATGCGGATTAGATTTCAGCAGGGCGGTGATCTTCACCTGCGCACCGCCCCTTGCCGCCGGGCCCCGCCCTCGCCTAGAAATCGCCCTCAAGCTTGGCTATGACGCCGGCCCGTCCTTGAGGAGTTCTCGAATGCGCAAGATCGTGGTTCTCGCCGTCGCCGCCGCCGCCCTGCTGACCGCCGCCTGCAACACCATCGCCGGCGCCGGCCAGGACGTCTCGGCCGCCGGCCGCGCGGTCAGCGGCGCCGCCGACGACGCCAAGCGCTAGGGCCGCGGCTTCACGGCGTCCTCCCCGGAGGACGCCAACGGCGTGATCTGGCGCCCGGTGGCGCGACCGTTGAGCCCGGGTTCGCGCAGCCCGTCCTGGAATTCATGAGCCTTCTCCGCGCCTTGCTCCCGAGCAGGTTGCGCGGACGACGCCTTCCCGCTGGCGCGGTGGGACCTAACGACGCGCCCATCTGGGGGAACTTCAAGCCCCGCCTGGGATTGCGAAGATCATGTTCCCGATGCGACCGCCCGCCACCTTGGACTCCCAGGGTCCCGATACACATATGGCGGTCATGTCCCGTCATGAACGTCCCACCCTTGTCCAAGCCATGATCCGTGGCCTGCGCGGCCGCTGCCCCCATTGCGAGCGCGGCAGGCTCTATTGGAAGTACCTGAAGGTCGAGCCCCGCTGCCAGGTCTGCGGCCACGACATCGCCCAGTACCCCGCCGACGACGGCCCGGCCTATTTCACCATCCTGATCGTCGGCCACCTGCTGGTGGCGCCGCTGCTGCTGTTTCCGATCATCTGGCAGGCGCCGGCGGCGGTCATGCTGCCCGCCACCCTGATCCCCCTGGCGGCCGCGACCCTGGCCCTCCTGCCCCGGGTGAAGGGGGCCTTCATCGGCCTGCTCTACGCCCTGAAGGTCAAGGAGCAGGACGCCCATCTGCATACCGCTGATTTCGTCGACTAGGTCGGCTAGAGCGTGACAGCCTGAAGTGGGAACCGGTTCAGGCGCCCGTCACGCTCCTATTTTAGAAGGAGCCCTTTCCTTTCAGATTCTCTGGAAGGAAAGGGCTCCGGCAACCTTAACCGGCGGCGCCCGTTTTCAGGCTTGATCGCCTGGCCACCCGGCCAGGCTCTTGGGAGGCTTGAGCCATGTCGCTGGGGACCATTCTACTCATCATTCTCGTGCTCGCCCTGATCGGCGCCCTGCCCACCTGGGGTCACTCGCGCTCCTGGGGCTACTTCCCCTCCGGCGGCCTGGGCCTGGTTTTGGTGATCGTCCTGATCCTGGTCCTGATGGGCCGGATATAGCGCAAGCGCCCTTCGCGTAAGCGGCAAGACCCTCTAGCATTCCCCCCAAAGTGAGTTCGTTGGGGGGAATGCATGACGGTTACCGAGAGCGGCGGAGAACTTTCGTCGGAGGCCATGGCGCCGGGGCTCACCCCCATGCAGCGGTTCAGGGCCATCCTGGGCGGCTCGGCCGGCAACTTCGTCGAATGGTACGACTGGTTCGTCTACTCCTCCTTCGCTCTCTACTTCGCCAAGCACTTCTTCCCCAAGGGCGATGAGACCGCCCAGCTGCTGCAGGCCGCCGCGGTGTTCGCCGTCGGCTTCCTCGCCCGGCCCATCGGCGCCTGGTTCATGGGCCTCTACGCCGACCGCGCCGGCCGCAAGGCGGCCCTGACCGTCTCGGTCTCCATGATGTGCGCCGGCTCGTTCGCCATCGCCATCATCCCCGACTATTCGATGATCGGCACCGCCGCCCCGGTGGCCCTGGTGCTGGCGCGTCTCGTCCAGGGCCTGTCGCTGGGCGGGGAGTACGGCGCCAGCGCCACCGACATGTCGGAGATGGCCGGCAGGAAGCGCCGCGGCTTCTGGTCGAGCTTCCTGTTCGTCACCCTGATCCTGGGCCAGCTCACCGCGCTCGGCGTCCTCATCCTGCTGCAGAACATCCTGTCGCCGGAGGATCTCGCCCAGTGGGGCTGGCGCATTCCCTTCGCCATCGGCGGGGTCCTGGCCATCGTGGTGTTCTGGATCCGCACCGGCCTGGAGGAGAGCCAGTCCTACCTGACCGCCCAGGCCGAGGGCGCGGAACGCTCGCGGACCATGCTGCTGTTCGTGAAGTTCCCCAAGGAGACGGCGACCATCTTCGCCCTGACCTCGGCCGGGTCCTTGGCCTTCTACGCCTACACGACCTACATGCAGAAGTTCCTGGTCAACACCTCGGGCTTCACGAAGGACATGGCCACGGCGATCACGGCGGCCGCCCTGCTGGTCTACATGATCGCCCAGCCGGCCTTCGGGGCCCTGTCGGATGTCGTGGGCCGCAAGGCCACCCTGCTGGCGGCCTTCCTGCTCGGGAGCATCTTCACCTATCCCATCTTCTCGAGGATCGCCGTGACCTCCGACGCCACCATGGCCTTCGCCCTGATGTGCGCCCTGGTGCTGATCCTCTCCGGCTACACCGCCGTCAACGCGGTGCTGAAGGCCGAGCTTTTCCCAGCCCATGTGCGCGCGCTTGGTGTCGCCCTGCCCTACGCCACGGCCAACGCCATCTTCGGCGGCACCGCGGAATATGTCGCCCTGTGGTTCAAGAAGGAGGGGATGGAGAGCGGCTTCTACGTCTATGTCGCCTCCATCATGGCCATCGCCTTCCTGGTGGCGCTCACCCTGCGCGACACCAACAAGCACAGTCTGATCACGGAGGACTAGGGCATGCCGTTCTCGCCCCTGGACCTGACGGCGCTCCTCGTCTTCGCCGTCGCCTGGCTGGCCTATGAGCCCCTGCTCAAGGCCGCCGCCCGGGGCCGGGGCGCCATCAACACCGACCTGACCCTCATCCGGCTGACCTGGATGAAGAACATGGCCGGGCGCGAGAACAAGTTCATGGACGGCCAGCTGCTGGGCCACGTCCTGAACTCCGCCTCCTTCTTCGCCTCCTCCAACCTGATCCTGATCGCCGCCGCGGCCGGCGTGCTGTTCGGCGGTGAAAGCACCTTCCGCTCGGCCTCCAGCCTGGTGGTGATCAAGACCTCCACCCGCCTGCTGTTCGAGTTCCAGATCGCCCTGGTGCTGGTGGCGCTCGCCCGCGGCCTGCTCGACTTCATCTGGGCCATCCGCCAGATGAACTATTGCATCGCCGTGGTGGGCGCGGCGCCCGACACCGAGGACCAGGCCTTCAAGGACCGCTATGGGGAGGCCGCCGCACGCCTGCTCAACCCGGCGCTCTCGGCCTTCAACGCCGGCGTGCGCGGCTACTATTTCGCCCTGGCGGCGGCTGCCTGGCTGTTCGGACCCATCAGCTTCCTGGTTGTCACCCTCGGCGCGGTCAGCCTGCTGATCTGGCGCCAACGCCATTCCAAGGCCGCCGCCGCCATCCGCGACCTGCGCACATTGCTGGGAACTGGTCCGGTTCCTCCCGCTGCGGGTGAGGAACGCTAGAGCCCCAGCTCTTTCCGCTTCGCCCGGGTCAGCTTTGCGGCGATCAGGGCATGGGCCGTCTTCAGCCAGTCGGCCGCCTCGTCGGGATCCAGCCTGTCCGGCTCGTCGAGGGACACCCACTTGGCCCGGGCCAGATAGGGGGCGGGCCTGGCCATCCCGCTCTCCGTCATCACCTCGTAGGCAAGATCCGTCGCCTTGAACATCAGCCGCCCGCCCAGGCCGACGATGGCGAAGATCTTGCCGCCCACCTTGTAGACGTCGCTGCCGCCCCACTGGACCACCTTGGTGGCCCCCGGGAAGCTCAGGGCGCAGGCTTCCAGCTGCGCCGGAGTCACGGGATCAGGCCCGGTTCGCGCCGGCTGGCCTTTTCGAACTCGTCAGGGGTCATGGCGGTCCTTGTGGCTGGAGACCTCAATATACGGCGAGGGTGCGCCATTTGCCCATCACCCGGCTGGCGTCGCGCGCAGGATATGACACTGTTATGCGAAAGTTCAGGGAGGCGAAGATGGGTGACAGACTGCGCGGGGCGCTGGTCCTCGGGGCGATGCTCAGCCTGGCCACGACAGGCGTCGCCTGGAGCGCCGGCGGCGGTGGCGGGGGCGGCGGTGATATGCCCAGCATGTCGGCCCCGACCTACGATCCGGCCGCCGAGTACGTGAAGGGCGTCGAGGCCCTCAACGCCAGCAAATTCAAGGACGCCGAGCGCGCCCTCGCCCGGGTCGTCGCCGTCCTGCCCCAGAACGCCGAGGCCTGGCGCCTGCTGGGCCTCGCCAACGCCGGCCAGAACGACCTGAAGGGCGCGCGCCGCGCCTATGAGAAGGCCGTGAAGCTTGAGCCCGACAACATCGAGGCCCGTCGCGGCCTCGGCGTGGCCCTGGGCGGTCTGAAGGACGCCAAGGCGCAGGCTCAGCTGGACTGGCTGAAAGCCCGCGCCCTGGCCTGCGGAACCTGCGGCGACGCCCCCGCCGTCGGCGCGGCGGTGAAGGCCGTGGAGAGCGCCATCGCCGGCGCCGCGGTGGCGGCCTCCGGCTCGCTGCAGTTGGCTGGCCCCGCCGCCGGGGACCGCGCCTATCTGGCCGCCGTCAGCCTGATCAATGAGCGCCGCTATGATGAGGCCCTTGCCTCCCTGGCCGCCGCCCGGGAGGCCCTGGGGCCGCACCCCGACATCCTCACCTATCAAGGCTACACTTGGCGCAAGAAGGGCCAGCCCGGGCAGGCCGAGGCCTATTATCGCCAGGCCCTGGCCATCGCGCCCGACCATCGCGGGGCCACCGAATATTACGGCGAGCTGAAGGTGGAGCGCGGCGACCTGGCCGGGGCGCGGGTCATGCTGGCCCGCCTCGACCGCATCTGCGCCTTCGGCTGCGCCGAGGCCGAGGAGCTCCGTCGCTGGATCGACGCCGGCCGCGAACCATCAAGCTAGCCGCCGCCTTCGCCCTCTTTGGGATCGTCGTGGCCCAGGCGGCCGATGCGCCCCTGCGCGCCCAGGCCTGGCTGGCGCCCCAGGCCGATCTCGTGCGCGCCCTGACCACCGCCCCGCCGGAGTGCCTGTCGCCCGCGACCGGTCCTGAGGCCCGCCTCGCCGTGGAGGTGGGCCGCGCGGCCTTCCGCACCCCGACCGTCCTGGGGGGCCAGGCCGCCCGCGCCGGCCTGACCTGCGAAACCTGTCACCGCTCAGGCCGCGACAACCCTGCCTTCCTGCTCCCCGGCGTCTCCGGCGCGTCCGGCACGGCCGATGTCACCTCGTCCCTGTTCAGCTCCCATCGCGGCGATGGCGTCGATGACCCCCGGCCCATCCCCGACCTCAGCGGCGGCCCGAGCGGACTCAAGGTCGCGCCTGCGGACCTGCCACCCTTCATCCACGGCCTGATCACCCAGGAGTTCGACGGCCGCGAGCCGCCGGCCGCTGTGCTGGCCGGACTGGTCGCCTATGTCCGAGCCCTCTCGCCCAGCGCCTGCCCCCGAGCCGGCGCCGTCCCCATCACGGTGGCCAGCCTGATGTCCGACGCGCGGCGCGCCATCGCCGCCGCCGACGCCCTCGCCGCCCGTGGCGACCGCCCCGCCGCCGGAGTGATGATCGCCGCGGCCCGCGCGCGGCTCGGCCTGATCGACGAGCGCTACGCCGCCCTGCCCCGCGAGCGCCGGCGCCTGCGGGCCGCCGACGCCCGCCTGGCCAAGGTCGCCCAGGCCCTGCGTGACGACCGCCCCGATGCCCGGCGACGGCTGGCCGATTGGTCCGCCGACAGCGTGAAACTGGAGGCCGCCCTCACCCGCCGCGAGGCCCGCTCCCTGTTCGATCCCAACCATCTTGCCGCGAGGCTCGGACGCCGCTTGCCCGGGCGAGCTTCCTGAGTATATTGCGCGCCTTCGCGACCGACCTCCGGGCCGTTCGCGACGGCCGGTGAGGTGGCGGAGTGGTCGATCGCGCACGCTTGGAAAGCGTGTTTAGGTGAAAGCCTAACGAGGGTTCGAATCCCTCTCTCACCGCCAAAAGCTTCTGATAAAATAGGCTGGTGACGCTGGGTGTCGTCCTTGACCCCCGCGTTCGGTGATGGCGCGCCTGCAGAGCCGGGCCCAGGGATATGCCTCAGCGCGGAGCGCGGCGGTTGTGCGACACACGCCATGATGCTCGCCATGACACGGGAGACAGCGTCACCCTTGGGCGGTCGCCCACAGGCTGCGGACCTAGCTCGACCCGGACGTCAGTCTTGCCGCCAAAGCTACCGGTCAGGAAATCAGACCGCCAATTGAGGTGTTCGGCCGGGCACGGGGGCGACGGCTCGAACAGGCGATCGCAGGGCAGCATGTCCTCGGGAAATTCCTTGGGTTCGATGTCACCGGTGGCGAGGCCGGCCAAGAAATCGGTTAGGCCGCAGTCGAACGCCTCAAACTCCCCCATCCCCCGGTCCCAGACCACGACACCCCACGCATCCGGCGGCCCGCGTGGCAGCCAGAGGAGATAGTCCCCAAAGTCGGTCTTCCCGAAGGGCAGTAGTCCGCCAGGCTCTGGCCACAGGGGATACGGACGATCCTGAATGTCCCGAAGCGTGTCGCAGATCACCCGCACCTCGGACTGAAGCCGGACATAGGGGCTCCAGAACACCGGGACATGGATTCCCAGGAACTCCATGAAATCGCCGCACCCATAGAGCCTGACGAAATCCTTGTAGTCTTGTGGCAGCGGCGTACCGAGGTCGGCTTCGATCGCTTCCCACGGGCCGAGATAGGCTTCGTCCGGTGCCGCCGGCGGCGGAACCACCCTGATCAGGTTCTCGATCGTCACTCGCGCTTCTTCCCTGCCGGATTTTCGACGATCCGGGCGACAGGCGCGCCGCGAGTCCCGAGCGCCGCCAGCAGAACCCTCGCAGGCGGAAGCACGCCCGGATTGTATAGCGGCATCGCTGTATACTCGATAACTTCTCCCGCCAGGACCCTCCGCTTCATCTCGTTTTCGAAGCGCGCCATCAGCGATGAGTTGGTTGGATTTTGCGTAAGGGTGACGAGATCAAGTGGGCCCCGCCCTGAACCCCCAAGCTGCTTCGCATGCAGGTGGCCCCTCGCTTGGTTGTGCGTTCTGCCGTTGCCTTGCCAACCCGGCGGGGTTTGGCGACGATTGGCCTTAGTCCCGGAATCGACCGTCGACGACGTTAAGGTCGCTACCAAACCCGTTGCCTGTCCTAGCGAAGTCGGCCGGCCATGTCTGACCTCCGGCTGCTTGACCAAGGGCGGAGCCAAGACTGGCCGCCTTGATGTCGGCATCCATGGGACCAACGCCAGACGGGACGTTGCGCCCATCATTGCCGCGTCGACCACGCTTCCCACCATCAGCGCTCCATCGCGCGCCTGAGGTGATCTCTTCGCCAGCGTGGCGATCGCATAGGCAGCGCTTCCGAGTGGATTGTTTGCCATGAACATCGCGCGCCTCGCCATCCGCTGCCGATTTGCGAATTCGGCGGGTGAAAGCAAAAGATCACCAATTGGGACCAGGACGTTGGCGCGCCCGTTGTCTGAACCTTTGTAAGTTCGACCGCCGATCGTGACGTATGGGTTTGGACGAGCCGCCCGGTTGAGAAGAGCGAGACGACTGTCGATAGGTGGGAATGTCGCGGCAGCCAGGGCAGGTAGCGGCGTCTTCGCACCTTGGCTCGGCAGATGCTTGCGCGCCAAATCGTCGTATGGTTCCGCCGCGGGATCGGGAAGAGATCGCGGCTTTCCCTTTGCGATCTTCGTCACTGATCACCTCTTCGTCTATGACATGGACGGGTCCGCGCTTAGCCGCCACCGGCCAGGCAAACTTGCCACAAGCTTCTCGATTATACAAGAACAAAACAAGAACTTTGTGAGTGGGGAATGGTCCTCTGGTCGGCCAGCCATCGACCGAAGCCGGTCAGCGTGCGGTTCTAGATTGCGCTCGGTCGCCGACGTTCCGGGAGACCGCGCAATCTGCTGACCCCCCGCCCCGCTGGGGCCCCCAAGCGCCCGCCGATTCGTGGCGCTGGTCCCCATCGTCCAGAGGTCTGAAGACGCCCGGGAACCAGTCCGCCCTGCATCCACGGCTCGGCCATGCCGATGCGATCGCAGCCAAGGGCTGCTCTAGCCCTGGGCCATCGCCAGCCCGATCAGGATGGCGTTGGCGGCGACGAAGGCCGCCACGATGCCCAGCGACACCCTGCCGTCCCAGGTTCTGACCCGCTCCGCATCGACCGGGCCGTTGCCGAGGCGGAAGGCGAGCACGCTCCAGCCCGTGGCCAGCATGATCAGCGCGAGGACCACGACGTGGAGCTGGTCCAGCAGATAGAGGCCCTCGTGCGGCCCGATCAACTGCTCGAGCGACAGGAAGCTCAGCACCACCGCGAAGACGCCGGTGCCAAGCGCGGCGAGCCGGCCCAGGAAGAGCTCGCTGTCCACAACGTCCAGCGCCAAGCACATCAGACCCAGGATCGCGGCTATGTAGAGGACGAAGGTGGCCTTCACGAAGTTGCCGAGCCGGGCGCGATTGGCCACGATCTCCATGCGCAGGGTGGCGTAATAGCTTGCGCCGTCGGGGAGGGACGGGTCGCCGAAGGTGGTCGGATGCATGGCGACGCCCGCCGTGTTGCGAAACCCGGTCAGCCGCCACCCCGGCGCCTTCACCCCCGGGTCGAGGCCCGAGTTGCGGCTGTCGGCGACATAGCGAAGGCTCCGTTCGTCCAGAACCGCCTCCTCCACCAGGATCTCCAGAGCCTGGCGGTCGAAGGGATAGTTCTGGAGGTCGAAGTCCTGCCGGAAGACGCCGGAGATCTTGCGCGTCGACCACCACTTGCCCCCCCTTTGCAGGGTGGCGTCGAGGCCCTCCTCGGTCTCCGCGGCGTTCAGGAACTCCAGGCTCTCAAGCGGGTTCAACTCGCGCTCGGGACAGACGCTCCACATCCAGAAGTCTGCCTTGAACGTGCCCTCAGCGGCGTTGATGTCGTGCACGGACACGAACCAGGCGCCCAGGCGGCAGGTGATGGCCGGCGTGGGGGCGGCCAGGGCCCGGACGGGTGCAGCCGCCAGCATCAGCAGCCCCAGGATCGCCAGGGCGAGCGCACGGTGCGGAAACTTCATGGTCAGCTATTGGCAGACCTTGGCGTGGATGGCGCTCGCCCCGGAGCCCGGCGTAATCGGCTTGACCGCGCCTGACGCGGGCTGGTTCCATAACACTGCGCCCGCGGCGTCGTAGGCGACATTGCCGAGATCGGAATAGACATTCCCGGCGCAGTTGATGGACATCTTCTCCACCATGGCGCTGACCATCACCGAGCCAGAGGCCTGCGGCGGGTTGAACTCCGCCCGCATTACGGCGGTCACCACGCCGTTCGCGCGGGTGACGGTGGCCGGGTCATAGAAGATGGTCTCGGGCCCAGTCTCGGCCAGGGGGGTCCACGTCTGGGCCTGAGCGGCGGCGGCGCCAAGCAGCTGGCAACCCAAGCCGAGAACAAGAAGGCGGCGCATGAATATCTCCTGCCGTTTACTCAGTTCGGTCGGCAGGAATGCCGATTGGCGAGCCGACAGCAAGACCGGCCCTACCCAGATCGTGGGCCTTTGCAATCCTTGATGGCTCCCCCCCACGAGACACAACTCGCTAGATTGCAAAACATCGTTATGCGGGCTTGCCGAGGTGTAGCCTCGCCGGTCTATGGTCAAGCTTGGGGGGCCGGGACCATGATCCACATTTCCGAGGCGGCGAACTCGCGGCGCAACCGGCTGATCTTCCGCTGCGTCCTGGAGTTCCTGCTCGACGAAGGCCGCAGGCTGATCGACCGGCACGGAGGCAGCTTCACCCGGGGCGTTGTCCATATGGCCGTGGCGCAGGCTTCCCGGAGCCCGGGCGGAAATGTTCGCGGCGGCATCAGTGTCCGGGCTATCGCTCAGTCCCTCGGGCTCGCTTATGAAACCACCCGCCGCCAAGTCGCGGTCCTTGAGTCCGCGGGTCTTGTCAGCCGAGCGGGGGACTCCGGGGTCACGATAGCCGCAGGAGCTCCCGCACCGTCTTTGGCTTGGGACCTGGAGCGATGCGAGGGCCTGCGCCGCCTAATCGCCGATCTCAAGGGTCTCGGCTACGCTTTCGATCCTGGCCCTGGCGCCACACCGCAGCGGGACGAGGACCTGGCTGCGCCCCTGGGCGCTCTTCTGGACGCCTTCATTTTGCGGGTCCTGGAGGCCGGCGTCGCCCCGTACGGCTCGATGCTGGACGCCTTGATCTTCTCCGGCTTGATCACGACGAACGCCGGCGACATCACCTATGATCGCGAACTCGCTCAGAAGTACGCTTGGTCCAATAGCCCGCCGCCGGATGAGCTGCGCCGGCCGGTCACCATAGCCGAGCTTTCCGAGAGGCTGGGCCTCCACCACGAGACCATCCGCCGCCATGTCGTGCGCTATGTCGCTCAAGGCTATGTGGCGCGCACGCCCGGCGGCTACCTGTCGAGCATGAGCCGGCAACAGTCGCCGGAAATCCTGCAGGGCGGCCAGATCATCGTTCAGCGCTTCCTGCAACTGGTCCAGGCCGCCCGCCAGATGGGGCTGGACGTCGAGGCCATCAGCCCCAACGTCCGCGCGCCCACCCGGCGCGGGGTGACGCTAGCGACTTAGAAGTGCGCCTTCAGACCTGCCGAGACCACCCCATTGCCGTACCCGGCAAACGCATCGCGCCTGACGAGCGCTCGCTTGCGACGTCTCAGGCTGACGGGTGTTCCGGCCCGATGGAAACCTGGCGGCCTGTCGCCCGCGCGCCCTAGCCGCCCGTCATCTCGCGCAGGTCGCGTTCGGCGGCGATGTAGCCGAACGCGAAGCGGCTGCGGCCCTGCAGGATCTGTTCGAACACCTCGCGCGCGCGCTCGGTCTCGCCATTGTAGAGATACCAGTTGCCCACCCCGTAGCCCTGGGTGGCGTACAGGGTCTCCAGGTCGTGGATCACCTGGGAGCCGAGGTCAGGGGTCAGCAGCTCCTGCGGCTCGAACTCGCCGCGGTACATCCGCAGGCGGCGATAATAGGAGGGGCCCTCGACGAAGGCCTCGTCGGGCAGACCGTGCGGGATCGAGGCCAGCACCTCGGCGGCGGCCGCCTCGTCGCCCCGGCGGCGCAGGGTCATGTAGAGCCAGTCATTGCAGGCCGTCAGCCCGTCATGATCACCCTCCCGCACCCAGTCCAGGCAGCGGCGGTAGGCGGCCTCGGCCGCGTCCCAGTCCCCCAGCAGGTAATGGGCCAGGGCCAGGTGATACCAGGTGTTGAACTGGATGCTGGTGGGGGGCACCGGCAGCTCGTTGCCCTTGCCGTCCGGTTCGATCCACTCCGGCTTGCCCTCAAGCAGCTCGGCGGCGCGGGCCAGGTCGGCCAGACCCTCGGCGAAGCGCCGGGTCGACAAATAGCGGTGGCCCCGCTGGCGCAGGAGTTCGAAGGAGTCGGGGAACCGCTCCAGGCCCTCGCTGAACACCGCGATCGCCTCTTCGATCTGATAGCGGAACCCCAGCACCCGGCCGTACCAGACGGTGTTGGGGAGGGAGGGGTCGGCCTGATAATTGGAGCGGGCGCTCTCCAGGGTGCGGCGGGAGCGTTCACGGATACTGTTTTCGGTCATGCCCCCAGTGAAGCGCCTGGGGCCGGACACGTAAAGACCTTAGCCGGCCGCGGCGCTCGGAGCCTCGGGCTTGGCGTAGCGCTGGCTGACCCGGCGCAGGCCCTCGAGGATCGCCTTGGTGCCGTTGCTGTCCTTGCCCGCCTCGGTGTGCAGCAGCAGGCGGAAGGCCCGCAGGTGCACGGCCACGGCGTTGGGGTCCCAGGTCTTGCGGGTCTTCAGATAGTCGGTGAGGTCGGCCAGGCTGACCAGGGCGGTGTCGATGGGCGCCAGGCCACAGGCCGTGGGCACACCGATGGCGGCGCTGGCGATGGCGTAGAGCTCCTCGGCGACGGCGGGATCGTACTCGCCGTTGGCGCGGCCCGCGCACAGCTCAGCCTGGTCCAGGGTCACCCGCAGTTCGTCCAGGCACTCGGCGCGCAGGCTCTCCAGCCCCGCTCCGGCCCGCTTGACCGCGTCGGCGACAGGAAGCCCGCCAGGCGTGCGCAGCAGCTTGGCCAGCCGCACCACGGGAACATGGATCTTTACCGCGCTCAAAGGTTCACCCGTCGTGTCTTCAGCATGCCGTCGATGCTGTCCTGTTCCATGTTGGGCTCGCTGGCCTCGCCGACATCGCCGACCAGGTCGTCGCGCCGCCGTCCCACCTGGCCGGCCGGCACGCCCTCGTTCTTGAAGCGCCGGTCGGGCCCCATATAGCTGTCGCACTCCACGAACCGCCGGCCCTCGCGGGCGATCCACAGCACGCGCTCCAGCACGGCGATGGGGGTGAGCGGTTTGGTCATCACGAAGTGGGCGCCGCAGTCGCGGGCCTTCTGCACGGCGCCGCCCGGGGTATGTCCCGCGGTCAGCAGCACCGGCGCGTAGCAGTTGGGTTCGATGCGCGAGCGGCGCAGCCAGCTCACGAAGTCATAGCCTTCGCCGCCGGCACCGAGCGCATCGGTCACCACCAGGTCCAGCTCGACCTTGGCGACGAGCGCCTGGGCTTCCTCCACGTTCTCGGCCCGGTGCAGCACCTTGGCGCCGAAGCCGGTGAGAATCTGCACCAGGATGCTCATGCCCATGTTCGATTCCTCGAGGATGAGCACGGAGGCCCGCTCGAGGTTGAACCGGGCGCGAGAGTCGGGGCTGAGACCCATTCTGTCCTTCGAACCGAGCTTGGGTGCGTCCCTAAGGCCCGGTCATCTCTTGCGTTTCGCCGTCAAGTGCGACGATTCACTGTGACCAGAGAGGGTTAAGAAGACCTTCCAAGGGGTGCGACAGGGCGCCCCACAGGCAGGGCTTGCAGCCAGCGACCCTGGGTAGATCGGGGCAAGGCGTCCTCCCCTGTTTACGGGGGAGGAAAAACGAAAATGCTGCACCTCACACCCCGCAGCAAAACGCCCTCCCCGGTCTCCCGGGAGGGGCGAAATTGCTGCACTCCATGCTGCGCAGCATGGAGTGCGGTAAGTCGTTGATTAAGCTCTACGCTTCGTTGCCGAAGATCACCGTGCCGGCCGCGGCGAACATGCCGCCCACGCCCTGGCAGACGCTGATCTTGGCGCCGTCGACCTGGGCCGCCGCAGTGCCGCGCATCTGACGCACGCTCTCCATCAGGGCGTACATCCCGTACATGCCCGAGTGCATGTACGACAGGCCGCCGCCGTTGGTGTTCATGGGTAGCTTGCCGCCGATGGCGGTGTTGCGCTCGCGCACGAAGTCCTTGGCCTCGCCGGGCTTCACGAAGCCCAGGTCCTCCAGGCCGTACAGCGGCAGGTGGGCGAAGGCGTCGTAGATCATCAGGTGATCGACGTCGGCATGCTTGATGCCCGCCTCCTCGAAGGCCTTCTTGCCCGAGACGCGGAAGGCCTTGGAGGTGTTGAAGTCCTCCATCTGGCTGACCATCGGGGTCTCGACGCTTTCACCCGTCCCCAGCACGAAGACCGGCTTGTTGGGGAAGTCCTTGGCCCGATCGGCGCTGGTGAGGATCAACGCCCCGCCGCCGTCGGTGACCAGGCAGCACATCAGCATGCGGAACGGCCAGGCGATCATCGGCGAGTTCAGCACGTCGTCGACGGTGATCGGGTCCTTGAAGGACGAGCGCGGGTTCAGCGCCGCCCATTCCCGCTGGACCACGGCGACCATGGCCAGGTCCTCCTCGGTCACCCCATAGGTCTTCATGTAGCGAAGCACGGGGATGGTGAACATGGTCGGCGGGCTGGTGACGCCGTAGGGCATCTCGAACTGACCCATCAGCGAGGTGGCGTTGCGGCCAAAGCCGCCGGCGCCGACGCGCGAGCGGCCCGATTCCCCGTGGGTGATCAGGACGGTCTTGCACAGGCCCGCATTGATGGCGGCCGCGGCGTGGCGGACGTGCAGCATGAAGGAGCAGCCGCCGACGCGGGTGCCGTCGGCATAGGTCGGCGTGATGCCCAGATAGTGGGCCAGTTCGACGGGGCTGACGCCCGCGGTGGCGACGCCGTCGATGTCCGAGGGCTTGAGGCCCGCGTCCTTCATGGCGTTCAGCGCGGCGTCGGCGTGCAGGCCCAGGACGGAGACGTCCGGAATCTTGCCCATCTTGGTGGTTTCAGCGGCCCCGACGACCGCAACGGATTTCGGTTTCATGTGCGGTCTCAGCCCTTCGCCGGTTCGAACAGGGGAAGGGAAATGTCGTCGGTCTGCTTCTCGAACTTCACCTGGACCTTCATGTCCAGCTGCAGGGCTTCCGGCGTCTGCGGGCAGCCCACGATGTTGGTCATCATGCGCGGACCCTCATCGAGCTCCACCACCGCGATGGAGTGCGGTTCGGTTCCCATGTCGGGGCGCGGACGGTGGTTGATGACGTAGGAATAGAGGAAGCCCTTGCCGCTGGCGGCATAGACCTCGACGTCCCGCGAGCCGCACTTCGGACAGAAGGCGCGCGGAGGGAAATAGCTGTGGGTGCATTCGGTGCAGCGCTGCAGACGCAGCTCGCCGTCCTTGCAACCCTCCCAGAAATGCCGGGTTTCCGGCGTGGGTTCGGGCAACATTCGAGCCATGTAAAAATCGTCCCCAATCAAATTCGATGAGTCTTGGCCCTCAAAACGAGGGCGGTGCAGCAAACCCGAGGTTGGCGCGAATGTCGATTGGTAACGTGGCGGGAAGTAAGCTCCGACGCCCATTCGTCCCGCCCTTGAGGCCCGTCCCGTGGAAGACCCCTTCGATCTCGCCCGTTTCGTCCAGGCCCAGGACCCGGTCATCGAGACCGTGCTCGCCGAGCTGAAACAGGGTCGCAAACAGACCCACTGGATGTGGTTCGTCTTCCCCCAGGTCGCCGGCCTGGGCGCCAGCCCCACTGCCGAGTTCTTCGCCATCTCCGGCCTGGCCGAGGCCCGCGCCTATCTGGCCCACCCGGTCCTGGGCCCCCGGCTGCTGGCCTGCGCCCGCCGCGTCCTGGCCCTCGACGGCCGCTCGGCCGGCCAGATCTTCGGCCAGCCCGACGACCTGAAGTTCCGCTCCTCCATGACCCTCTTCCTCAAGGCCAGCGCCGACGGCGAACCCTTCCGCACCGCGCTGGCCCGCTACTTCGGCGGCGCCCCGGACCCGGAGACGATGCGGCGTCTGGGATGAGGCGCCCAATTCCCCGGGCCAGCGCCGGGCAGATCCTCCCCCAGCGCGCCAGCGCGATGTGGGGGAGGTGGCGCGGACCGCAGGTCCGTGCCGGAGGGGGATCGACGTCGTCGACATTCTTTCGGCCTTTCGGCCCTAAAACGAGGGTCCCCAGCCTTCGCTCTGCGAAGGCGTTCGTCTCTGAGATCGACAAATCGTTGTCGATCTCAGCCGGCTCGCAACCGCGAGCCGGAGTTCCTCACCCCCTCAGGCGCTTCGCGCCAGCTCCCCCAATGGGGGAGCATCCCGGAAGCGTGAAGACAGAATCCATATGGGGTCCCCCTCCCCCGAAGGGGGAGGAATTCCCCGCCGAAAGGCGATAGATGCTCCGGATGTCTGGAAGCGTGCTCGCGCAATATGGATGGTCCGACCGGCTGGCGCTGGCCTTTGCGCCGCACGCCGAGGCCGGCCACACCCCCGGCCGCGTCGTCGCCCAGCATCGCGACGGCTATCTGGTCGCCACCGATGAGGGCGAGCTGCGGGCCAACCTGTCGGGCCGCCTGCATCACGAGGCCCAGGAGGCCGACCCTCCCTCCGTCGGCGACTGGGTGGCCCTGGCCCTCAACCCGGCCGACGGCGCGGCTGTCATCGAGGCGGTCCTGCCCCGGCGCACGGTGCTCACCCGTCGGGCGGCCGACAGCCTGGGCAAGCTGCAGGTCATCGCCGCCAATATCGATGTCGTCTTCGTCGTCAGCTCGATGAACGCCGACCTCAATCCTCGCCGGATCGAGCGCTATCTCGCCGCGGCCTGGCAGAGCGGGGCGCGGCCCGTGGTGGTGCTGACCAAGTCCGACCTCAGCGAAGATCCGCAAGGCCAGGCCGCCGAGATCGTCGCCCTGGCCGCCGGCGCCCCCGTGCTGCTGGTCTCGGCGCGGCAGGGCCTGGGTCTCGAGGCCCTGCTGGCCCAGGTCGCCCCTGGCGAGGTCTGCGTGCTGATCGGCTCGTCGGGGGTCGGCAAGTCCACCCTGGTCAACGCCTTCCTGGGGCAGGACCGCATGACCACCCAGGCGATCCGCGAGGCCGACGACCAGGGCCGCCACACCACCAGCAGCCGCCAACTGGTCCTGCTTCCGGGCGGGGCCCTGCTGCTCGACACGCCCGGCATCCGCGAGGTCGGGCTGATCGACGCCGAGGAAGGCATGAGCGAGGCCTTCGACGACATCGAGCGTCTGGCCGGGGGCTGCCGGTTCAACGACTGCGGTCACACCCACGAGCCCGGCTGCGCGATCCAGGCCGCCTTGCGAAGCGGCGTCCTCGACCCCGGCCGCTGGGCGAACTTCCAGAAGCTTGGCCTTGAGCTGGCGATGGTGGAGCAGAAGGCTGACCGCATCGCCAAGGAGGCCGAGCGCCGCCGGCTCGCCGCGCTTCAAAAAACCTACCGCGCCACCAAGCGAGACCACCGGGGCGGCGCCGACTGATCCCGCTGTTTTTTCAGAATATACGACCCCCGCCGCGACGAACGGGTTAGGGAGGGGCCGCCCTTAAGAGAGACACGCCATGCCCGCCTACACCATCGTCACCACCAGCGCGGCCCAGGGCAGCGACGCGGCCGAGATGAACACCCTAACCGACGACTTCGGAAGCGAAGCCGAAGCCGTGGGCTATTCGCGCCGCATGGCCGACGAGATGCTGGGCCTCGCCAGCCAACTGTCCCTGGACTTCGACTACAGCAATGTCGCGCTCTATGAGGGCGACCTGCTCGAGGAAGACCTCGACCCGGACCATCCCGCCCTGATCGGGGTGTGGGTGCTGGACGAGGACGGCGCCGCCTTCGTGCCCGCCGACGAGTTCCGCGAAGCGGTGAGCGAACCCGCCTGATCGCCGACGCGGTCGAAGATGCTCCCCTTCTGGGGGAGCTGGCGCGAAGCGCCTGAGGGGGACTTTGACTCTTGTTTTAGGGCTGTAGGGGTCAACTACGTTGATCCCCCTCCGACCCGCCGCTTCGCGACGGCCCACCTCCCCCACATCGGCGCTGCGCGCCTGGGGGAGGATCTTACGCCAGCCAGGCCTCGAAGCTCGCCAGCCCCGGGGCCGAGAACGCCACCAGCCGCGACCCCTTGCTCCGCCGCGCCCAGCCCAGGTCGTAGATCCGGGTCAGGATCGCCGCCCCCAGGCCGCCGGCCAGATGGCTGCGGCGCTCGCTCCAGTCCAGGCAGGCCTTGCAGACCGGGCGGCGGCCGCGCGGCAGGGCGTCGGTCTCGACCCCGAAGGCGCGCAGGAAACCGGTGTCAGGCCCCAGGCTCAGCGATCCCTCGCGGTCCTCGATGACGCCCCGGGCCACGAGATTGTCCAGCATCGCCACCGCCAGCTCGCCGGCCAGGTGGTCGTAGCAGACCCGCGCCCGGCGCAGGGCCGGCTCCTTGGGCCCCGGGCGGGTGCGCAGGTGGCCGCTCCGCGTGGCCAGGCCCATCAGGGTCTCCAGCAGGGCCGCCACGTCCTCCCCGGCCAGGGCGTAGTAGACACTCCGTGACTGTTTGACCCTCACCAACAGGCCATCGTCGGTCAGCTTGCTCAGGTGCGAACTGGCGGTCGAGGCCGTGATACCGGCCTCCCGGGCCAGTTCGCCGGCCGTCAGCGCCTGCCCGCCGACCAGCGCGGTCAACATGTTGGCCCGCGCGGGATCGCCCAGCAGGGCGCCGATCCGGGCGATGTCGGGACCGAGTTTCATAGGGCCAGCCTAACCCCGGACGCCCGCGACGACAATTCGATCCAGATCGAAACATGCCCGCCACCGGCCGGCCTATGAGGGGGCCCTCATCTACCCTCCGTGGAGACCGACACGTGACCGTGACCTGCCACATCCGCTACGTCATCGACCCCTTCCAGCGCGACGCCTTCGAGGCCTATGCGCGCAATTGGCTGACCATCATCCCGGCCTGCGGCGGCGACCTGCTGGGCTACTGGCTGCCGCACGAGGGGACCAACGACGTGGCCCACGCCCTGATTTCCTTCGACAATCTCGCCGCCTACGAGGCCTACCGCGCCCGCCTGCGCGCCGACCCCGCCGGCTGCGCCAACTTCGCCCTGGCCCAGGGCCAGCGGTTCATCCTGCGGGAGGAGCGCACCTTCCTCGCCCCGGTGACCCCATGATCGCCGTCATCTTCGAGGTCGAGCCGCGCCCCGAAACCCGCCAGACCTATCTCGGCCTGGCCGCCGACCTGCGCCCCTTGCTCGACGGGATCGACGGCTTCCTCTCCATCGAACGCTTTGAAAGCCTTACGGAACCCGGGAAAATCCTCTCCCTCTCCTTCTGGCGCGACGAGGCGGCGGTGGCCCAGTGGCGCGCCCTGGAGGCCCACCGGGACGCCCAGGCGGCGGGCCGGGCCGGGGTGTTCGCCGGCTACCGCCTGCGGGTGGCGAGCGTGCTGCGCGACTACGGCCTGGCCGACCGCGCCCAGGCCCCGGCCGACTCCCGGGCCCGCCACGGCTGAGGCCCTCAGGCCGCCGCGCGCTCTTCCTTCAGCAGGACCAGGACCCCGACCAGGGCCAGCAGGGCGAAGCCGCCGCCGGTCAGGAAGGTGGCCGGAGCGCCGCGGGCCGACCAGATCGCGCCCGCCAGCACGCTGGCCGCCAGCAGGGTCACCCCGGTGGCGAGGTTGAACAGGCCAAAGGCCGTGCCCCTGAGCCGGGCGGGCGCTGTGTCGGCCACCAGGGCCGCCAGCAGGCCCTGGGTCAGGCCCATGTGCAGCCCCCAGAGCGCCACGCCGGCCACCACGCCGGCGATGCTTCCGACCCAGGCCAGGACCAGGTCGGCGGCGATCAGGACCGCGGTGCCGAGCACCAGCAGGCCCTTGCGCCCGAGCCGGTCCGACAGGCTGCCGGCCGGCGCCGAGACCAGGGCGTAGACCACGTTCATGGCGATCAGCACGAAGGGGATCAGGGTCAGGGGAATGCCGGCGTCGGCGCCCCGCAGCACCAGGAAGGCCTCGCTGAACCGCGCCATGGTGAACAGCACCCCCACCGCCACGGCCAGCCAGAAGGGGGCGCCGATGGCCTTGACCTCCGCCCAGCGGATCGGCGCCTTGGCGGCGTGGGGCCCCTGGCTGGCGGGCGGTTCCTCGACCCCCAGCACCAGCAGCAGGACGGCGATGGCCGCCGGGATGACCGCGTAACCGAACACCGCGCGCATATCGTCGTTCAGCAGGGCCATCAGCCCCACCGCGATCAGCGGGCCAACAAAGGCGCCCACCGTGTCGAGGGACTGCCGCAGGCCGAAGGCCGCGCCGCGCAGCTCTTTCGGCGTCACATCCGCCACCAGGGCGTCGCGCGGCGCCCCGCGGATTCCCTTGCCGATCCGATCGGCGAACCGGGCGCCCAGCACCTCGAAGGGCGTCACCGCCAGGGGGAAGATGGGCTTGGTGATAGCGCCCAGGCCATAGCCCAGCACCGCCAGCATCTTGCGCCGCCCCAGCCGGTCGCTGAGCCAGCCGGAGAACACCTTGGTGATGGAGGCGGTCGCCTCGGCGATCCCCTCGATCAATCCCACCAGGGCCGGGGAGGCGCCGAGGCCGACCACCAGAAAGACCGGCAGCAGGCTGTGGATCATCTCCGAGGAGATATCCATGAACATGGACACGAACCCCAGGGCCCAGACCGTGCGCGGCACGCGTTTCAGGCTCATCTGCGCCACCATCCCCGAGGAGCGCGCGGCCGGACCGCGCCTTGGCGGGCAGAGAGGGCCGAAGGGCTGAGTCTTTCAAGGGCGGCTACGACGGGGGCCGTTTAGGGTTTGCCTGAATTTTTCCGAGGCCCCATCGTCGCCTGGGTAGCCCGCGCACCAGAACGCGGGCCCGAAGGTGAGGATTGACCATGTATCTGCCCGACCACGCGCGCCTGACGCCCGAAAAGCCCGCCATGATCTCGGCCGACACCGGCCAGGTGGTGACCTACCGCCAGCTCGACGAGCGCTCCAACCGCATGGCCCAGTTCCTCCACGCCCGGGGCCTGCGCCGGGGCGACCACATCGCCGTCCTGATGGAGAACAACCTGGCCTTCATGGACCCGGTCTGGGCGGGCTTCCGGTCGGGGCTCTATGTCACCACCATCAACCGCTACCTGCCGCCGGACGAGGCCGCCTACATCGTTGGCGACTGCGGGGCCAAGGCGCTGATCACCTCCTACGAGAAGCGCGAGACCGCCGCGGCCCTGGCCGAGTTGATCCCCGACTGCCCGATCCGCCTGATGGTGGGCGGGACCATCGCCGGCTGGGAGTCCTACGAGGACGCCCTGGCCGCCGCCTCGCCGGAGCCCCTGGCCCAGGAGTGGATGGGGGATTCCATGCTCTACTCCTCCGGCACCACCGGCCGGCCCAAGGGCATCCTGCGCCCCCTGCCGGAGATGTCGCCGGCCGAGGGCTTCGAGGCCCGCCAGGCGGTCAACCGCTACGGCCTGACCGCCGACAGCGTCTATCTCTCCCCCGCCCCGCTCTACCACGCCGCCCCGCTCGCCTATGTGCTGAGCGTGCAATCCTTCGGCGGCACGGTGGTGATGATGGAGCGCTTCGACGCCGAACAGGCCCTGGCCCTCATCGAGAAATACGGCGTCACCCACAGCCAGTGGGTGCCCACCATGTTCGTCCGCATGATGAAGCTGCCGGAAGAGGCTCGGGCCCGCCACGACCTCTCCAGCCACCAGGTCGCCATCCACGCCGCAGCCCCCTGTCCGGTGGAGGTCAAGCGCCAGATGATCGAGTGGTGGGGGCCGATCCTCTACGAATACTACGCCGGCACCGAGGGCTCGGGCTCGACCTTCATCACCAGCGAGGACTGGCTGGAGCATCCCGGCTCGGTGGGCCGCGCGGCGCTGGGCGTCCTGCACATCTGCGACGAGAACGGCGCCGAGCTGCCGGTGGGCGAGACCGGCCTGGTCTATTTCGAGCGCGAGACCCCGACCTTCGAGTACCACAACGATCCGGCCAAGACCGCCGACGCGCGCCACCCGAAACACCCCAACTGGAACGCCCTGGGGGACGTCGGCTATCTCGATGAGGACGGCTATCTCTACCTCACCGACCGCAAGGCCTTCATGATCATCTCCGGCGGGGTGAACATCTATCCCCAGGCCATCGAGGACCTGCTGGTGACCCAC
Organism: Phenylobacterium sp.; assembly: GCF_030645195.1. Taxonomy (GTDB): domain Bacteria; phylum Pseudomonadota; class Alphaproteobacteria; order Caulobacterales; family Caulobacteraceae; genus Phenylobacterium. Next base: position 8,081 of record NZ_JAUSLW010000156.1, on the reverse strand, counting down.
CCCAAGGTGGCCGACGTGGCGGTGTTCGGCGTGCCCCACCCGGAGATGGGCGAGGCGGTGAAGGCGGTGATCGAACCCGCCGCCGGCCACGCCCCCTCCGACGAGCTGGCCGAGGAGTTGCTGGCCTATGCGAAGGCGAGGCTGGCCCACTACATGGCCCCGCGCTCCATCGACTTCATCGCCGAGATGCCGCGCCTGCCCACCGGCAAGCTCTACAAGCGCGTCCTGCGCGACGCCTACTGGACCGACCGCAAGATTTGAGGTTCAGCCCCCCGCCGCCTCCAGGCAGCGTCCGATCTCCGCCAGCAGGTCGGCGGCGACAATGGGCTTGCGGACCAGGCCGTCGAATTCGTGGGCCCAGGGCGCGCCCTCCAGGTCGGCGTCGGCGCTGAAGGCCAGGACCGGGACGCCCTGGTTGGGGCCGGGCTGGGCCCGCAGCCGGCGCAGGGTGGCCGGACCGTCCAGCCGGGGCATGCGGATGTCCATCAGGATCAGGTCCACAGGCCCGGCCTGGGCCAGCGCCAGGGCCTGCTCCCCGTCGCGGGCCTCCGAGACCTGGACGCCGAAGGACTCCAGCAGCAGGCGGGCCAGCTCGCGATTGACGTCGTTGTCGTCCACCACCAGCACCCTCAGGTCGTCGGCCGGCGCCGCCTCGGACGCAAGCTCGGCCGATCCGGCCAGGTCGGTGACCGGGGCCCGGAGGTAGACGTGGAAGACCGAGCCCCGGCCCGGCGTGCTCTCGACGCCGACCCCGCCGCCCATGGCCTCGGCCAGACCCTTGCAGATGGCCAGGCCCAGGCCCGTGCCGCCGTGCTTGCGGGTGGAGGCTGCGTCCACCTGGGAGAAGCGCTGGAACAGCCGGGCCGTCTGGCTGGCGTCCATTCCCGCCCCGGTGTCGGCGACGAACAGGTGCAACCGCTGCAGGTCGGGGGCGTAGGCCACCTTCAGGCGCACCGAGCCCGCCTCGGTGAACTTCACCGCGTTGCCGATCAGGTTGAACAGGATCTGCCGCAGCCGGTCGGGGTCCGCCATCAGGTGATCGGGCAGCACCCCGTCGGTCTCGAAGACCAGCTCCAGCCCCTTGGCCTCCGCCTGGGGTTGGAACAGGGCCAGCACCTCCTCGGTGGTCTTGGCGATGGCCACCGGCTGGGGGGCGATCTCCACCTGGTTGGCCTCCAGCTTGGAGAAGTCGAGCACGTCGTTGACGATGGACAGCAGGGCCTGGCTGCCGGCCCGGATCCGCTCCAGGTGCTGTCGGCCCAGGGCGTCCAATCCCGGGCGCTGGGCCAGCAGGGACGAGAAGCCCAGGATGGCGGTGAGCGGCGTGCGGATCTCGTGGCTCATATTGGCCAGGAAGGCGGACTTCACCACCACCGCCGCCTCGGCGGCGTCGCGGGCGGCGCCCAGGTCGTCCTCCAGCGCCTTGCGGTCGGAGATGTCGCGGACCACGTCCTGGAAGCCCAGCAGGACGCCGGTCTGCGGGTCGTGGATCGCCTTGGAGATCGCCTCCAGCCAGAGCAGGCTCCCGTCCTTGCGGTAGCCGCGATGCTGGTAGCGGATGGGTTCGGCGCCGGGCGGGGCGGCGGCGTAGGCCTTGAACTCGGCCACCACGCGGGCCAGGTCGTCGGGGTGCAGGAAGCTGATGGTGCGCTGGCCCACCAGCTCCTCGGGCTCGTAGCCCATCCGCCGCACCGAGGGCGAGACGTAGCTCAACACCCCGAGCGGGTCGTAGCAGAGGATCATGTCCGTGGCGTTCTCGGCCAGCAACCGATAGCGCTCCTCGCTGCGGGCCAACGCCTCTTCGGCTTCCCTGCGGGCGGTGACGTCCCGGGTGCAGTCCTGCAGCTCGATCAGCTCGCCGGTGTTCGGATCGCGCACGGCGATGGGGCAGGACTCGATCCAGATCTGGCGGCCGTCCTTGCGGATCGCGCGGTACTCGACCCGTGGCGGCGTCGCGCCCGGACCGGCGGAGAGATAGGCGATGATGGACTTGCGCACCGCCCTCTGGTCGTCGGGATGGACCACCACCACCGACTCCTTGCCCAGCAGCTCCTCGGGGCGGTAGCCGAACAGGGCCTCGGCGGAGGGCGAGACGAAGGTCAGGATTCCCTGGGCGTCGCAGCAGGACACCACGTCGGTGATCTGCTCGGTGATCAGACGGTACCGCACCTCGCTGAGGGCCAGGACGTCCTGCGCCGTTCTCAAACTCTCGCCTCCCTGGCCCGCCCCGGGGAGGCGAGTCGCATGCGCCCTAGCTTGGCCCCTAAAGCGCTCTTCGCCACCACGCTAACCGAGTCCGCGGGGCCCGTTGCAGTCGAGGGTCGTGTTCGGGCCGCGGATCAAGCGGCTGAACCTGCCGCCGCCAGCCGCGCGACCACCTCCGCGGCGGCCTCCTGGGCGGCGTCGGAGAGGTCGCCCATGGCCACCGAGCCCAGGCCGGCGCGGGTTTCCTTCTTGGCCGAGCGCCGGTAGGCCGGGTCGTAGTGCAGCTCGATCAGGGCCTGGGCCAGCTCGGCATAGGCCCCGTCGGCCACCAGCCGGCGCCAGTTCTCCAGCCGCTTCTGGCCGGGATAGGTGGGCAGGCGGGCGAAGGCCGCCTCCAGGTCGCTGGGCACCACGTCGCCATAGGTGGCCGCCAGATAGGCCGCCCGCGCGGCGGGTTCGGCCGTCAGTTCGATGCGCGGCGCGACCTCCATGGCCCGCCAGAGAGTCGGGGGCACCATGCGGTCGCCGATCTTGCTGGACTCCGCCTCGGCCACCACCGGCCTTGCCGGGTCCAGGGTCAGGAGGGTCGCCAGCAGCCGGCTCTCGAACATCTTCTGGCTGGGCTGGGTCTGGCCGTGGAAGCCGCCGAACAGCGAGCCCCGGTGTTCGGCCAGGCCCTCCAGGTCCAGGACCTGCAGGCCCCGTCGCGCCAGCCTCCCCAGCATCTGCGTCTTCCCCGACCCCGTGCCGCCATCCAGCAGCACCAGCCGCCAGGCCGGATCGGCGTCATAGAGCTGCTCGCTCACCCAGCGCCGATAGGTGCGGTAGCCGCCGGTGAGCACCGTGGTCCGCCAGCCGATCTGCGAGAGGATGGTCGCCATGCCGTTGGAGCGGTTACCGCCCCGCCAGCAGTAGATCAGGGGCCGGAACTCCAGCGGCTTGTCGGCCAGGGCGCCGCGCAGGTGCCGGGCGATATTGGCCGCCACATAGGCCGCCCCGATGCGGTTGGCCTTGAAGCGGCTCTCCTGGACATAGATCGCGCCCACCTCCGCCCGCTCGGCGTCGTCCAGCACCGGCAGGTTGATGGCGCCCGGCACATGGTCCAGGGCGAACTCGCCTGGACTGCGCACGTCGATGATCGCGTCATAGGCCGCCAGGGCGGCGGGATCGACGGCCTCGGTCACCAGGATGCGGGCCATGCCCTTGCTGCTCCATCGCCCCTATGCTGGGGCCGGCAGGCCTATATACCGTTTGCCCGCGACCGCTAAAGCCGAAGGATCCCGCATGACCGCTCCCGTCCGCCTGACCTCCCTGGCCCATGGCGGCGGTTGCGGCTGCAAGCTGGCGCCCTCGGTGCTGCGGGAGATCCTGGCCAAGATGCCGGCGGCCGGCGTCTTCCCCAACCTGATGGTGGGAACCGAGACCTCCGACGACGCCGCGGTCTGGCGGCTGAACGACAGCCAGGCCCTGGTGGCCACCACCGACTTCTTCATGCCCGTGGTGGACGATCCCTTCGACTTCGGCCGCATCGCCGCCACCAATGCGCTGTCGGACGTCTACGCCATGGGGGCGACCCCGATCTTCGCGCTCGCCATCGTCGGCATGCCGGTGGCCCAGCTGCCGGTGGAGACCATCGGCGCCATCCTGGCCGGCGGCGCCTCGGTCTGCGCGGCGGCCGGCGTGCCCATCGCGGGCGGCCACTCCATCGACAGCGTCGAGCCGATCTACGGCCTGGTGGCGCTGGGCCTGGTGCATCCCGACAGGGTGCTCACCAACCGCACCGCCCGGGCCGGCGACGTCCTGATCCTCACCAAGCCCCTGGGGGTCGGTGTGCTGAGCGCGGCCTTCAAGCAGGAGCGGATGCCGACGGGCGGCTACGAGGCCCTGATCGCATCCACCACCCAGCTCAACGCCGTGGGCGCCGAGCTCTCCGGCGCGGCCGGCGTCAGCGCGGTGACCGACGTCACCGGCTTTGGCCTGCTGGGTCACGCCCTGGAGATGTGCCGTGGCGCGGGCCTGATGGCCATGATCGAGGCCGACGCCCCGCCCCTGCTGGCCGGCGTCGAGGCCCTGGCCCGCGACGGGGTCCGCACCGGCGCCTCGGTGCGCAATTGGGCCAGCTATGGCGAGGCGGTGGAGACCCAGGGCGATCTGCCCGAATGGCGGCGCGACATCCTCTGCGATCCCCAGACCAGTGGCGGCCTGCTGATCGCCGTCGCCCCGGGCCGGGCGGCCGACATCCTGGACCTGGTGCGCAGCCGCGGCTTCGCCTCCGCCACCGTCGTCGGACGCCTGGAGGCCGGCGCGCCGCGGGTGGTGGTGGCCTAAACGGCGGAACCCTGCTGCTTGCGGCGCTCGGTGGAGGCCCGCAGCTCGGCCCAGATGGCCTCGTTCATGGCGCCGTCGCGGCCCTCGACGGCGATCTGCAGGGTGATCAGGGCCGCCCGCAGCCGGGCGTTCTCCGCCGCTAGGGCCGAGAGCCGGAAATCGTCCTCGGCCCGCTCCTCCGGCGGCGGGACATAGGCCGCGCCTCGGGCGAGCAGACCCCGGATCGCCCGGTTCTCCATCACCAGGTTGTGGGCCGCCCCGTCCCAGGCCTCGGCGGCCAGACCCATCAGCATGGCCGAGAGCCCGAGCGTCGCGGCCCGGTCGGTGGGGTTGGCGTCGGGCATGGCGTTGGCCATCACCTTGCCGGCGAGGTCGACGAGGACCGCGGGAACCGAAGGGATCATAGCCGCCCCATGACTTGCAGCGCCGCCCGGTCCTGGGCGTTGGTCATGGCCCAGGCGGGATAGACCATGATGGGTTCGCGGTTGCCGCCGTCCAGCCAGGCCCGGGCGCTGGAGACCCAGATCGCCTGGCCCTTCACGCAGTTGAACAGGGTCCACCAGTGCAGGGCGGCGGGATCGGCCGCGAGGCCGCTGGCCCGCTCCCAGATGGCCACGGCCTGGTCCTGGGGCAGCAGGCCGCCGGCCAGGCCCCGGCCGAAGGACCAGATGGGGTTGAGGCTCCAGCCCAGGTCCTCCAGGGGATCGCCCAGGTGGGCCATCTCCCAGTCGAGGATGCCGTGGATCTGCCCCTCGGTGTCATAGAGGAAGTTGCCGGTGCGGTAGTCGCCATGCACCACGCCGACCTTCTGGGCCGGGGGCGGCGGATTGGCCCGCAGCCAGCGGATGGCGGCCCGGATGATCGGCAGGGGCTCGGCTTCGTCGGCGTCGAGGACGTCTTCCCAGTAGGTCAGCTCACGGTTCCAGCAGTCCTCGGCGGCGACGGCGGGCATCACCTGGGCCAGGCCGTTGGCCACGGGGTCGGCCTTGGCGATCTCGCCCAGGATGGTCCATTTGCGCTCCCCAAGCCTGGCGTGGGTGTCGAGATAGGGCTCGGCCCACAGCAGGCCGGGACCGGCCTGGAAGCCGGCGATCTCCGCGGCGATGAAGAAGGGGTGGTCCAGCGGCCCGTCACCCTCCTCCAGCCACAGCATCTCCGGCGCCGGCACGCTTGTGCCGTGGAAGGCGCGATAGGCCTCGAACTCGATCCGCCGCTCGGTGTCGATCAGGCTGGCGGGCGGGTCGCGGCGCAGAATCAGCTTGCGCTCGCGGGCCTGGCCGTCCTGCGTCCAGGACGCCGTGAAGCGATAGGTCTCCCGCGAGGCGCCGCCGGAGATGCGGGCCAGGTCACGGACGGCCACGTCGGTCGCCTGCGGCATCTGGGTGGCGATATAGGCGGCGATGCGGGGTTCGAGGGGATGGCTCACCGGGCGCTCGAGGGGCCTTGAGCGACCGTGAGCTGCGAAAATGTCATGTCGGCTGCGCTCATCTGGCCTGGTCGCTTGTCGCCCCTACGTAAGCTTACGTTAGGTCAGCAATCGACGCTCTCCCTTGTCTTGTTATCTTTGTTCACTTGATACTGCCCTGACACGCGCGGCGGCAATACCGACAACGAAAACACGCGCCCCGGAGGATACCCGATGCTCACCAAGGCCGACGATTTCCCGATCCATCAGACCCCGGATCCCATCGCCTATTCGGGCACCGACCGAAATTTCTACGATCGCTACTTCTTCAACGGCTACCAGCCGGACGGGACCGAGTTCTTCGCCATCGCCTTCGGGGTCTATCCCAACCTCAACGTGGCCGACGCCCACTTCGCCGTGGTCCGCGACGGGGTGGAGCACTGCCTGCACGTGTCCCGGGTGCTGAACAGCGAGCGGATGGAGCTCGCCTGCGGCCCCATCGCCATCGAGGTGCTGGAGCCGCTGCAAAAGCTCAAGGTAAGCGTGGCGCCTTCAGAGGGCATCGCCGCCGAGCTCATCTTCGAGGGGCGCACCTTCCCCATCGAGGAGCCGCGCTTCACCCGCCGCAACGGACCCCGCGCCTTCATGGACTACACCCGCCTGACCCAGAACGTGCGCTGCACCGGCTGGATCGAGGTGGACGGCAAGCGCGTCACCCTGGCGGCCGGCAGCGTCGGCACCCGCGACCGCTCCTGGGGCATCCGGCCGATCGGCGCGCCCGATCCGCAGCCGGCCGTGCCCCAGACCATCGGCGGCTTCTTCTGGCAGTGGACGCCGCTGAACTTCGCCGACCGCAGCGTCTTCTTCCACGTCAACGCCGACCCGGACGGCACGCCCTGGAACACCCGGGCGGTGATCCTGCCCGACGGCGCGGGCGAGGGCGGCGGCTATCACAGCGAGCATGCGAAGATCGACGACGTCGCCATGATCCCGGGCACCCGCCACGCCCAGGGCGGCACGCTGAACATCCCGCTCGCCCAGGGATCGGCCAGCGTGAAGTTCGAGCCCTTCCTGACCTTCCTGATGCGGGGCATCGGCTACGGCCATCCCGACTGGCGGCACGGCGGCTACAAGGGCGACCTGGTGGTGGCGCGCGAGGACATCGACCTTGGCGCCACGAACATGGCCAGCCTCGAGAACTGGCACATCCAGGCGCTCAGCCGCGTGACCTTCTCCACGCCGGGCGAGGACCCCATCAAGGGCATGGGCGTCTTCGAGCAGCTGATCTATGGGCCCTACCGGCCCTATGGCCTGAGCTAGCTCTTGCACACAGCCCGGAACCCCGCGGCCGCATAGGCGATCATCCGCGGGGTCACCGCGGCGATGTCCGCCGAGCGGCAGAGGCCGCCGGAGAGGGTGTCGATGCGGCCGGTCTCGGCGAGCGTCAGGGTCAGGCTGCCCGAGAGCATGTGATAGGACCAGAACAGGTCCTCCTCCCGCGCATAGGGCAGGGCCCGGCGGACCACCCGGATCAGGCGGTGGATAACGGGATCGAAATAGCGGGTCATGGTCTCGCCGCCCCAGACGGGCGTGTTGTTCACCACCCCGATCAGGGCGAAATAGGCGCGCCATTCGGGACCGGCGTTGGCGCAGCGCTCCAGAACCGGATTGAGGAAGGCCGCCACCGCGCCCTCGACGGTGACGTTGTCGCCGGCCTCGGCCTCGTAGCGGTCCATGGCCTCCATGCGGTCCCTGTTCAGCACCTCGGCGCGGCGCAGGAAGACGGCGTCGAACAGGCCCTTCTTGGAATCGAAGTAGTAGTGCAGCAGGGCGGTGTCGACCTTGGCCTTCTTGGCCACCGCCCGCAGGGTGACGCCATCGAAGCCGTGGCGGGAGAACTCGGCCTCGGCGACATCGAGGATTCGCTCGCTGGTCTCGAAGCTCTTCTGGGCGCGGGTCCTGCCGGCGGCCTTGGTCTTCAGCGCGGTCGGCATGGAATCCCTTCCCCGAGGTTGGAACCCTGAGTATGGCGCGACGCGCCGGGTCTTCAAAGATGAACGGGAAACCAGCCGGTTCCGGCTCGCATGTCAACGTTCATTCACTGTTGAATGATTGACTTGCGCCGGCGGGCGGCGTGTCTTCG
>NZ_JAUSLW010000150.1 GCF_030645195.1 Phenylobacterium sp. | reverse complement strand
TCCATGTTGGAGAGCTGCAGCAGCTTGATGGCCTGCTGCAGCTGGGGGGTGATCACCAACCCCTGGCCTTGCCGCATCTCTAAACGCGCGCCGAGCGCCAAAATCGCCTCCTGGCCTGTTTCTTGCTGGACAGGCTAGGCGCGCATTCACGAGTGATTGGTTAACCGGGCCGCGACCTTTTGGTTAACCATGATTTTTTCCCCTATTTTGGGGGATGCAGGCTTGTAGCGCTCGAACCAGGCCAGGAGTGTCGCGGCCTTGGAGGCCGCTTGCGCCGGATCAGCCGAAGCGTTCGCCCAGATAGACGCGGCGGACCTCGGGATCGTCGACGATCTCCGTCGGCGTGCCCTCGAACAGCACCTCGCCCGCATGGATGATGGCCGCGCGATCGATGATGTCCAGGGTCTCCCGGACATTGTGGTCGGTGACCAAGATGCCGATGCCCCGGCTCCTCAGGAAGGCGATCACCTCGCGAATATCGGAGATGGCCAGCGGATCGATGCCGGCGAAGGGTTCGTCCAGCAGCATGAAGGAGGGCTCGCTGGCGAGCGCCCGGGCGATCTCCACCCGGCGGCGCTCGCCGCCGGAGAGCGAGATGGCCGGCGCCTTGCGCAGATGTTCGATGTGCAGGTCGGTGAGCAGCTGGGTGACGGTGGTCCGCGCCTGGTCAATGTCCTTGGCCCGCAGCTCCACCACCGCCATGACGTTCTCCTCCACCGTCATCCCCCGGAAGATGGAGGTCTCCTGCGGCAGGTAGCCGACGCCCATGCGGGCGCGCTGGTACATCGGCTGGGCGGTGATGTTCTCGCCGTCGAGATAGATCGCGCCGTAGTCCACCGGGATCAGGCCGGTGATCATGTAGAAGCAGGTGGTCTTGCCCGCGCCATTGGGGCCCAGGAGGCCCACGACCTCGCCGCGGCGCAGGCGCAGCGTCACGCCCTTCACCACCGGGCGCCCACGGAAGGACTTGCCGATATTATCGACCACCAGCCCCTCGCCGGCGAGACCGGGGAGCGCGACGAAGCTTTCGGACTTCACCCCGGCCCCTAGCGCCGCGCGGCGGGCTGTCCCGCCTGCTGCTTGGGATAGATGACGGTGCGCACCCGGCCGGGCTTGTTGCGGCCCTTCACGCCGCTCTGCATCTGGGCGTCGCCGGTGGAGACCTTGATCACCAGCTTGGAGCCCCGCAGGACGTTCTGGGCCTGGGCGGCCACCACGTCACCGGTGATGGTGATGGTGTCGGCCACCGCGTCATAGACCGCCGCGTCGCCGCGCACTCGTTGCTGAGGGGTGACATAGTAGACCGAACCGGTGGCCTCCATGCGGTCGAGCTGGTTGCCGCAGCTGGCCCCGGCCTGGCCGGTTCCGCCCGGCTTGGCCGAGGGATTGGGCTTGTAGAAGATCTTCAGGACGTCAGCCCGCAGGCGCACCGTGTCCTGCAGCGCCTCGGCGCCGCCGGAATAGGTGGCCAGGCACTGGGCGTTGATCACTTCCAGCTCGTCGGCGGTGATGTCCACCGGCGCGTCGGAGTTCTGCGCCAGTTGCGCCGCGGCCGGTCCGGCCATCAGCAGCCCGCAGGCCAGTGCGCCCATCGCCCAATGCTTCATCGTCGCTAGCCTGATCATGCCCATGCCGTTCGAAAGTCTAGTGCGACTCGACGCGCGTATGCACGCCGCCCTTGAACACCATGCGTTCGCCCTTGTCGTAAACGCCATAGGACTTCGCGATGATTTCTCCAAGCGCGCCGGCGCCCCGGATCTCGCCCGCGCCCTCCAGCTCGCCAGTCGCGGTATTGAAGATGGAGGTGGCGGTGGAGAAATTCACGTCCCCGCCGTTCAATTTCACGCCCCCCTCGAGATTCAGCACCCGCTTGTCTTCGCGATAGACCCCGGCCTTGGCCGAGATCCGGGTGGGGCGCGGCCCCTCCTCGTCGAGGATCAGCATCGGGGTGTCCAGCATGACCCGCTGATAGTCCTTGGGATCTCGCACCGCGACCTTGGCGGTGAGCACGAAGGCCCGGCCCTTGTCATCGCGGCCGAGGAAGCGGGGATTGACCAGCTGGATGGGCGCGTCGGCGTCCTGCGGCTTGTCCTTGGACCCGGCGATCGTGGTCTGGATCACGAAGCCCGCCATGGAGAGGAGGATCAGGCCGATGATCGCCGGCAGGATGACCCGCAGCCGGCGGATCAGCCGCGAGCGCTTGCGCCAGCGCTCGAAGTCGGCGCTGAGCTGGGGATAGGTCCCCTCGGCGAAGGCGGCGGTCACCGCGGCCTCACATATGGGCGAAGATGTCGACCTCTTCCCAGCCGGCCACATCGAGCAGGGCGCGGTGAGGCAGGAAGTCGAAGCAGGCGCGCGCCAGGTGGTCGCGGCCCTCGCGCGCCAGCATGGCGTCCAGGCGGTCCCGCAGGGCGTGCAGGTGCAGGACGTCGGAGGCGGCGTAGGCGATCTGGTCGTCGCTCAGCTTGGCGGCGCCCCAGTCGGAGCTCTGCTGGGCCTTGGACATGTCGATCCCGGCCAGCTCCTTGGAGACGTCCTTCAGGCCGTGGCGGTCGGTATAGGTCCGCGCCAGCTTCGAGGCGATCTTGGTGCAGTAGACCGGGGCCGTGACCACGCCCAGGTGCAGATAGAACATGGCGATGTCGAAGCGGCCGAAGTGGAAGATCTTCGTCACCGCCGGATCGGTCAGCAGGGCCTTGAGGTTCGGGGCGTCATAGGTCGACCGGTCCAACTGGACCAGATGGGCGTCGCCCCTGCCGTCGGAGATCTGCACCACGCAGAGCGGGTCGCGGCCGAGCCGCAGGCCCATGGTCTCGGAATCGACCGCGACCGAGGTCGCGCCGGCGAAGGCGCCCTTGGGTAAATCGCCGATGTGCAGATGATTCGCCAAGGTCGCCTCGCTCCGGCGCAAACTAGATCCTCTCCCATATAGGGAGAGGGATGGTGCCCAGGAAAGGACTCGAACCTTCACGGCCGTTAAGCCACTGGCACCTGAAGCCAGCGCGTCTACCAATTCCGCCACCTGGGCCCGATCCACCGGATCGCGCGAGGGGGGTTCCTTAGGGCGCCG
>NZ_JAUSLW010000149.1 GCF_030645195.1 Phenylobacterium sp. | reverse complement strand
CTGGTCGAGCGCTGCTTCTCAAAGCTCAAGCACAGCCGAAGACTGGCCACCCGATACGACAAGACCGCCGACAGCTATATCGGCTTCATACTCGTCGCAGCCGCTCGGCTGTGGGTCAGACATTTCGTCAACAGAACCTAGAGCACGTCAGGCGGAAGTGGATACCGGTTCCGCCGCCCGATGTGCTCTAAATTATTGAATCTAGACACTTCTTGCCGTTTCAGATGAGTCCATCTGAAACGGTCAGGGTCTAGCGCCAGTCGAAGCGCAGGATCGGGCCGTTCCAGCGGTCGGTGTGGACGTCGGTCTCCTGGAGGTTGGCCGCCCGCTCGGCCCCGGCGATGGTCCGCCGCCAGAAGGCGAGCGCCGGGAGGTTCTTGCGCGCCACGGCAGCCTCCCAGGACCCGGCGTGCAGATCGAAGACCAGCTCGGCCGCGCGGCGTCCGACCCCACCGCCCCTGTGCTTCCGCACGATGAAGAACTCCGCCACGCTGCGGTCTGCCGCCACCGGGCCATGGGCGTAGTCGTTGACCAGGGCGAAGCCCGCCAGGCCGCCGTCGTTCCAGATCAGGTGGGCCGACCAGTTGGGCGCGTTCCAGTAGGGATCAAGGGGGTAGGGCGGGAACCGGCCGTCGGCCAGCAGGTCGCCATGGGGCGTGCCGGCCCAGAACTCCGAGAAGTCGTGGGTATAGAGCTGGATCAGGTTCTGGAGCAGCGGCTCCTGGGCGGCGGACGCCTCGGTGAGGGTGACGGTCATCGGCGGTCCTTAGAGCGGGTTGAGGAAAAGTGCGAAGCGGTTTTCCGCCCGCAACCCGCTCAAGCCCTTGAATCGAGAGCGCCGGGGGCCGACGTCGACAGCGGCGGATCGTGGGGCGTAGGCTGGGCGGAACCATGGCCACCCTGATCGTCCTCTCCGGCCTGCCCGCCAGCGGCAAGTCCACCCTCGCCCGGCGGCTGGCCCAGGAGTCCGGCGCGGTCTGGCTGCGGGTCGATTCCATGGACCAGGCGATCCGGGAGTCCGGCGTCGTGCCCGGCGACCTGAAGGACGTCAGCTATCGCGCGGCCTATGCGGTGGCGGGCGACAATCTGCGCCTGGGCCGCGATGTCGTCGCCGACAGCGTCAATGATCGCAAGGTGACCCGGGACGCCTGGCGCGCGGCGGGCCTGGCGGCCGGCGCGCGAGTCCTGGAGGTGGAGGTCCTGTGCTCTGACCCCGCCGAGCACCGCTGGCGGGTGGAGACGCGGGCGAGCGAGGTTCCGGGCCTGGTCCTGCCCGACTGGGCGGCGGTGACGGCGGCGGCCCCCCATCCCTGGGATCGCGACCACCTCACGGTGGACACGGCCGGGCGGGGCTTGGAGGACTGCGTCCAGCTCATCCGAGGCGCGCGGGACGGTCCCACGGACTGAGCGTCAGCGCGCGGCCCAGAGATTGTCGGCGGCGGCCTGCAGGTCGCCCGCCACCCCGCGGCGGGCCAGGGACAGGCCCTCCAGCTCCAGCCTGTCGCCGCGCAGGGTGCGAGGACGCAGACTGTAGCCGACCCAGTAGACGGCCCGGTCGGTCTTGGTCTGGCCGTCCTCGAAGAACACGGTCAGCACCCCCACCGGCACGCGGCCGGTCTTGGTCTTGGCCTTGCGCAGGCCGTCCTCGATCCAGCCGGCCTCCAGGCGCGGATTGCCGGTGGTCTCCAGGCTGTCGGCGCGGATCGCCTTGGGGAACCAGACGCTCTGGGTCTGGATCACCTGCTCGGGCCGCAGGGAGGCCAGTCGGATCCGCTCGCCCGAGCTTTCCGCCGCCCCGGTCATCAGGAAGGTCTGTTTGAGCGCGGCGGCGCGGACTTCCACCTGACGCTCGCGGGCGGCCAGGGCCTTCTCGCGGGCCTCCTGGGTGCGTTCCCGGTGGGAATCCCAATAGCCGAGCACGGCCACCACCACGGCCACCACGCCCACGATCTCGGCCAGGCTCAGCCAGCGCAGGGGCAGGCGTTTGCGGGGTGTCTCGCTCAATCTGGCCTCCGTGGACGGGTGCGCGTCGTGGACCGCTTTAGGCCAGATGGGCGCGCGGCGCAGAGCTAATCGCAGAATGAGGGCTGAACTTGGCCGTCGCGGGCCGGATGGCTCAGCCGCGCTTGGAGCGCTTGGCCTTCTTGCCGGCCTTGGTCTTGGCGTCGGTGTCGTCCTCGTCGTCGGCGGCGACCTCGGTCTTCAGCACGGGCTGGGGCAGCGGGGCGTCCCAGCGGGCGTCGATGTACTTCTGGCCGCTGGCGAGCGCGTCCAGTGTGCGGGACTCCTGGCCGAACTTCCTCTGGTAGGTCCAGTAGGCGGCCATGACGCGTTCGACATAGTTGCGGGTCTCCGGCGCGGGCATGCACTCGATGACCATCAGGCTCTCGTCGTCCTCCCCCAGCATCTGGGCGGTCTTCTGCAGGGTGCCGGGGCCGCCGTTATAGGCCGCCACGGTGCGCAGGATGTCGTATCCGACCCCTTGGTCCATCAGCCAGGCCACGTAGTCCTGGCCGACCTTGAGATTGTAGCCGGCGTCGAACAGCGGGCTCATGTCGTCGCGCAGGCGGGCGTTGCCGGTGGCGTGGGCGGCGGTGTCGGGCATCAGCTGCATCAGGCCCACGGCGCCGGCCGGCGAGACCACGCCCGGGTTGAAGCGGCTTTCCTGGCGCACGATGGCGTAGACCAGGGCCTTGCTGATCTTGAAGCCCTCGCGGGGATTGAGATTGGGGGTCGGATAGTCGGGCTCGCCGCGGCGGCGGGCGGGGCCGGCGGCGGCCATGTCCTGCGCCAGGCCCGCATTGATCACCGCGGCCAGCTGGCCCCAGCGGGCGCGTTCCTCGGCGGTGCGGGCCAGCGCCAGGCCGGCGCGCAGCTCCTGGCCGGCTTCCGCCACCCGGCCGATCTGGGCCAGGGCCGCGGCGCGGTGGGCGCGGACGTCGTCGGCCATCATGCGGGCCACTTCGGCGGTGGGGCCGCCATAGGAGGCCTTGATCACCTGGCGGGCGCGGGGCTGGTAGGGCTGGGCCTCCGACAGGGGCAGGGCGGGGCCGAGGCCGCGCAGGGCCACCTGACGCTCGGCGATCATGCCGTAGAAGGTCTGGGGCGAGCCGGCCGCCTGGCGAAGATAGGTGGCGGCCCGGTCCGAGGCGCCGCGCGCCTCAGCGGCGCGGGCGGCCCAATAGGCGCCGCCGGACCGGACCCAGATATCCTGGTCGGTGTCCTGCGCCAGCTGCGACAGATAGGTCTCGGCCTGGTCGTAGTGGCGCAGGCGATAGGCGGCCATGCCGGCGATCCAGCGCTCGTTCACGGCGCGGGCCAGGTCCAGGGCGCGCTTGGAATCGCCCGAATAGAAGGCCTCGCGGGCCAGGCGGGCGTTGTCGGCGTCGAAGGGTCCGCCGGAGCCGGGCGGCACCAGCTCGATCTTGCTCCAGTCGACCCCGGTCAGGCCGGGAACCACGGGCGGGGGCAGGTCCGGCGTCTTGCGCTTGCTGGCCAGGGTATAGATCCGCTCGGCCACCGGCAGGTCGGCGTAGCGTGACAGCCAGCCCGACAGTTCGTCGAAGTTCGACTTGTGCGCCGTCGGGTGCATCAGGCCGCGATAGGTGATGTAGCCGGAGAGCGAGGGGTCGCTGAGCTCGATGCTCTGCATGGTGGCGTCGATGAAATCGCCGCGGTCGACGGATTCGAAGGCCCGGGCGTAGCCCTGCGCGTCGGCGGGCGTCAGGACTTGCGGGCTGCCGGCCAGCGCCTTCCCCGCGATGGTGGCGCAGATCAGGGCCAGGGCCGCGATCCGCACGCGCTTGGTCTGCGTCATGCCCACTTCCACGCCGCCGCGTCTTCGCGAGCCTGGCGTGGCCCTACTTCCAATGACCGGCGACCTTTAAAGCCCTTATCTGAAAAGGGAAAGCGGGTTCGCGCGCGAAGGGTTTTGTTAAGGACGTTCGGGCCGATCCAGGCGCTCGGTGAGCGTCAGCAGGTCACTCCACGCCTTCTTTTTCGCCCCCGGCTGCCGCAGCAGGAAGGCCGGGTGCAGGGTGGGCATGGCCGGCAGCTCTATGGCCCCGTCGGACGACTTCCACTCGAACCAGCGGCCGCGCAGGGAGAGGATGCCTTCCTCCCGCTTCAGCATGGACTTGGCCGACGGCCCGCCCACCAGCAGCAGCATCTTGGGCTTCAGCAGTTCGATGGCCCGCTCCAGGAAGGGGGCGCAGACCATCTGCTCCCCCACCGTCGGGTTGCGGTTGCCGGGGGGACGCCAGAACACCGAGTTGGTGATGAACACCCGGTCGGTGAGGCCGGCGGCGGCGAACATCTTGTCCAGCAGTTGCCCCGCCCGGCCGACGAAGGGGGCGCCCTGGATGTCCTCCTCCTGGCCCGGGCCCTCGCCGATCACCATCAGGGGGGCGTCGGTGGCGCCGCGATAGAAGACCGACTGGCGCGCGGCGCCCTCGAACTTCAGCGGACAGCCGTCGAAGGCCTCGATGGCGGCCTTCAGGGCCTCCAGGTCCGGGGCAGCCGCCGCCAGGCGCCTGGCCTCGGCCACGGCGGCGGCGACGTCGGGGCCGGCCTTGACCGCGCCCTGGGCGGGCGGCGGCGCGGCCACGATCCGCTCCGGCGGCTTGGGCGGGACGAACTTGCCCGCCTCGATGCGGTCGAAGGGCTCGTCCAGCAGCATGGCGTCCACGCCGGCCTCGGCCCAGAAGGCGAGCAGGCTTTCGGCGTTGAGGTCGCGCGTGGCGGGGGTCATGGGCCCTTGTAATCGTTCCTGCGGCGGAGTTCACCCTTGACCGCCGATCGATAAGCTTCCGATAAGTCGCCCAACGGATCAACGCCGTGCGGGACAAGGGGAGGGGAACCCCTGGCGCACGGCCCAGCGGAGCATGGGGATCATGAGCGACGTCATCGAACGCGAGGCCATGGAGTACGACGTCGTGATCGTCGGCGCCGGCCCCTCGGGCCTGGCGGCCGCCATCCGCCTCAAGCAGCTCGCCGAGCAGGCCGGGACGGAGATCACCGTCGCGGTTCTCGAAAAAGGCTCCGAGGTCGGCGCCCATATCCTGTCGGGGGCGGTGATCGATCCCAGCGGCCTCAACGACCTGCTGCCGAACTGGAAGGAGCTGGGGGTCCCCCTGGAGACCCAGGTCACCCGCGACAAGTTCGTGATGCTGGGCCCGCAGGGCGCGCTGGACATCAGCTTCCTGCCCTTCCCCAAGTGGATGCTGAACCACGGCAACTACATCGCCTCCCTCGGCAACGTCTGCCGCTGGATGGGCCAGCACGCCGAGAGCCTCGGCGTCGAGATCTATCCCGGCATGGCCGCCTCCGAGGTGGTCTATAACGAGGACGGCTCGGTGAAGGGCGTCGTGGCCGGGGTCTTCGGCATCGGCAAGGATGGCGAGCCCACCGCCGACTTCCAGCCCGGCATCGAGCTGCACGCCAAGTACACCTTCATCGGCGAGGGCGTCCGCGGCTCGCTGGCCAAGCAGCTGCAGGCCAAGTTCGGCCTTACCGAGGGCCGCGAGCCCCAGAAGTTCGGCATCGGCATCAAGGAGCTGTGGCAGGTTCCGGACGACCAGTTCGAACCCGGCCTGACCCAGCACACCTTCGGCTGGCCCCTGGACAACGCCACCGGCGGCGGCTCCTTCATGTACCACTTCGGGGACAACTACGTGGCCATCGGCTTCGTGCTGCACCTGAACTACAAGAACCCCTGGCTCTCGCCCTTCGACGAGTTCCAGCGCTTCAAGACCCACCCCTCGATCCGCGGTTACCTTGAGGGCGGCAAGCGCATCGCCTATGGCGCGCGCGCCATCACCGAAGGCGGCGCCCAGTCCCTGCCGCAGCTCTACTTCCCCGGCGGCGTGCTGATGGGCTGCTCGGCCGGCATGGTCAACGTCCCGCGCATCAAGGGCAGCCACAACGCGGTCAAGAGCGGCATGCTGGCCGCCGAGGCCGCCTTCGCCGCCATCTCCGAGGGCCGCTCGGGCGACGCGCTGACCAGCTACGAGGACGCCTACAAGAAGTCCTCGATCCACAAGGAGCTGTGGAACGTCCGCAACTTCAAGCCCCTGTGGTCGAGGTTCGGCACCATCCCGGGCTTGGTGCTCGGCGGCGCCGACGCCATGATCGCCACCCTCTTCGGCGGCTGGTCGCCCTGGGGCACCCTGAAGCACGGCAAGAGCGACGCGCAGTCCACGGGCCTGGCCAAGGACTACCAGCCGATCTCCTATCCCAAGCCGGACGGCGAGTTCAGCTTCGACAAGCTGTCCAGCGTCTTCCTGTCGGCCACCAACCACGACGAGAACCAGCCGGCCCACCTGAAGCTGAAGGACCCGAGCGTCCCGATCGAGGTGAACCTGCCCCGGTTCGGGGAGCCCGCGCGCCTCTACTGCCCGGCGGGCGTCTACGAGGTGCTCTACGACGAGGCCGGCCAGAACCCGAAGTTCCAGATCAACTTCCAGAACTGCGTCCACTGCAAGACCTGCGACATCAAGGACCCGTCGCAGAACATCAACTGGACCACGCCCCAGGGCGGGGACGGCCCCAACTATCCGAACATGTAGGGCAAATGGGCGCGTAGACCCTGGCCAAGCTTGCGGCGCGGAAGGAAAGCGTTGAGGTTCAGGCCCATGCGTAAACTGCTCGCCTGCGTCGCCCCCCTCGTCCTCCTCGCCGCCTGCGCCACCCAGCCCGACGACCTGGCGGCCCTCGATGACCTGGGAGGCTCGTCCTATGGCCTGTTCCTGGCGGGCCAGGGCGCGCTGAACGACGGCCGGGGCGCGGAGGCGGCGGCCTATTTCGAACAGGCCCAGGCCGGCGGCGCCGACGACGACCTGATCGCCGAGCGGGCCTTCACCGCCGCGGTCATGGCCGGCGACATCAGCAAGGCCGCGGCGCTCGCGCCCACCGGCGACGGGGCCTCGGAATCCTCCAAGCGTCTGGGCCGCATGGTCCAGGCCGTGGAGGCCCTCGCCCAGGGTCAGGGCAAGCCCGCCCAGGCCCTGCTGGCGCCCGAGGGCATGGGCTTCCCGCACAAGGGGGCCGCGGCCCTGCTGGCCCCCTGGGCCGCGGCCATGGCCGGAAACGCCGAGGGCGCGGTGGTGCGGCCCGAGCTGCGCAACGACAAGGTCGTGGAATATTTCGGCCTGCTGGGCCAGGCCTTCCTCTATGAGCGCGCCAAGCGCTACGACGAGGCCGAGACGGACTTCAAGGCCCTGACCGGCGGCGACAATCCCGGCGACATGGTGCTGCTGGCCTATGGCGGCTTCCTGGAGCGCCGGGGCAAGCGGCTGGACGCCGTGGCCGTCTACGACAAGGGCCTGGCCGACGAGCCCGCCAACAGCGTCCTGCTGGCCGCCAAGGCCCGCGCCGCGGCCGGCAAGAGCCCGCCGCCGGCCCCCACCCTGCGCCAGGGCGCGGCCCAGGCCCTGATGGCGCCGGCCGCCAGCATGATGGCCGCCAAGCAGGATCAGCTAGGCCTCGTTTATCTCCGCATGGCCCTGCGCCTGGACCCCAACCGCAACGAAGCCTGGCTGATGGTGGGCGACCTGATGGAGACCGCCGGCGACATCGACTCCGCCCGCGCCGCCTATGGCAAGCCCAAGCCCGGGTCGCCGGAATACGCCGCGGCCCGCTCCAAGCTGGCCTGGAGCTACCAGAACGCCAAGGACAGCGAGACGGCGCTCACCATGGCCCGCGAGGCCGCCGCCTCCGGCGACCTGGACGCCAAGGTGACCCTGGCCGACCTGCTGCGGGTCAACGAGAAGTTCGCCGAGTCCGCCCAGATCCTCACCGAGGTGATCGCCGCCCGCCCCGGCGACTGGCGGCTGCTGTACGCCCGCGGCGTGGCCAACGACCGCGCCGGCCGCTGGGCCGACGGCGAGGCCGACCTGCGCGCCGCCCTCAAGCTGCGCCCCGACGACAGCGAGCTCTTGAACTATCTCGGCTATTCCTGGATCGACCGCGGCGAGCACCTGCCCGAGGCCCTGGCCATGGTGCAGCGGGCGGTGGCGTCCAACCCTAAGTCGGGCGCCATGATCGACAGCCTCGGCTGGGCCTATTACCGGCTCGGCGACTACAAGAAGGCCGTCGAGAAGCTGGAGGAGGCCGTCGAGCTGGAAGCCGGCGACCCCGACATCAACAACCACCTGGGCGACGCCTACTGGCGCATCGGCCGCCGCGCCGAGGCGCAGTTCCAGTGGAAGCGGGTCCTGACCCTCGATCCCGAGGCCAAGATGAAGACCGAGGTCGAGTCCAAGCTCGTCTCCGGCCTCGGCCCCAGCGGTCCGGCTCAGGCGCCCCGCGTCGCCGGGCAGTAGGCCCGTGGCCGCCGACACCCTGGCGCCGGCCAAGATCAACCTGTTCCTGCACGTCGGCGCGCCGGGCGCCGACGGCTATCACCCCCTCTGCTCCCTGATGGTCTTCGCCGACGCCGGCGACCGGGTGACCCTGCAGGCGGGCGACGCCCTGGACCTGCGGGTGCGCGGCCCCTTCGGCGGTCAGCTGGCGGGGGAGGGCGACAACCTGGTGCTCCGGGCCGCCCGCGCCCTGCTGGCCACGGCCAAGGGCCCCCAGGCGCCCCACGCCTTCGTCCTCGACAAGCGCCTGCCTGTGGCCGCGGGCCTCGGCGGCGGCTCCAGCGACGCCGGCGCGGCCCTGCGGCTGATGCGCGAGCAGGTGAGGCCCCGCCTGGGCGACGCCGAACTGGAGGCGGTGGCCGCCAGCCTCGGCGCCGACGGCGCGGCCTGCCTGTGGGGCCGTCCGGTCCTGGCGGAGGGCCGCGGCGAGCGGCTGAGCCCCGCGCCCGGACTGCCGATCCTCGAGGCGGTGCTGGTCAATCCCGGGGTGACGGTCTCCACCCCGGAGGTCTACCGCCGCTTCGACGCGGGCGGGGCGTTCGGCGAGGTCGAGCCGCCCCCCATGCCCGAGGCCTTCGAGAGCGTCGAGGAGCTGGCCGGCTGGCTGGTCTCCACCCGCAACGACCTGGAGGCGCCGGCCGTGGCCTTGGCTCCGGCCATCGGTGACGTGCTCGCCACCCTCGCCGACGAACCCGAGGCCCTGATCGCCCGCATGTCCGGCTCCGGCGCCACCTGCTTCGCCCTGTGCCAGAGCGAGGTCGAGGCCGAGACCCTGGCCGAGCGGATCATGGCCATGAAGCCCGACTGGTGGGTCCAGCGCTGCCGCCTCGGCGGGCCCTGGGACTAGGCGCGACGCCGAAGCTGAGCTAGCGTCACCACGAGCCGGTCGTCGCACCGGTTTCCCATCCGCGGCCTCGCCGTGGCCGGCAGGTCTCAGGCCGCCGAACCCCTCCATCTCCACCTCTCGCGCCGCGCCACCCCTCGTGGGCTGGAGCCGCGCGGCCGTGCGCCAAAGGAAACCTCAATGGCAATCTCAGACCTCGACCTCTACGCCCGGCCGCAACAGCGGGTCCGGATTAGCCGCCGTCGCTGGATCAACCTGCTCGACCTGGGGGAGGGCCGTCCCACCGTGGTGCTGTGTGGCGGCGATCAGAGCACCACCCTCGTCTGGGCTCGCGTGCAATCGGAGCTCGCCCGGAGCTTCCGGGTCGTCGCCTATGATCGGGCCGGGCTCGGCTTCAGCGATCCCGGCCCTTTCCCCCGCACGACGCAGCGCATCGTCGGAGATCTGCGCGCCGCGCTGCAGGCCGCCGGGATCGCGCCGCCCTATATCCTGGTAGGCGCCTCTAATGGCGGCTTTGAGACCCGCTGGTTCGCCCGCCATCATCCCGAGGAGGTCGCGGGCATGGTGCTGGTGGACACCACCGCCGACGACTGGACCCTGCGCCAGCAGGCCGTGGCGCCAAGCTGGCGGCCGGCCTGGAAGAACTATCTGAACCAGCTCCGCTATGTCGCGGCCTGCGCGCGGTCGGGCGCCTTGCGACCAGGCCTGGCGGAGTACGCGCAATATGTCCCGCAGCCGATGGCCCAACTCCCGGGGGCCGTGAACGCCCATCGACATGACGCGGCCCTGACGCCCGGCTACTGGCGCACCCATATCTCGGAATGCGAGGCCATCGAGGCCGCCAGCGCCGCCGGTGGCGCGGACACCCGGGCCCCGCTGGGCGACCTGCCCCTGGTGGTGCTGTCAGCCGGGGTGCGGATCGCTCCGCCCCTGCCTTCCGAGGAAGCGCAGGCCTTCCTCGCCACCCTGGAGGCTGGACAGGACGCTCTTGCCGCCCTCTCGAGCCGAGGCGTCCACCGTCGTGTCGTCGACAGTGGCCACAATATCCAGATCAACCGGCCCGACGTGGTGGCCGGGGCGGTCGCCGAGGTCATCGCGATGGCTTGCGACCGTCACACCTGACCCCCAAACGAAAACGGGGGCCCCGAAGGACCCCCGTTCCCAACGCTTGGTGTGGTTCGAACTATTCGTGCAGGGCTTCGCCGTGCAGCGACAGGTCCAGACCCTCGACTTCGCCCTCTTCCGAGACACGCAGGCCGGTGGTGAACTTGCAGACGAACAGGATGATCAGGGTGACCACGCCCGACCAGGCGATGGTCGCGCCGATGCCCAGCATCTGCTTGGCCACCGAGGCGCCTTCGCCCAGGCTGTTGATGGCCGGGTCGGCCAGGGCGCCGGTGAGCAGGGCGCCGGCGATGCCGGCGATCCCGTGCACGCCGAAGGCGTCCAGGCTGTCGTCGTACTTCAGCAGGCGCTTGAGCCAGACCGCGCCGACATAGGCCGCGCCGCCGCCGATGACGCCGATGATCAGGGCGCCTTGCGGGTTCACGAAGCCGGCGGCGGGGGTGATGGCGACCAGACCGGCCACCGCGCCCGAGGCCATGCCCAGCATGCCGGGCTTCTTGCGCTCGACCCACTCCACGACCATCCAGGCCAGGGCGGCCGCGGCCGCCGCGATCTGGGTGTTCAGCATGGCGGCCGAGGCGATGCCGTCGGCGGCCCATTCCGAACCGGCGTTGAAGCCGAACCAGCCCACCCACAGCAGGCTCGCGCCGATCATGGTGAAGACCAGGTTGTGCGGCGCCATGTTCTCCGCGCCGTAGCCCTTACGCTTGCCGAGCACCAGGGCGCACATCAGGCCGGCGACGCCCGCATTGATGTGAACCACCGTGCCGCCGGCGAAGTCCAGGACGCCCGCGCCCGAGAGCCAGCCGCCGCCCCAGACCCAGTGACAGATGGGAGCGTAGACGAAGATCGCCCACAGGGTGGTGAAGAGCAGCAGGGCCGAGAACTTCATGCGCTCGGCGAAGGCGCCGGCGATGAGGGCGGGCGTGATGATGGCGAAGGTCATCTGATAGACGATCCACAGCATCTCCGGCAGGCCCTTGGCGGCCGAGAAGGCCGTCTCGGTGGTGACCCCGTTGAGGAACAGCACGTCGAAGGAGCCGATGTACTTGTTCAGGGTCTCGTCCGGGTTGACCCCGAAGGCCATGCCGTAGGTGATCGCCATCCAGACGATCGTCACCACGCAGGTGACGGCGAAGGACTGGGCCACCGTGGCGATGACGTTCTTGCGGCGGACCATGCCGCCGTAGAAGAGCGCCAGGCCCGGGATGGTCATCAGCAGGACCAGGGCCGTGGAGGTCAGGATCCAGGCCGTGCCCGAGCCATCCAGCTCCAGCTTCACCTGGTGGGCCAACAGCGGCGCGGCGGCCTCGGCGGCCGGAGCTTCGGCGGCCGGCGCGGCCTCCGGAGCCGCGGCTTCCGGCGCGGCGGCCTCGGCGGCGGGCGGCGCGGCGTCCTGAGCGAAGGCGGGCAGCGCCAGCGGCGCCCCGGCCAGGGTGGCGGCGAGCATCAGGCCCGCCAGCCGCTTCATTCCGAATGTTCTCATGTCTATCCCCTTGTCCCGATGAGTTCGCGCCGCGCTCTAGAGCGCCGCAGTGCCGGACTCGCCGGTCCGAATGCGAACCGCGTCCTCGACATTGAGGACGAAGATCTTCCCGTCGCCGATCTTGCCGGTGGCGGCCGCGGCCTTGACGGCCTCCACGGCCTTGGCCGCGGCGCTGTCGTCCACGACCGCTTCCAGCTTCACCTTGGGAACGAAGTTCACCTGGTACTCAGCGCCCCGGTAGATCTCCGTCTGCCCCTTCTGCCGGCCGTAGCCCTTGACTTCCGAAACCGTCAGCCCCTCGACGCCGGCGGCCACGAGCGCTTCGCGCACGTCGTCCAGCTTGAAGGGTTTGACGATCGCCATGATCAGTTTCATCCGCTCGCTCCTGCGCAGCCTCTAGCTCGGCACGCCCGTGGTGAATTCCCGCCCGTCGCGAGTTCAGCCCCCCCGACGGCAAGGCGACGCTACCGAGACGCGGCCGTCCCGCAGGGCGCGCGGTAACTTCTGATCAAGGAAAAGACTAAAGGCGCCCAAGAACTGAGCAGATGGGGCCGGCCACGCTCAAAATCTGCGCACAACCTGCCTCCGGAATGGTCGCAAGGGACTCGGCGGCGGCGGCGAGGCGGGGCAGGCCTGGGTGTTCACGACCCCGTGATCTGGGGCAACCGCCGGCTCCGCCGTGCGCTGTCAGCCCGACAGGCCGAGCTTTTCGAGGCGTCGGCCGGAGGGGGCTCCCGTTCAACCCCGTCATGAGGACCGTATGACCCTGAAATCCATTCTGACCACGACCGCCGCCCTGGCCCTGATCGCCGGCGCCGCCCAGGCTCAGACCCCCGCCGCCAAGACTCCGCCCGCCGCCACCCCTGCGGCCGAGGCCCCCGCCGCCCCGACAGCGGCGCCCAAGGTCACCGCCGCGGGCGATATCGTCGCCACCGCCCGGGCCTCGGGCCAGTTCAAGACCTTCCTGAAGGCCGCCGAGGCCACCAATCTCACCGGCCTGCTGAAGACCACGCCGAACCTGACGGTGTTCGCCCCCACCGATGCGGCCTTCGCGGCCCTGCCGGCCGGCGAGCTGGACAAGCTGATGCTGCCCGAGAACAAGGCCCAGCTGCAGAAGGTGCTGATCTATCACGTGATCAACGCCAAGGTGCCGTCGTCGGAGTTCAAGGGCGCGACCCGCAAGGCCGCCACCGTGGCCGGCCCTTCCGTCGAGTTGCAGGGCGGGGCGACGCTGAAGGTCAACGACGCCGACATCGTCCAGGCCGACGTCATGGCCTCCAATGGCATCCTCCACGTGGTGGACAAGGTGCTGCTGCCGCCGGGCGCCATGGCCGCGGCCGCCAGCGCCCAGCCCGCCTCGGCCACCGCCGGGACGCCGACCACGGCGCCCGCGACCCAGGTCATGCCGAAACCGCAACAGAAATAGTCGGGGCTGCCCGGCGGCCCCCGGCCGTCGGGATTCCTTCCACCAGGAGCAATGACCATGACCCTCAAGCACCTTCTCGCCGCCGCCGCCGCCACCGCCCTGATGACGGGCGCGGCCCAGGCCCAGACCATGAGCCCGCCGGCCGACACCCAGACGCCGATGACCCAGCCGATGATGACGCCGAGCGGCGAACCGGTGACGACCGAGACCACCACCTCGGCGGACGGCTCCACCTCCACCAGCGTCACCACGCCCATGGCCACCACCGGCGCCGTCACCGACACCTCGGCCACGCTCACCACCACCACGGTGACCAACGGCCCGGTGGCCGACACCCCGGAGAACCGGGCCCTCTACAAGCCCCTGTCCAACGCCGGGCGGCGCTCGGCTCCCAAGGGCAACTAAAGACAGCCCTACGTGGGTTGAAGCCAAGGTCGGCGGGCCCTATGGTCCGCCGACTTTTTTTGCGCCTGCGAAACAGCCCCCATGCCCGCCGACAAGCCGCTTTCATTTCAGGGCCTTATCCTGAAATTGCACGACTATTGGAGCCGTCAAGGCTGCGTGATTCTGCAGCCGCACGACGTTGAGGTGGGGGCAGGCACCCTGCACCCGGCCACGGTGCTGCGCGCGCTCGGCCCCAAGTCCTGGCGGGCGGCCTATGTCCAGCCTTCGCGGCGGCCCGGCGACGGCCGCTATGGCGAGAACCCCAACCGCCTGCAGCACTACTACCAGTACCAGGTGATCCTGAAGCCGAACCCCGACAACCTGCAGGACCTTTACCTGGGCAGCCTGGAAGCCATCGGCCTCGATACCCGCCTGCACGACATCCGCTTCGTCGAGGACGACTGGGAGAACCCCACGGTCGGGGCCTGGGGCCTCGGCTGGGAGGTCTGGTGCGACGGCATGGAGGTGTCGCAGTACACCTACATGCAGCAGGTCGGCGGCCTGGATGTGAACCCCGTGGCCGGCGAACTGACCTACGGCCTCGAGCGCCTGGCCATGTACGTGTTCGGCGTCGACAACGTCTACGACCTGCCCTTCAACGATCGCGGCATGAGCTACGGCGAGGTCTTTCTCGAGAACGAGCGCCAGATGAGCGCCTACAATTTCGAGGTCGCCGACGTCGAGACCCTGAAGCGCCAGTTCGAGGACATGGAACGCCAGGTGGTCCGCATCCTC